>JAFLSC010000050.1 GCA_022511145.1 Helicobacter sp.
GGCTTTATTACTTGCAATTATGATGGTAAAACAAAGCATAAAACACAAATAGGAAAAAATGTATTTATCGGGAGCGACTCCCAAGTAGTTGCTCCTGTTTGTATTGAAGATGATTGTATTATTGGGGCAGGAAGCACAATTCGCAAAAATGTCAAAAAAGGCGAACTTTATCTTACTTTGGGAAAAGAAATCATAAAAAGTGGATTCTTTTATCGTTTTTTTAATAAAAAATGATATGATTAGGTTGTTAGAATTTAAATTTTTAGATTATTTAAGGAGATTACAATGCAGCTTAAACTCAATGGAAAATCTATCAAAACAGCACAAAACACTTTATTTGAGCTACTTAAAGAATACGAAATTAACACACAAAGTATCGTAGTAGCAATTAATACTCATATTGTGAAAAAAGAACAATGGGAAACTTATCGGTTGAATGAAGGTGATATTATTGAGTGTCTTACTTTTATGGGAGGAGGTTGATTGTGCCTAAAATTAAAGTTTCAATCGTAGGAGTAGGAGGATACACAGGGCTAGAGCTAGTCAAGCTCCTGCTTAACCACCCTGTTTTTGAATTAAAAGCCGTTTTCGCCACAGAAGAAAATGATGAGATTAGCAATATCCACCCGAGCTTAAAAGATACTCTTTCAATGCCTATCTTACAAGCTAATATTCAAAATATCATTAAAGTGTCAGATTTAGTTTTTCTCGCACTTCCTCACAAACAAGCAATGGAATATGCCAAACCTTTGCATAAGGAAGGGATTAAAATTATAGATTTATCTGCGGATTATCGTTTGAGTTTGGAAACTTATGAGGAATATTATTGCCCTCATTCTGATAAAGAAAATCTAAAATCAGCAGTCTATGGGCTTCCTGAATATAATCGTAATATTATCAAAAAAGCTTCATTGATTGCTAATCCGGGTTGCTATCCTACCGCCACACTTTTAGCGATTTTGCCTTTCATTCCTTATTTGGATACCGCTCAAACCCTTTATATTGATGCTAAAAGTGGTGTGAGTGGTGCAGGTAAAAAACTCACTGCTTCTTCGCAGTTTGTAACAATTAATGAGAATTTGTTTGCCTACTCGGCTATCAATCATCGCCATTCACCCGAAATTAAAGAACAAATCCAAAAAATTGGTAAAACACAAATTAAATGTCTTTTTGTCCCACATTTAATCCCTATTACAAGAGGAATGCTTGTTTCGATATTTGCTAAACTCAAATCTCCGCTCAACCCTCTTGAAATCTTAAAACAGCACTATAAACAAGAACCTTTTATTCGGATTTATGAAAAAAGTTCCGTTCAAATCAAAAATGTCGCCGGAACGCATTTTTGCGATATTTCCGCAAAAACTGATGAAAAAGATTTGTTTATCACTGCTGCTATTGACAATCTATTGCGTGGTGCAAGTTCCCAAGCACTTGCTAATGCAAATCTCGTTTGTGGCTTAGAAGAATCTTTAGGCTTACCAAAAATCGCTTATGCACCTTAAATATGCCTTTGATAAACCCATTGAGATTAAAAAAAATGCAATCTTTATTGCGGATTCTCATCATCATTCACTTTATCGCAATACACTAGATGATTTTTTGGATTCTCTTATGAAAATCCCCCAAACGCAGATTTTTTTAATGGGGGATATTTTTGATTTTTTGGTAGGAGGCATCAAAGAATGTTTGAGGGATAATCAACCCACACTGCAGAAGCTAGAATCTCTCTCTAAAATCCACGAGATTTTTTATTTCGAGGGAAATCACGATTTTATTCTCTCTAAAATCCCTTATTTTTACAATATCCATTGTATTGAACTTGCCCAGCAACCTGTAATTTTTCTACTCAATAATAGAGAAGTTTTTTTAGCACACGGGGATATTTTCATCAATCAAAAATATAGATTTTACACTTTTTTGATTCGCAATACCTTTTTAATCACTCTTTTAGCATTTTTAAATCGTTTTATATCAATTTATCCTCAAATTATCAAACACCTTAAGGCAAAAAAAATTCATTATGGATTACCTAATGTGAAAAATTTTATTTTGCAAAGAATTGATTGCTATCAAAAAAAATATCCCCAAAAAACTAATTTTGATATTATCGAGGGACACTTTCATTTGGGCGAAAAAATGCAAAATCATCAAATTAACTATCAAGGATTGACTTCTTTTTCTTGTAAAAAAGAATATTTTATAGTAGAATTTCAAAATAATTGTTTATCCTTAACTAAAAAGGAGTTTTTAGGTGACAAATTTTGAAAAGCAAGTGGATATAGCAGTTGGGACAAATGAAATGGAACTTGTGGATTTCCGTATTCACAAGATTGAAAAAGGCAAACATTATGAGGGAGTCTATGGGATTAATGTTGCTAAAGTTAATGAAATCATTAAACTTCCTTCTTTAACAGAGTTGCCAGGCGTTCCTAGCTACATTGAGGGAATTTTTGATTTAAGGGGTGTTGTTATTCCTGTCATTAACCTTGCAAAATGGATGAATGTTGAAATCCCAAAAAAGAAAAAAATTAAACCTCGAGTGATTATTGCAGAGTTTAATAATATTATGATTGGTTTTGTTGTCCATGAAGCAAAAAGAATCCGAAGAATTAATTGGAAAGATATTGAGCCTGCTCACTTTAATTCAACGGTGGATTCTCGATTAGACAAAAGCAAAATCACCGGTGTTACAAGAATCGAAAATGACCAAGTTTTGCTTATCCTTGATTTGGAAAGCTTGGTGCAAGACCTTGGTTTCTATCAACCTACACTCAATGACGAAGGTAGTTATAAGAGATTTAATGGTTCTGTCTTAATCCTAGATGATAGTGCCATTGCAAGAAAAATCCTTAGAGAATTTTTAGCAAAAATGGGCTTTGATATTATTGAGGCTAATGATGGGAATGCCGGTATTGAAAAGCTAGAAAAACTCTATGAAACCTATAAAGAGAGTTTGGTTAAGCATATTAAATTTATTATTTCAGATGTTGAAATGCCTCAAATGGACGGATTCCACTTCTCTGCCAAAATCAAAGGAGACTCAAGATTTTCAAAAATTCCTCTTATGTTTTCCTCTTCTATTAGTGATAAATTCAGTGAAGCAAGAGGAAAATCAGCGGGTGCAGAATCCTATTTGGTAAAATTTGATGCGAACCGATTGCACGAAGAAATTTCCAAAATTATGGAAAAATATCACAGAGACGATATACAATAAACTAAAAGAAAGGATTGATAATGGACGAAATGCAAGAAATAATGGAAGACTTCCTTATAGAAGCCTTTGAGTTAGTCGAACAACTTGACCAAGATTTAGTAGAGCTAGAGAGTCGACCAGAAGACCTTGATTTGCTTAACAGAATCTTTAGGGTGGCACACACCGTTAAAGGTTCAGGCTCATTCTTGAACTTCTCTGTTTTAACGCACCTTACTCACCATATGGAAGATGTATTAAACAAAGCAAGACACGGGGAATTAGTGATTACACCTGATATTATGGACGTTGTTTTGGAATCCATCGATTTTATGAAAAAACTCCTTAATGCTATCCGCGATACAGGAACAGACGCTAATACAGGATTGGAAGGTGATATTGAAAATACTATTGTAAGACTTGATGCGATTTCAAAAGGTGAGGCAGTTCCCACTGCTGCTCCCGCAGCAGCTGAAGCAGCTCCTGCTCCAGAGCCTACACCCCCACCTGCAGAAGCGGCTCCAGCAGAAGAACCTGCGGCAGAATTGGATTATGCTAATATGTCTGCTGAAGATGTTGAAAAAGAAATCCAAAGACTTCTTGACCAACGACAAGCTGAAGATAAGAAAAAAAGAGATGAAAAAAGAGCGAAAGGTGAATTGGGTGATATTCAAGCTCCTACTGAAGTTGCAGATGAAGCTGCAGCCGCACCTAAACCTGCTCCTGCAGCAGCTAAGCCCGCTCCCACTCCACCAAAACCTGCTCCTGCAGCAGCTAAACCAGCGGCAGCCAAACCTGCTGCTGGTGCTAAACCTAATGAAAAAGCACCTGCTACGGCAATGGAACAAACTATCCGTGTTGATGTTAAACGTTTGGATAGCTTAATGAATTTGATTGGGGAATTAGTATTAGGTAAAAACCGACTCATTACGATTTACAACGATATTGAGGAACGTTATGAGGGGGAAAAATTCCTTGAAGAACTTAACCAAGTTGTTGCTTCAATTTCAATGGTAACCACAGATATTCAACTTGCTGTTATGAAAACAAGAATGCTTCCTATTGGTAGGGTATTTAACAAATTCCCACGAATGGTGCGAGACCTTTCAAGAGAGTTAGGCAAGGATATTGAACTTATTATCAGCGGGGAAGAAACAGAGCTTGATAAATCTATTGTAGAGGAAATCGGAGACCCTCTTGTCCACCTTATCCGAAATGCTTGCGACCACGGCGTTGAATCTAAAGAGGAAAGAGCTGCCGCAGGTAAAAAAGAGCAAGGAACCGTTGAACTTAAAGCTTACAATGAAGGGAATCACATTGTTGTAGAAATTAAAGATGATGGTAAGGGTATGGACCCTCTAATCCTTAAAGCCAAAGGGGTTGAAAAAGGAATCATTAGTGATAGAGAAGCTGATACAATGACAGACAAAGAAGCTTATGGGCTTATCTTTAAAGCAGGGTTTTCTACTGCTAAAGTTGTAACTAATGTGAGCGGTCGTGGTGTAGGAATGGACGTTGTTAAAACTAATATTGAAAAACTCAATGGTATCATTGATGTGGATAGTAGTTTAGGACAAGGGACAACACTCAAGCTTAAAATTCCTCTCACACTTGCAATTATTCAATCTCTTCTTGTTGGCGTTCAAGAGGAATTCTATGCTATTCCTCTCGCTTCTGTTATTGAGACAGTGAGAATCTCTCAAGATGAAATTTATACCGTTGAGAGCAAAAGTGTTTTACGCTTAAGAAATGAAGTTTTACCGCTAGTAAGACTAGCTGATATTTTTGGTGTGGATTGCGTATTTGATAACTCTCAACAAGCTTATGTTGTTGTGATTGGTTTAGCAGAAAACAAAATCGGAGTCATTGTTGATTTCCTTGTTGGGCAAGAGGAAGTTGTTATTAAATCACTCGGAAGCTACCTCAAAGAAACTGAAGGAATCGCAGGTGCAACGATTCGTGGTGATGGACGCGTTACTTTGATTGTTGATATTGCTGCAATGATGCAAATGGCTAAAAATGTCAAAGTAAGCATTAATAAACTCATTAAAGAAAATGAGTCCAAAAAAGATAAAAAATCGCCTAGTGATTACCATATCCTTATAGTCGATGACTCAAAAACCGATAGAGCGATTATGAGAAAATCACTTGCTCCATTAGGATTAACGCTAACAGAAGCGAGCAATGGTTTAGAAGCACTTGAGATTGTCAAAAATGACCAAGTCTTTGATGCTATTTTAGTGGATATTGAAATGCCAAAAATGGACGGCTACACCTTTGCGACAGAAGTTAGAAAATATGCTAAATTTAAAAGCTTACCTTTGATTGCTATTACTAGCAGGACAAGTAAAACTGATAGAATGCGAGGGGTAGAGTCCGGTATGACAGAATACATTACCAAACCTTATTCACCAGAATATTTGATGAATGTTGTTAAAAGAAATATTAATCTCAAAGAGGAGGTATTAGCCAATGAGTAGTCAATTAAAAGATGTTCTTCAAAAACAGCAAGAGCAAAAAAAACCTGCTGTTGAAGCAGAAAATATTATTCAGCTGGTTGCTTTTATCGTCGGTTCAGAAGAATTTGCTGTTCCGATTTTAAGTATTCAAGAAATTATTAAACCCTTAGAATACACAAGGGTGCCGGGTGTCCCTAATTATATTTTGGGTGTCTTTAATATGAGGGGTTGGGTAATTCCTTTGGTTAATTTGCGTTTAAAATTTGGTTTGCCTTACGAAAAACCCACAGATTTAACGCGTTATATTGTTATTAGAAATCAAGAAGAGCGAGCAGGATTTATCATCGACCGCTTAACAGAAGCCGTGCGAATTAAAGAATCTGATATTGACCCAACACCAGAAACCATTAGTCAAGACGCTAACCTCATCTATGGTGTCGGAAAAAAAGATGACCGCTTAATTACCATTCTAAGACCCGAAGAGTTGCTTCAGAAAAATTTCTAATCCTCTCTCCCAAGAGGATTTAGTAAAATCTCTCTTACCCTTTTGAAACAATTTTGCCAGCAATTATCTTTTGCAATAAAAACACCTTGTGGATACCATTTGCTTTGAGGATTTTTATAATCCCCATACCGCCAATCAAATCGCTTAGGTAATAAAACAATAGTTTTCACTCCCGCACTTAGAGCTAAATGAGCCAAAGCACTATCAAGTGTAATCACCCATTCAATCTCTCCTAAAGCCTCTAGTGTCGCTAAAAAATCATCAAATCCCTTTCCCTTATCTATAACACCTAAATTTTCCAAACCTTCCTCTAAACCCTCTTTTTGAAAAGATTCAAAGATATAAGGTAAATCTTTGAGATATTCCATTAGCTCCAAAATAGGAAAACTTTTC
>JAFLSC010000051.1 GCA_022511145.1 Helicobacter sp.
GAATCTCGCCCCTTTAGTGATACGCGGAAAGGGAGGATTGTCGCCTTTTTGTTATGAAAGCAAGATTGCAAGTGCTCAAATAAAATCAGCAATGATTCTTAATGCCCTTTTTGCAAAAGGGGAGTGTGAATATTTTGAGCCAGAATTAAGCCGCAATCATACTGAAAAAATGCTTGGTGGTATGGGAGCGGAGATTGAATGCTTCACTAAAGAGGATAAAGAAGGGATAAAGGTATCCCCTCTTAAAGAAAAGCTCAAGCCCTTAGAAATTGAGATTCCTGCTGACCCTTCAAGTGCTTTTTTCTTTGCTGTTGCTTTAGCGATTTGCCCTAATTCTCGAGGAATTTTGCGTAATGTGTTGCTTAATCCTACCCGTATTGAAGCCTTTAAGATTTTAGAAAAAATGGGTGTGAAAATTATTTATTATGAAACTTCTAAGATTTATGAAACAATCGGCGATATTGAAATTATCGCTCCTAATGAGCTTCAGGGTGTTAAGGTGTGTGAAAAAATCTCGTGGCTTATTGATGAGATTCCTGCTTTAGCCATTGCAATGGCGTGTGCAAAAACACCTAGTCAAGTAAGAAATGCTAAAGAGCTTAGAGTCAAAGAGACTGATAGAATCAAAGCGGTGGTGGATAATTTGAGACTTTGTGGGATTGAAGCAAGGGAATTTGATGATGGCTTTGAAATTTTAGGAGGAACATTTAAAAAAGCAAAACTCTCAAGCTATGGCGACCATAGGATTGCAATGAGCTTTGCTATTGCGGGATTAAAAAGCGGTATGATTATCACTGAGGCACAATACATTAATATTTCTTTCCCTAATTTTTTGGATATTTTAGGGCAAATCACAACTTATAGCACACAATAGGGTTTGTTATGGAAGTGAGATTAGCAAAAAATTATGGCTTTTGCTTTGGTGTAAGACGTGCTATTAAGCTTGCAGAATCTAAACCTAATGGGATTACACTAGGTCCTCTAATCCATAATGCCAAAGAAATTAATCGCTTAAAAGAGGATTTTAATGTGGTTGTTAATGAGGATATTCAAGCTATTGCTCCTAATTCCGAAGTAATTATCCGAACACACGGAATCCCTAAAGAGGATTTGGAATCTTTAAAGAAAATTACCCCCAATATTACTAATGCGACTTGTCCTTTTGTTACCAAGCCTCAAGAAATTTGCGAAAAAATGAGTGGCGAGGGGTATCAAATCATTATTTTTGGTGATGCCAATCACCCTGAAGTTAAAGGAGTGATGAGTTATTGTAGCACCAATCCTTTAGTAATAGAATCTCTTAGTGCCTTGGAGAATGAAACACTCCTAGATAAAGTGGCGTTGATTTCCCAAACGACTAAAAATATTGAATTATTTTTGGAGATTGCAAATTTTCTAATCCGAAAATGCACAGAATGTCGAATTTTTAATACGATTTGTAACGCAACTTCTGATAATCAAGAATCAGCAAGAAATTTAGCTAAAGAAGTTGATATAATGGTGATTGTAGGGGGGAAAAATTCTTCAAATACCAAGCAGCTTTATAATATTTCTAGGGAATATTGCTTGGATTGCTATTTGATTGAGGATTACTCCGAGCTTAACCAAAAATGGTTTGTTGGAAAATCTCTTTGTGGCGTTACTGCTGGGGCTTCAACACCAAATTGGATTATTGAAGAAGTAGTAAAAGAAATACAAAAATATTGATTTTAGACTTTTTAAAGGGCTTTTTTTATAAAATACAAAATTCTATTTTAAAAGAGGGCGTTAATGGCTGTTGTAGATTTAAGTTCAAAAGAGTATGATTACTTGGTTGAGGGTGAAGAAGATTTTGCCTCAATGCTTGATAAGCACGAAAAAAAGGAGAACACAAAAGTCTCAGAAGGTAAGATTGTCAGAATCGATGAGGACCGCGTTATTATTGCTGTGCCAGGTGAGAAAAATGAGGGCTTTGTAGGGATTGATGAAATTAAAGATTCCAAAGGGAATTTGCTTTTTAAAGAAAATGATACTTTACCGATAGTGATTATAGGTAAGCGGAATGAGCAACCCATTGTTTCTTATAAAAAGGCAATCAAGAAAGAAAAGCTTAAAGAATATATTAAAAGTTTAGGTGAAAACTATAAAGACAAAGTAGTTGAAGGGATTGTAACCAAGAAAAATAAAGGTGGTTATGTCGTTGAATGCGAGGGGTTAGAGTTTTTTATGCCTAAGTTTGCCGCAGCTTTTAAAGAGGGTGCAAAAACAGAAGGCAAAAAAATTAAGGCGTGTATTATTAATGTCAAACCCGAAGAAGAAAGTGTAGTTATTTCACGCAAAAGACTCTTTGAGCTTGAAAATACGATTAAAAAAGATACTATCAATAATCTTTTAGCACAAAAAGGGAATTTGCAAGGTAAAGTCAAAAAAATCACTAGTTTTGGTATGTTTGTTGATGTGCAAGGAATCGAAGGTTTGGTGCATTATACTGAAATCAGCCACAAAGGTCCTATTAATCCTTCCAAATTCTATAAAGAGGGCGATGAAGTTTTTGTTAAAGTTCTTTGTTATGACAATGATAAAAAGCGTCTTGCACTTTCTATTAAGGCAACGACAGAGGACCCTTGGCAGGAGATTGAAAAAGAATTAGAAGTGGGCGATGCGATTAAAGTAATGGTGAGTAATATTGAGCCTTATGGTGTTTTTGTGGATTTAGGGAATGATATTGAAGGATTTTTGCATATTTCAGAAATTTCTTGGAATAAAAATATTCAAAATCCTGAACAATTCCTCAAAGAAGGGCAAGAGATTGATGTTGAGGTTATTGAGATTAACACGCAAGAAAGACGTTTGCGTGTTTCACTCAAAAAACTTTTAGATAAACCCTTTGATGAATTTGCAAAAACGCATAAAGAGGGCGATATTCTTAAAGGAGTGATTGCTACTCTAACAGATTTTGGTGCTTTTGTTAAATTAGGCAATATTGATGGGCTTTTGCATAATGAAGATGCCTATTGGAATAAAGAAAGATGCAAAGATTTGATGAAAGTGGGCGAAGAGGTAGAAGTAAAAATTGCTAAAATTGACAAAGAAAAAGAAAGAATCTCATTGACGCGTAGAGGTTTGATTGCTTCTCCTGTGCAAGAATTTGCTAAAAAATATCCCCTAGATAGTCAAGTTGTTGGTATTATCCGCGATATAAAGGATTTTGGTGTATTCATTAAGATTAATAATGAAATTGACGCTTTGATTCGCAATGAGGATTTAGCCCCACTTAAAAAAGAAAACCTTAAGGTTGATGATGAAGTGGTGGGCGTAATTTCTTTGATTGATGCGGATAATAATCGTATCCGTGTTTCTGTCAAACGGCTTGAGAAACAAAAAGAAAAAGAAAGTGTTAAAAATTTCAATGAAGGTATGAATGATAAAATGACACTAGGAGATATTATCAAAAATCAAATCTCCTAGCAGGTAGCAACAATGCAAACAAGATTTTTAATTATCGTTTTTACGTTTTTTACAGCGTGTATTTTATTTGTATTAGTGCGTTTTTATATGGAGGCAACAAATTCCTATTCACTTGCAGAAATGACACCTTATGACTTTAATGCAAGAGATAATAATGCCACAGAAGAGATTGTGCCAAGCTGGATTGAACGTTTCTCAAAAAATAACGATATTCAATATTTTTATCCTGCAACGGAATTGCAAGTGAAATTTTTGTTTGCGGATAATCTAAGTCGTCCCGTTAAACAAATCTTTCGTGTTTCTGTGGGGATTATTAATGATTATCAATTTTTTTGTATCAATCAAATCCTTAACGCCCACAATATTGAGTATTCTTATTATAAAGTGGGTGAAAATATTTGGCTTGTTGTCGCCACAGAAGATGAAAATTATCTTCGTAATGTTTTAGATAAACTTAAACATTATGAAATCAATTACACCTTATCTCAATCCTAGGAGTTTAAATGTCAAAATTTACTATTATCGTTTGCGACCATATTCATCAAAGCGGTTTAGAATTATTAAAAAAAGCTAGTGATATTGAAATGATAAATCTGGCTTCTTTGCCTAAAGAAGAGCTAAAAAAAGAATTACATAAGGCTGATGTCGTCATTACGCGGAGTTCAACTGATGTTGATACAAGTTTTTTGCAAGCGGCTACAAAACTTCGAGCAGTGGTAAGAGCGGGAGTGGGCGTTGATAATGTCGATATTGAACAATCAAGCAAATGTGGCGTTGTCGTGATGAATGTCCCCACAGCTAATACCATAGCAGCCGTAGAATTAACTTGCACCCATATTCTTAGTGCAATCCGTAATTTTCCTGATGCTAATACTCAACTTAAAAAAGAGCGAAAATGGAAACGCGAGGATTGGTATGGGACAGAGTTAAAGGGAAAGAAGCTTGGGATTATTGGATTTGGTAATATCGGAAGTCGCGTTGGAAAGAGAATGAAAGCTTTTGAAATGGAAGTGATTGCCTATGACCCTTATATCAATCCAACTAAAGCTACTGATGTAGGGATTAGCTACACTAAAGATTTCGATGAGATTTTAAAATGTGATATTATCACAATCCATACCCCCAAAAATAAAGAAACTATCAATATGATAGACAAGGCACAAATTGCTAAAATGAAAGAGGGTGTGATTTTGATTAATTGTGCTCGCGGTGGATTATATAATGAAGAGGCTCTAAAAGAAGCTTTGCAATCCAAAAAAGTGCGTTGGGCTGGGATTGATGTCTTTACTAAAGAACCTGCCATTGATAATCCCCTCTTGGATTTAGAAAATCTCTATGTAACACCTCATATTGGGGCTAATACTTTAGAATCTCAAGAAAAAATTGCCATAGAAGCCGCTCAAGCTGCCATTGAATCAGCTAGAGGTTCTAGTTTTCCTAATGCTTTAAATTTACCTGTTAAGGAGAATGAAATCCCTAATGCCATTAAGGCTTATTTGGAGTTAGTGCAAAAAATGGCATTTTTTGCAATTCAAGTTAATAAAAATGAAGTGCGTTCTTTGAAACTCGAAGCTGAAGGGGAGATAAAAGAATACCTCTCCTCTCTCTCAACTTTTGCATTGGTGGGATTGCTTAATGCAACGATTGGGGATAAAGTGAATTATGTCAATGCTCCTTATGTCGCTCAAGAAAGGGGGATTGAAATCAAGCTAGAAGGAAAGGAATCTCAAAGTATTTTTAAAAATCAAATCACCCTTAAGCTTTTAACACAAAAGGGAGAGTTCAGCATTTCTGGAGCGGTTTTTAACGAAAATACACCCAAAATTGTTGCGATTAATCATTTTACTTTAGAGGTTGAACCTCAAGGACGCATTATTCTTTTTAGAAATAATGATAAACCCGGTGTAATAGGATTTGTAGGGACGACTCTTGCAAAGCATAATATCAATATTGCAGATTTTAGGTTAGGGCGATATGGGAAAGAGGCGTTAGCGGTAATTTTGGTTGATGATGAAGTGCCTAATGAAGTTTTGAAAGAATTATCAGAACTTGAGGCGTGTTTGTCTATTCAATATGTTGTTTTATAGAGAATTTTCTTTTTGCAATGGCGAGAATAAAAAGTCTATTGATTAAACTTTAAGCAAGGATTTGATTTTAATAGGGTATAATTGCTATTCTCCAAGCCGGGGTGGTGAAATTGGTAGACGCGCTAGACTCAAAATCTAGTGGGGGCAACCCCGTGTCGGTTCGATTCCGACCCTCGGCACCATAAGTTTGAAATTTTAGTTTTTTAACTCCTAAATGCAATAAAATCTGTCAATAAAATTTTAATAGTATTCTTTATTGTAAGATTTTTCTCTCGTCATTGTGAGGCGTAAGCCAAAGCAATCTTCCCTTATAAGTCTCTTTTGTTAGATTGCTGTGAGGCTATTCCTCTTGCAATGACGCTTTCTTGCCGTTAAATTGCATTTGCAAGCTGAAATTTAAATTTCTAAATTAATCACAGAAGTATCACTGAAGGCGATTTTAAATTTCTCCAAAATCTCATCAAAATTTTTACCTTGCACTTCAAAAGAAAAATTTTGTGTGAGATTTGTTTGTGAATTTTGGTTATTTAACGCCAAACTTTGCTCTGTTTTTTCAGTATTTTGGAATTGCTCTTGGCTGCTCTCAAGCTCTTTTTGTCTTTGTTGTGCTTT
>JAFLSC010000052.1 GCA_022511145.1 Helicobacter sp.
AAATTACAGAATTTTTATCCATTCTGTCTCTCCATTGCAATTTGGTCTAAGATTGATTTTAGATCAATTTGCGTTTGTGATTGTACGTACCTCCAAGCTTTATCACCACAATAGTACTCTCCTCCAATTTCTAAATACAGTGTTTCTAGTGCTTGTTGAATTTTTATAGCTTGTTGTCTATTGGGATAATAAAACATTATTCTAATGGGAATAAATCCTGCATTTTTAATAACTTGAATTCTTGTATGCTCCTTTATAATATGGTCTCCACCTGTCGTGGCATCTTTCCATTTAATTTCTATAGCATTTAAACCACAAAGGCAATCAATTTCAAAAGTTCTAGGATGAATACCTAAAGTGTTAGGAATTTTTAGAGAATCAGAATTTTCAAAAGCATATTTAAAACATAGTTTTGTAGCATTTTCTAAAAAACTCCCTGCATATTTATAAAGAAATCGTCCTTTATTCTGATACTCATCAATTAATAAGCCCTCATCATTGCTAATTCCTAAAACCTGATAAATTAAAAAATGCGATAAATCATCATTCTGCATTTCTAAGCTTCGCTCTCATTTGTTTATCCAGATTTAATGAATACTCAATAGCAAGTTGCCTAATTTTAATTTCTATATCTTGCATTTATTTCTCCTTCAAATGAAATATACTTTCACTATAGGCATTATTATCCTTTTCACTGCGATTAAGCACAGGTCTATCATATTGTTTGATAATTTTCATTCCCGCTAATTCCGCGATTTTAGGATAAAGCTTAAATTTATCATTTGCCACCAAAAAAACATTATAATCTTGTTTTAAAAATTTCTTTGAATTACGCAAAACCTCTGCTATATTTTGAATATATTTCTCTTGTGCTGCCTTACTCTGCCCATCTTTGAGCCCTCCAATCTCTCATCTTTTCTTTGTAAAGCAAAAATATCATAAGCATAAGCGTGCTGTTCGTGATAATCTATCAGCCCAACATAAGGTGGAGAGCTAAAGATTCCAGCAATTTTTTGTTGCTTTAAAAGTTTTGTAAATGTTGCATTATGCTTTGAAATTTCACCCACAATATCTACATTTTTTGAATCTGCATTTAAACACAAACTAAAAGCCTCACTCCGCAAAGTTTGAAACTCTTGCAATCTCTTTAAGGTATCATTTGCATAGCTTTTCCACCATTTTAAAATACTAAATAAAGGCTTACAAATTCTCCCGTGTTTTCTGCAATAATAGCTCTCAAGCATAGGTTTTTTAAGCGTAGCTAAATCAGAATGTGTTGTCGCTCTGCAGCTCCTTGCTGTGCGACTTAATATAATCATCAAAATATCTTGCAAATCTTTAGGAGCTTTTTCTATCTGTTTTTTAAGCAATAAAATCTCATCTTTTATAGAATCAATATACCATTTTTCAAAAAAATTGCCCTGCGTTTTTATCTGCGTTTTTGCCGCTGTTTTTGTGTGAAGTTTAATCTTAAAATTTTTTATAAGCCTTTCATAAATAATTAAAAATTCTTTTTCTTTAGCCGCAGAATATGCCTTTTCATCAATTTGCCCCAAAGTAACCTTTCTTTTAAAACTTTTACTAGGAAAATGGGCTTGATTAAAATCACTCAAAGCTTCATTGAGCTGCTTTTCAAATTCTAAAACTCTACCTTGCTTAGTTTCTAAGAGCTTAGTTAATTTATCAATATATTTTTTTAACTTTACATTGTTATATTTTCTAATCTTAGCATTACTTAGCATTGCATTAAAACAAGAAATTTCTACTCCCACAGCGTGAATGCCTAACTCATTTGCTACACACAAAGTTGTTCCTGAACCACAAAATGGGTCAAGCACAATATCTTTTTTTTGTAAAAAATACTTCTTTTTTTAAGGAATCTGTATGAGAATCTAAAAAATATTCCACAAGTTGCGGAATAAATTTACCTTTGTAGGGGTGCAATCTATGAATATGCTTAGTCGTCTCTGCCTCTTTATAGTTTGCAAAAGACAAAGGAGTTTCCAAATGTTTTTGGGCTTTTAAGGTGGTATCATAATAAGCTTTGAGCTCATTTTTATCAATCAAATTTTCTTTGGGCTTTGTGCTATGATTTGCAATTTTTCCATAATTGATAAGATAAAGAATATTATTGTTGGTTACTTTTTTGCCTACATACTCACTCGCCCAAACACTCGCTTCCTTAGGCGTGAGTAATAATGAAGTTTTTTTCTTCATAGACTTTTTGCTTAAGCTCTGCGTCATCTCTCACTCCCACTCAATCGTGCCGGGGGGTTTTGAGGTAATATCATAGACTACACGATTTATGCCTTTGACTTCATTGATAATTCTATTACTCACAGATTCTAAAAAATCGTGTGGCAAATGTGCAAAACTCGCTGTCATTCCATCAATTGCCTCTACCGCACGCACACAAATGGTATTATCATAAGTGCGATTATCGCCCATTACGCCCACACTTTTTACATTAAGAAGCACACAAAATGCCTGCCACACGCTATCATAAAGCTTAGCCTTATGAAGCTCCTCAATAAAGATACTATCCGCCTCGCGCAATAAATCCAAGTCCGCCCTATTCACCTCGCCTAAAATCCTAATCGCAAGTCCAGGTCCGGGAAAGGGGTGGCGCATCAGCATAGACTTTGGTATTCCAAGTTCTGCTCCTAACGCCCTCACTTCGTCCTTAAAAAGCTCCCTCAAAGGCTCAATAAGCTTAAAATTCAAATTTTTAGGCAATCCCCCGACATTATGATGAGACTTGATTGTCTTACTCGGTCCTTTTACGCTCACAGATTCGATTACATCAGGGTAGAGCGTGCCTTGCGCGAGGAATTGTATCTCGCCCTTTGCATTATATTTTTTTGCTTCTTTTTCAAATACCTCTATAAAAGTCTTACCGATAATTTTGCGCTTAATTTCTGGCTCGACTACGCCCTTTAATCGCTTCAAAAACAACGCACTCGCATCAGCAGTAATAAGAGGCACTTTGAGATTTTCTCTAAACATCTTCTCCACCGCCTCTCTCTCTCCTTTACGCAAAAGCCCACTATCCACAAACACAGGTATGAGATTCTCCCCTATGGCACGATATAAAAGTGCAGCCACCACACTAGAATCCACCCCGCCACTGACTGCACACAAGACTTTGCTTGTTTTAAGAGTTTCTTTGAGTTGGGTAATTTCAAATTCTGCGAAACGATACATATTCCAGCTTGAATCCGCCTTGCAAATTTTTAAAGCAAAATTTCTTAGGATTTCTGCTCCCCATTGTGTATGGGTAACTTCAGGGTGAAACTGCAAGGCATAAAGTTTCCGCTTAGTATCTGCAATCGCACAATAATGTGTATTGCCAGATTTTGCAAGTTCCACAAAGCCTTGCGGGATAGATTTTACTTTGTCAGCGTGGCTCATCCAAACTGAAAATTGAGTTTCTACATTTTCAAAAAGATTGTGCGAGGTTTTAAGATTTTGTTTAAATTCCTCTTTAGTGATAGTTAAATGCAAGGTAGGAAAATCTCTACCACTATTATTTTTTTGAGTTCTTTGAGTCGTTTTGAATCCTAAATGATGGTAAAAGGCTGATGATAGGGTGCTTTGTTCGTTGCAAGTTGCTTGGATTTGTTCATATTGCTTTAAAAATCTTTCGTAAGCTTCGCATAATAACGCCCTCCCAACGCCTCTATTAAAAAATTTTGGATGGACAAAGAGCATTTCAATATGATTTTTCTCAATCCCAATAAAGCCTAAAAAGTCCTCTTTACTTATTGCAACAATAATACATTGAGCTTGTTTGAGGTGTGATTCCACTTCTTTTTTCATTGCTTTTCTTTCTTTATCTTTCAAGAAAGTGTAGGTGCTTTTGGTGGAGTCTTCCCATAGATTGATAAGAGCTTCAAGCATTTGAGGGAATTTCGCGTGGTTAAATTCACAAAAAGTCAAGCTTTCTTGGAGATTCAAAACTTCCAAAGTCGCCTTACCAAATTCTTGAGCCTTTGCCTTAATGACTTTGCCCCCAAAATGCTGTGCAATAATCTGCATACCATAGCAAATTCCAAGCACAGGTATGCCCAAATCAAAAATCCCGCTATCAGGTTTATAGGCATCTTTTTCATACACACTTGCAGGTCCCCCACTTAAGATAATGCCTCGCGGATTCTTAGCTTTGATAGAATCTAAGCTTTCAAAATAAGGGACAATCTCGGTATAAACGCCTTGTTCTCTAAGTCTTCTAGCGATGAGCTGTGTGTATTGAGAGCCAAAATCTAAAACCAAAATTTGTGTTTGTAAAATCTGCGTTGATGAAGTAGGATTCTTTTGCATACTAAGCCTTTATAAGATTTTGCAAATTATAATCAATCCTCCCTTAATTTTTAAATGCTTTTTAAAAGATACTTAAAAGAAAAATATCAATTAGTTTAAAACTATGCCTAATAACCCCGCAGATAACACAGGTATAGTGATAAGACTCGCTGTTATCATATAAGTTTTAAAGCCGATTTTTATCCCGTAACGTTTGAGGGATTCAAGCCATAAAAGTGTGGCAAGTGAGCCTATGGGTGTGAGCTTTGAACCGATATTGCAACCCAAAAGGTGAGCATAAGCCAAATGGGGATTTTCTTGCAATGCCAAATCCCCAAGCATTACCATAGGGAGATTGTTAATCACACTGCTACCTAAGCTAGAGCCAAATCCTATGGCAAAGATTTGTGTTTTTATATCAAATAAGCTTAAATCCAAAATCCATTCTTCCAAAAAGTTTAAAATCCCTGACTTTTTAAGCCCAAAAACAAGAGTAAAAAGCCCAAAACTAAAAATCACAACCCCAAAGGGTGATTCTTTGAGTAACGCAAAGGGCTTGATTACGCCAATGAAACCACCATATAATACCGCTAAAATCCCGCTTAAGAGCGTCCAAAAGCAAATAGGGATTTTGAGTTGTTCTCCTAGTGTGATGCCTATAAGGATTGCCCCTAGCAAGCAAAAGCTAAAAACAATCGTAAAAGTAGAGGCTTTAGTATTTAAATCAGTGGTGTTTGGAATGTTAGTGGGATTTTGGGAGGATTTGGAAGCTAAATCCTCTAGCGGATAAAAATCCAAATTTTTGGGTAAATATCGTCCCAAAACAATCCAAAACATTATCCAAGAAACTAAAATTACTAAGAGTTGAGGCAAAAACATTGTGCGGGCAAAATCTAAAAAACTGATTTTAAAGTATTGTGCGGTGATGATATTAGTAAGATTGGAGATAACCAAAGCATTAGAAGCAAAATCGCTAATAAAGCTCCCCAAAAGTAAAAAAATAATAAGAGGAGAAAAAGAAGCAAAAAGATTGCATTTGGGGGTGATTTTAGGATTTTGAAAGGGTAAAGAGGTTTGAGATTGACTAAAGAGAGCAAAAATGAGCGGGGTTAGGATTAAAATCGCCCCATCATTAGCAAAAAAGCTACCCAAAGCCGCTCCAAAAAGCACAAAATAAAGAAAAAATTTCCAAGTAGCACAAATAAAGGGAGCAGGGTAAATACAAGAATTAGAGGGAGTAGGAGTAGTGGCACAAAGTCGGATAATAAATTGACTCAAAAATGCAAAAAAGCCTAATTTTTCAAGAGCAAGTGTGAGTATAATAAGCCCTATGAGTGCTAAAGTGCTATTCCAAACCATTCCCCATACAAAGCCTATATCCCCTAAAT
>JAFLSC010000053.1 GCA_022511145.1 Helicobacter sp.
GCAAAACTCGCCACATTTTAAAGAAGGGAGTTTTCATAATTTTGAGCCAATTACCCTAAAACAATGGGGCTTTTTTGAATATATCCTTTTGCTTAAAGACATATTTCTTTCCTCCAAATTTATGCCCAAAAAGGAGATTGTATCGCTTAAAAATGATTTGAAAAAACTCCCAAGAGGTGAGGAGGTTCTTGTTTGGTTTGGGCATTCTTCTTATCTCATTCAAACTTCAAATAAACGCTTTCTCATCGACCCTGTTTTGAAGTCTAATGCCTCGCCGTCTTTTTTAGTCAAACCTTTTAAGGGAAGTGATATTTATGGGGTGGAGGATTTGTGCGAGATTGATTATCTTATCATCACACACGACCATTACGACCATTTGAGCCAAAGCACGATTAGCAAACTTGCAGAATCTCAAATGCAAAATTTACAAAAAGTCATTGTGCCACTGGGTGTGGGCAAATATTTAAGAGATTTTGGCATAGATGAGAGTAAAATTGTCGAGCTTGATTGGGGTGAGAGTCTTAAATTGAATGAGGATTTGACTTTGAATTTTGTAACTTCTCGCCATTATTCGGGCAGGAATTTTTGGAATAAAAGCAAAACTTTATGGGGAAGCTATGTGCTTAAAA
The DNA here is from genome assembly GCA_022511145.1 of Helicobacter sp. Lineage (GTDB taxonomy): Bacteria > Campylobacterota > Campylobacteria > Campylobacterales > Helicobacteraceae > Helicobacter_D. The sequence goes on from JAFLSC010000053.1 coordinate 630, forward strand.
GCAAGGATAAACAGATTTTTATGAGCGGGGATACAGGCTATGGGAAACATTTTAAGGAGATAGGGGATAAATTTGGAAAAATTGATTTGGTGATTATGGAAAATGGACAATACAACGAGGATTGGCGTAATGTGCATATCTTTCCAAGTGAGGCTTTAAAAGCCACGCAGGAGTTAAATTCTAAGTGTTTTATGCCTATTCATAACTCAAAATTTAAAATCGCTTTGCACGAGTGGAACGCACCTCACAAAGAATTAAGCGAAGCTGCAAAATCTTATCCTGAAATTGCACTTTTTAGACCAAAGATTGGTGAGATTGCACCGCTTTGGGATTTAAATTATATTTTTGAGATTTGGTGGGAGTGAGAAAGTTTTAGAGAATTTTTAAGCTAACAAACTAGCTTATTAAAAGCTAAATTAAATCGCAATCAATCTAGTTTCTAGCAAAGCTAAAAACTAGATTGAAGCATTATTTTAGATAAAGATTAAAAAATTCCGCAATTTTATCAAAAGGGATTTTGTCTTTATTGTCGTATAAATCCGTGTGATTTGCGTCTTTGATGATGAGCAGTTCTTTATTATTGCCTTTGAGTTTTTTGAAAGCATCTTCTGAAAAATACCTGCTGTGTGCATTTTCTCCGTGTATGACAAGTACCGCACTTTGAATTTCATCGCTGTAAGCAAGTATAGGTAAATTCATCAAAGATAAAGATGAAGTTTGATTCCAATTCCCATTTGAGTTAATAGAACGCGGGTGAAATCCTCTAGGCGTTTTATAATACGCATAATAATCCTTGATAAATTGTGGTTCATCACCGCTTAGTTTATCAGGCAAACCGCTTGCTTTAGCATAGCTTTGATTTTTAAAATCAAGTGTTCTTTGTTTGTTAAGCTGTTCTTTAAGGGCATAACGAGCTTTTGCGTCCAAAGTATCGTTATAACCATAGGCATTTACTCTTGTCATATCATACATTGTTGAAGCCACACTCGCTTTGATTCTTGTATCCATAGCCGCAGCATTTAAAGCAAAGCCGCCAAAACCACAAATACCTAAAATTCCAATCTCATTAGGATTTACATTACTTTGATTACTCAAAAAATCCACTGCCGCACTAAAATCCTCTGTATTAATATCTGGTGAAGCGACATTGCGAGGCTCTCCCCCACTTTCTCCTGTGTAAGAAGGGTCAAAAGCAAGAGTGATAAAGCCTCTCTCTGCCAAAGTTTGTGCATACAAGCCACTCACTTGCTCTTTTATCGCACCAAAAGGACCGCAAATTGCGATTGCTTTAAACTTCCCGCCTTTGTCTTTAGGTGTATATAAATCGCCAACCAAAACAATACCAAAGCGATTTTTAAACTCCACCTTTTTAACCTCAACCTTATCACTTTTAGCAAAAGTTTTATCCCATTTTTGCATATTCTCTCCTTGTTTTAAATTTTGTTTTGAAAAAAGCTTCTTTGGCATTGTAATAAGTGCCAAACCTGAAATTGCCATATTTTTAACAAAAGTTCGTCTTTTCATTTTTCTCCTTATTTTGAATTTAGTTTTGTAAATTTTGCTTATTCCTCCTTATTTTGAATTTAATTTTGTAAATTTTACTTAAAAACTCAAACTTTTTTTGCGACTTTTTACGCCAAATTTTATGCAAAAAATTTCCCGAAAAATTAAAACTTTCAAAATCAAACCTCAATCTTTTTTATCACTCTTGCGGGATTCCCCACAGCGATGCAGTTTGCAGCGATACTTTTAGTTACCACACTTCCCGCGCCAATAATCGCCCCATCGCCAATTTCAACACCGGGCAAAATCGTGCAATCCGAGCCTATCCACACATTTTTGCCAATTTTAACGCCATTTGGGTGGAGGTTAGCTCGGTTTTTGGGATTTATATCGTGGTTTAAAGTCGCTATGGTGGTATTATGCCCTATAAGCACCCCATCTCCTATCTCAATCCCACCTTGATCTTGGAAGCGACAGCACGCATTAATAAACACATTTTTTCCCAAAGTGATATTTTTACCACAATCAGTATAAAAAGGCGGAAAAAGTGCAAAGCTCTCATCAACCTCTTTGCCTATGAGCTTTGAAAAAAGCGTTCTTAACTCTTCAGGCGTGTGGTATGCGGAATTAATTTCATTTGTGATTTTAAGAGCCTCTTGGCTAAGTGTATGAAACATCAAAAAAAGCTCACTTCCAGCGAGAACCTCTTGCTTTTCTTTCATACAGATTAAAAACTCATCTAAAGTCATTTTATATCCTTTGTGCCTTTTTGCTTCAAAATTTTTAGTTGCAATTTGATTGCAAAAATCTTTTGGAATTATACAGCATTAGAGTAGCTCTAAGTCAAGGGTTTAGATAAAATTAAGGATAAAAATTTCATTTTAGTTTTTATAAAAATTATATTTTAATAAAAACCCTAAAATTTCAAAAATCCTAAAGCTTTTTGGGATTATCTTATTTTGCAAAAAATTAGAGATAAAATTCATATCAATTTGAATAAATTTACCTCTTATCAAATGCACTACCTCCTGCATTTGCAAAATCCGCTGCTTTACCTGCATAGCTTTCTGTTTTTTTCATATCTTTTTGCACAATTTCGATTTTATTTCTTGCACTTTTATACGCTGCATCACCCACAAAAAGATTAAGCGGTGGATTTTTCATTCTTGAGAGCTCATAAATGATTTTTGCAAATGCTTCAGGATTGCCGGGCTGTTTGCCATTATAGGCTGCCATTCTTTCCTCAAAAGCCTTTCTTTTAGCCTCATAATCAGCAATTTTTGTATCGCCTAAATTCATAGAAGTGCCTACAAATTCAGTCCTAAATCCCGCAGGCATAATGTTAATCACAGCAATTCCAAAATCCTCCAAATCAAGGCTTAGCCCTTCACTTAAAGCACTTAAAGCAAATTTAGACATACAATAAGGCGTTGAAACATTGCTCACTCTAAAGCCTCCGATTGAACTAAGATTGAAAATTTTAGCCTTGAAATGCTCCTTATTTCCTCCCTCTTTGAGAGCCTGCGGACGCATAATTTTAAGGGCATTTTGCGTGATGATATAAGGGGCAAAAACATTGACTTCAAACTGCTCTCTTAGCTGCTTTTCACTCACTTCCTCAACAAAGCCCAAAAGTCCATATCCTGCGTTATTGACAAGATTATCAAGTCTGCCCCATTTTTTAAAAATCGCGTCCAAATTCGCTTGAGATTTCTTGGCAATACCGCCTTTACTTGTATCAAAAGTCAGCTCCAAAGGTAAGAAATTCTCACTTTCTTTGCCAAGCTTTTTCTCTATGCTACTTAGCTTCCTTGAGGTTGCTGCGACTTTATCACCTTTTTGCAAAAGATACTTTGCCAAGGCAAGTCCCAAACCTCCGCTTGCACCCGTGATATACCATACTTGACTTTCATTCATTTTATCTCCTTTTTGTTGATTTTGAAATTTTTTTAGCTCATTTGCTAAAAGCAGATTGCTGCTTGTGCTTAAAGCCAAACTTGTTAAAGCAAGGGTTTTGAGAAAGCCTCTGCGGTTTTGAAGCAAATCTTGCATAAAAGTCCTTTTTGCTAAATCAATTATTAATCATTGCAATTATAAAGCCTAACACCTAGTGTTTGTCAAGGTATTTAAAGTATGAAATTTGAAGCACTATAAATTTTAAAAATTTATAGTAATAATGTTTTTAAATTAATATATCAATATATATTGATATATTAATTTATTAATGCTATAATCTTTTCCCAAATATTTCATACAAAGGATTATAATGGCCAAAATTACCCTAGATTCTCTCCCCGAGCTAATGCTTAGCACCCTTTCAACCTTTGTGTTCTACTTTTTTGAGCTTTCTTTTTTATTTTTGGGTATTTCTATGCTTGTTGCCTTTATCAATCAAAGATTTGCAAATCTCATTCAAAAGGAGCTTTCTCAAAATTCGCTTTTTAGCTATTTGAAGGCGATTATGTTAGGGGCATTGACACCTTTTTGCTCTTGCTCTACCATTCCTTTTTTTCTCTCCCTTTTGCGTAGCAAAATCCCTCTAAGTGTGAGTTTTTCCTATCTTTTAACCTCACCTTTAATTAATCCTATTTTGCTCACAATGCTCTTTGTTTATTTTGGGGCAAAGATTACCTTGCTATATAGTGTATTTATCGTGTTGAGCGTATTTATCTGCTCTTTTGTCCTTACATACTTTAAAGAAGAATCCCTCCTTGAAACGAGCATTTTAGATTCCAATCATACCTCCGCACAAAACCACCCACAAATCTTTTTGCAAAATCCTCCCCCAAAGCCACATTTTATAAAAGCAAATTCTCCCCTTTCTACCGCTCCCTTCTCTGCCACTTCTTTTAATGCACCCAAAAGCTGTTGCCAAAGCAATATGAAAGCTTTGAGTAGCACAAAAGCGTGTTGCCAAAGTGCCACACCCCCACATCAAACTAACTTTCAAGCCTACCAAAGCCCTATTGCACACAATACCTCACAATCCAAAATAAATCTGCTAAAACCCTATTGGGAGCAAAGCCTTAAAGACTACACAAAGATTCTGCCCTATCTTATCGTGGGTATGGGGATAGGTGCATTTTTGCACGGCTTTGTTCCACAAGGTAGTTTAGAATCCCTCAAGGATTTTGACTTATGGGCTGTGCCTTTGGCAAGTTTGATAAGCATTTTTCTCTATATGAGGGTAGAGAGCCTTATTCCCATTGGTATAGAGCTTATGAATGCGGGTTTG
>JAFLSC010000054.1 GCA_022511145.1 Helicobacter sp.
AAAAAATAAAGAAATGGGAATGATTTTTTTGCTACTATACCCCAAATAATAGGCAAACAAGGGAGAAATCATCATTCCTCCCCCAATCCCTAAAGAGATTGCAAAAACCCCGACAAAAATCCCGCACACCACCATAAAGATTTTTTGCCCCAATCCTCCTGTGATTTTGCTCTCGCCGCCATAGGCATTTGCATAAAAAAGTTTGATGATACTATAAACAATGAAAACAAGAAAAATTCCCATTAAAATATCAGAAGCTACACTCTTAACTACCAATCCGCTAAAACTCGCTCCAATAATCCCGCCAAGTCCCACATACAGACCGCTTTTAAAATCCAAATTCTTTTTTTTATAATTCAAATAAGAGCCATAGACTGAAGAAAAAATCATCTGCATAATAGAAATACCAATGGCTACTTTAATATCATTACCTAACAAAACCATCATAGGCACGATAATCACCCCGCCGCCAATCCCAAAAATCCCTGCCAAAATCCCTGTGATAATCCCAACCCCAAAAACTAAGGGAATCAAATACCAATGCTCTATTAAAAATTCCATTTTATCCTCTTTGCTCTCAATTTTAGAGATTTTGCCAATTTTACCCTAACTTACTGCCTTTAGCTCTCTTAATTACCACGAAAAATGAAATTTTACCCAAAAAGATTCTTAACTTCTACTTTTTTGCCCTGCAAATGCGATTTCTTTTCTTATTAATTCAATAAATTTAAATCTTAAAAAAACCCAAAAAACATTAAGGATTTTAAAAGAAACTTTTAGATAAATTCTAGCTCTGTGAGAAAATAAGCAAAATTCATCTTAAAGAGGTTTGTCAATTTCAATGCAAGAAAATCCAAAGATTACGCAGTTTGTCAAAGTAGCAGGTTGAGCAGCAAAGGTAGGTCCGGGAGACCTCAAACAACTTTTTTCGCTTTGTAACTTTGATAACACGCAATTACTTGTCGGCTTTAATGATAATGACGATGCAGGAATCTACCAAATCAGCGAAGATTTAGCCATCGTAATGACAGCAGATTTTATCACACCAGTTGTGGATAATCCCTACTTGTATGGGCAGATTGCTGCGGCAAATTCTTTGAGCGATGTTTATGCAATGGGTGGCGAAGTCAAATGTGCCTTAAATCTCTTAATGTGGGATAAATGCCATATTACAAAAGAAATGATGCGGGAGATTTTAGAAGGTGGGATATCTAAAATCAAAGAAGCTGATGGATTTTTATTAGGAGGGCATACGATTGCTGATGAGGAACAAAAATATGGCTTAAGCGTAACAGGACTCATTTGTCCCCAAAAGATTTGGAAAAACAATACCGCACAAAAAGGCGATATTTTAATTCTTACCAAACCTTTAGGGATTGGCGTCCTAACAACAGCCTTAAAAGCGGGTATGCTTTCCCCTTTAATGCAAGAGCAAATCTCTACTTCAATGGCATTTTTAAACAAATATGCCACACAGATTGCAAAAGATTTTTCTATCCACGCTTGCACCGATGTTACAGGATTTGGACTCTTGGGGCATCTTTATGAAATGATAAATCCCAAAATCTCTATTAAGATTAACTCTTGCAATCTACCTATTTTTAAAGAGGCTTTTGAGTTTGCAAATATGGGCATTATTCCGGGTGGAAGTTACAGCAATCAAAAAGCCATAGAGGATTTTTGCCATTTTAATCTCCCTCCAAATTCTCCTTATCAAAACTTAGAAATTCTCCTTTTTGATGCTCAAACATCAGGGGGATTGCTCCTTGCACTCCCTCAAGAAGAAGCCCCAAAACTCCTTGAAAGACTTATTAACGAGGGCTTAGAGCATTCTAAAATCATCGGTGAAGTGATAAAAAGAGAGGATAAACCTCTCCTTATTACTTAAGATTATTTATAATTTACTTAAGTTTATAAAACAAAATAAAGACATTGCTAAAAATAACAACAGGAGAACTTTTGGGGGAATCAATAAAAGCTCTCCTGAAAATCCTTTCTAATGGCTGTGAGGATTTTTTCAAAATATCCATTAAAGAAACTCATTAAGGATTATTTGATGATAAAATAATCCCGCATTCTAAATGCGAAGTATAAGGAAATTGGTCAAAAAAGGCGAGTTTTTGGGGTTGGTGAGTTTGAAGTAAAATCTTTAAATCCTCACTTAAACTCAAAGGATTGCAAGAAATATAAACAATCTTAGGAAATCTTTGTAGGAATTTTGCTATTTTCTGCCCTAATCCAGCCCGTGGAGGGTCAATCAAAACACATTCAAAATCAAAAGAATCCAAATCAATGTTTCTTAGGCGATAAAATTCTCTTACTCTCTCTAAAGCCTCTTGGCATTCTTCACCGCTCAAACGAATAGTAGTAATATTGCTCACTTTATTAGCTTTTAGGGCAAATTGTAAGGCTTTGAGGGAAGTTTTAGAAATCTCTGTGGCTAAAACTTGATTGAATTTTGCTGCTAGTGGGATTGTAAAATTCCCGCAACCACAATACATTTCAAGCAAATCCTTATGACTCTTAGGTAATGCCTCTAAAACCCATTCTATCATTTTTTGATTCATCAGAGGATTAGGCTGCACAAAAGTCCCTTCATCATAGCGGTAAAAAAAGGTTTTATCTTGGATTTTTAAAGAGGCAATCAAAAAATCTTCTTTCAAAACGATTTTGGCTTTCTTTGCTCTCCCGATGATTTTCACTTCAAAACCTAGTGTTTTGGTTAGATTTTCTTGCAAAAGTTTTGCTTCTTCTTCCCATTGTGCCTCTAAAGGTTTATGATAAATGAGTGTCAAAAGTGCTTCAAAAGCTCCTTGTTGTCCTATGCTTGATAAAATCTCTAGGCTAAAGAGTTTGTGTGTTAGTTGTATAGAGGCGGCATTGAGTTTTGCTTTTAAAACTTCTAAAAGCTCTTGGAGTGGCTTTTGTAAAATCAAACATTGTTCAATAAAAACAAAGGAATTTTTATTTTTTTGGGATTTTTTACCCCGCATTACAAAATGAATTTGCCCATCTTGATGAAAAACGCCTATCTCGCACCTTGCTCTAAAATTTTGCAAAGGAGAGGCAAAAACACTAAAAGCAATGTTGGGTAAAATTTTCCTGTAAGCTTCTACTTTAAAATCCAAATTATAGTCTTCACCAAACTGACAACCACCACATTCCCCAAAATATCTACACGCCATTGCTACCGAAAACTTTGCACAAGATTCATTGTAAGCAGATTAAATCCATCAACTAAAATAAAAATTAATATTTTAAAGGGCAGAGAAATCATCGTGGGTGGCAGCATCATCATACCCATTGCCATTAGGATTGAGCTAATCACCATATCAATCACCAAAAAAGGCAGATAAAGCAAAAATCCGATTTGAAAGGCTGTTTTCATCTCGCTAATAATAAAGGCAGGTAAAACGGTGGTGAGCGAAACATCATCGATAGTTTGCGGATTTTCCATATTTCTAATGCGATAAAAAAGTGCCAAATCTTTGGGGCGAGTATTGCGAATCATAAAATCCTTAAAAGGCTTAACGCTACGCAAAAAAGCCTCATCATAAGGAATTTCTTTAGCAATATAGGGCTTAATCCCTACTTCATAGCTTTCTTTGGCAACAGGCTCCATAATAAACATTGTTAAAATCAAAGCAAAAGAAACTAAAAGCTGTGTTGGTGGGGATTGCTGCGTCCCCATTGCGGTGCGTAAAAAAGAAAGAACAATCAAAATCCGCACAAAACTTGTCGCCATTACAACAAGTGAGGGGGCTAAAACCAAAAGCGTTAAGATAACAACAATGTTTAAAGTTGTTACCAAATCGCCCGGTTCTGTGGGTGTGGTTAAGGTTAAATCCACCGTTGGAAGTGTGGGGCTTTGAGGTAACTCTGGAGGTGCCCCATAAAGGCAAGAAGCTAATAATGCCACTAAACCTATAAATTTCAATCCTCTCAAAAACACTTCTTAACCTTTAATCTCATTACTTTTATAATCCTTACTTAAAATATCTTTGATTTTTCCAAATCATTCATTACTAGGATTTAAATCCGTAGGGGATTGCAAATTAGGATTTGGTGCCTCTTCTTGCCGCAGATTATTTTGCTCATCAATAACCCTTTGTAACACATTTTGTTTTTGTCTTGAGAGCTTATCATCAGGATAGAATCTAAATTCTACTCGCCGATTCCTTGCTCGATTTTCCTCATTAGTGTTAGGGACAATCGGGCGACTTGCCCCTGCTCCTAGCGAAGTTAGTTTTTGGGGATTTAACCCATTGCTGATTAAATGACGCGTTACCTCTAAGGCTCGATAAGCACTTAAAGCCTCTGCATTAGGAATCTTTGGCGTAACTTGAATGGGTTGGTCATCGGTATTTCCAATCACATCAATATGCATATTAGGCGGCATTCTCTCTAAAACTTGGGCAAGTCTTTTAAGAAAAAGCAATTCATCACCATCAACAATGGCAATTTGATTGGGTTCAAATTGCAATTTTCCATTGAAACGCAAAATCAAACCTTCTATCCCATCATCAATAATATTAGAGGGTCCCAAAGAAGATTTGACATTTTGTTCAAAATCTAAAATAATACTTTCAACCTTTTTGACTTCTTCGGTTGTCTCTGGGTCTGTTGTTATATCTGCTTGCTGTTGGATTCTTTGATTATCAGGCTCAATCTTAATCCCACCACTAAGCATACTCAAAGCCCCTTTTAAACTCCCTTCTGCTTCATTAAGCTTTTTAGCATCAAAGGTAA
>JAFLSC010000055.1 GCA_022511145.1 Helicobacter sp.
GAGGAGCTTTAGCTATTAGCGTAGCGGATAGACTTGCGATGATGGAGTATTCAATCTTTAGCGTGATTTCTCCAGAGGGTTGTGCGGCGATTTTGTGGAATGACCCTAACAAAGTAGAAAATGCCACAGAGGTTTTAAAAATCACGCCTGAATCACTCAAAGAAGCTAATTTGATTGATGCGATTATCAAAGAACCTCAAATCGGTGCACATCGTGATAAAGAAGGAGCTGTGCAGGCGATTTTAGATTATGTTAGTCAATCTTTGCAAGAAATTAAAAAGGATTCTAATTATCTCCAAACGCGTTACAAAAAACTAATGGCTTATGGGAGCTTTCAATAAACTCCTCGCAAGATTTGACACAATCTCATAAGATTGCTATTGTTGGTGGTGGGGCGAGTGGGATTTTTCTTGCTGTTTTACTTAAACAAGTCAAAATCCCTTTTGTCCTCTTTGAAAAAAATAAAATCTTAGGCAAGAAGCTTCTAGCAACGGGTAATGGGCGTTGCAATATTTATAATACCCACACTTCTGCTTCCTTTTTTCACACTTCAAGTTTTTCTAAAGATTCCCTTAATAAAATCCTAAAATCCCTTGATTTTGAGGCTTTTAGTGAGATTTGTCAAGATTTAGGGTTATTTTTAGAAGTTCTTGAAGATGGGAAAGTTTATCCGCTCTCAAATTCTTCTATCTCGGTTATGAAAGTTTTTCTCTCAATTCTTAAAGATGAAAATATTTGGCTTGAAAATGAGGTGATTGCTATCTCATCGACACCAGAAGGATTTCTACTTCAAAGTCTAAAATCCCCTCAATCCAAGTTAAAATCCCAAAATGACTCCCAAATACTTCAAATTCCTCAAGCTCATTATTTCAAATCTGTTGTTTTGGCGTGTGGGAGTGAAGCAGCACCTAAGCTTGGAGGAAGCTCTAAAGGTTATGAGCTTGCTAAAAGTTTGGGTTTAAAATGTGTCGCTACTGCTCCTTCTCTGGTTCCTTTATGTTGCAAGGAATTGTTTAGTGGTGTTAATGGTGTTAAGCTTAAAGTTAAAATTATCCTTAAAAAGCAAAAGAAAGTTATTTTAGAGATTTATGATGATTTGCTTTTTAGAGATTATGGGATTTCAGGATTTGGGGTGCTTGATATTTCTGCTAAAATGACAGAACCTTGCGAGCAATATACGATTCAATTAGATTTTTTACCAAAATGGGACTATAAAACTTTGGAAAATAGGCTTTTAAAACTTGCAAAGAAATATTCTAATGTAGGGGATATGCTTTGTGGCTTGCTAAATCCCAAGATTGCTTATGCGTTTGAGAAAAAATACAAGATTACTGCTTTAAACCCTAAGAGTATTAAAACTTTGGCTTTTAATTTAAAAAATTTTGAGTTTAATATTACCCAAAAGTGTGGATTTGATGCAGCAGAAGTAAGTAGTGGGGGAATTAGTGGGAGTGAGATAAATGCAGAAAAAATGGAATCTTGCAAAATAAACAATCTTTATTTAATAGGAGAAATGCTTGATGTAGCAGGGGATAGGGGAGGACATAATCTAGCCTTTGCTTGGGCGAGTGCTTTTGTGTGCTTTAAAGCCTTAGTGCAAAATTATTGGCAAACTAGCAATTAAGCTATTTATGGGTTTTTATAGTTTATAATATTAAAATAAAGAATGCGAATATATCAAAGGTATTTTGAAAGATAAATTTTACACAATAAGTCCCACATTAATACTACCAAAGTTCTAAAATACTTTAAAAATCCGCACCTTGTTAAAACATATAGCGATTTTATGGTGTTTTGAGTGATACAAAATTCTAAGATTGTTTTTAACTCTTACTTTTCACAAACTGAGCTATTAAAGTATCTGTTGCTCCAAGTGAAGCTAAACTTTGTTCATAGCTTTGTTGTAAAATTTCATTGTCTAAAAATTTACCCCAAATCTTTTGTCCTGCTGGTTTTCCTTTACTAAGCCAGTAAAGAGTATTAGAAAGTGGGTATCTTTGAATTCCTTTGACAAATTCTACTTTAAATCCAGCCTTTTCTCCAAGTTTTCTTAGAGTATGAGTGTTGTAAAGATATAAATGAGGACTCCAGTAAGTAAATTCTCTAAAAGCTTTGTTTTCATAAATTGTTAGCAGGGCATCATTAGCATTAGGAACTTCTATGATGATTTTTCCATTGTCTTTTAAGAGTGAGTTTAGTTCTTTAAGTATGCTAATAGGGTCTTGTAAGTGTTCGATGACGTGAAAAGCAGTGATTATATCAAATAATTCCCCCCCCCCCCCATTAATTATAAGATTTTTTGCTTCCTCAAGGCTTCTTACTAAAGGGATATTATATTTTTCATAAATAGGCTTGACTTGTTCTTCAAGTTCAACTCCTACAACGCTTTTAGCCAAATCTTTAGCAAAACGCAAAAATCCTGCATAACCACTTCCAAAATCTAAGAGTGTTTTACCGATGAGAGATTCTTTGCAAAATTCAAAACGTCTTTTCCACCATACTTCTTGGTCTTTTAAGAAAGTTTCTTTTAATGCCAAAAGTCTTTCTGCGGATATTTTTTCAGAACTTTCATCTCTTTTGCAAAATTTAAAAAACGATTCATCTAGCATTTCGTTATTTTGATAAAACTCATCTCCTGTATTTTGCGTATCCAAAAACACCAAACCACATTCATCACATTCTAGGATATTAATGCTTGGGTTATCCCTAACCTTTCCTTCTCTTTTGTGAGACTTCTCACTCCCGCATAAGTAACATTTCATTTTGACTCCTTTGTAAAATTATTGCCATAATAGGCGTTTTTTCCGTGTTTTCTTAGATAATGTTTATCTAAGATATATTTAGAAATTTCATTTACATTTGGATTTAAGCAGAGAGTTAAAAAATTCATTTTTGCAATCTCTTCTAAAACTACAGCATTATGCACACAATTTAAAGCATCTTTTCCAAAAATAAATGGTCCGTGCGATTTAACCAAAATAGCGGGTGTCGCTATAATGTCTTTATTTTTCAAAGTTTCTATCATCACTTTACCCGTATTTAGTTCATAATTATTTTCAACTTCCTCTTTACTAAGTTCTCTTGTTACACAAATATTTTGATAAAAATAATCTGCTTGTGTGGTTCCCAAAGCTTTAATTTCTATTCCTGCTTGTGCAAAAGCTGTAGCGTAAGTAGAGTGAGTATGAGCAATACTTTTAATTTGAGGAAAATTTTTGTAAAGTTCTAAATGTGTTGGAGTATCTGATGATGGTTTATAATGTCCCTCAATAATATCCCCTTTTAAATTTAGAACAACCATATCCTTTGGATTCATTTTATTATAAGGAATTCCACTAGGTTTTATTACTACCAAATTATTTTCTTCATCAATTTCACTAACATTGCCCCAAGTAAAAATGACAATCTTTTGTTGATAAAGTTCTATATTAGCTTGACAAACTTTTTCTTTTAAATGTTCTAACATTAATAGTCCTTTTTATTAAGCAAATAATTTTTGAGCTCCTTCACACTTCCACAACTTGTAAGATGTTTTATATTTTTAAGTTCAGCTTGTGATTTAAAACCAAAACCATAAATCACAGCGATAAAGTCTATCCCTGCTCTTAAAGCTCCGTTAGAATCAGCTATACTATCTCCTATAAGCAAAGTAGATTTTTTATCAGCACAAAGTTGTTTTATGCAAGTATTGATAATATCCTCTTTTTTTAATTTTCCTTCCAAATCACTACCCATAGCAAAATCACACAAAGATAAGATATTGAATTTATCTAAAATACTCATAGCATTTTCGTGACTTTTATTTGTTGCAACAGCTATTTGAAATTTTTTTCTTTTAAGTTCTTTTAATAGTTCTGAAATTCCATTATACAATTTCGCTTCATAGAGAGAATCTTTATAAATAATGCGAAACAAATTCGCATATTCTAAAGCAGTTTGAGAATCTACTAAAAAATGTTTTATGAAAGATTCTTGCATTGGGGGTCCTACAAAATCCTGTAAAATTTCATTTTTTGGAAAGGGTAGGTTTAGCTTTTGTATAGTTTTTGTAACAGCCTTTAACACACCTTCGGTTGTATCAAGCAAAGTTCCATCAAGGTCAAATAAAAATGTTTTATACATTAAAACATTCCTTATAAATACTTGGGGTTAAGAAATTTAAAGATATATGCCCCTTTATCTCTCTTTTAAGTATATTTTTAAGCTTTTCGTCTTCGTTTCTTTTTTCTAATAAATTTAAATTATTAGCAATACTCAAATCATAATAATCATTTTTATTGCTAGAAAATCCATCAAAACCAGCAATACTAACTTCTTCAATGTCCATCTTTTTTAAAAGAGTTAAAAATATTGTGGTGCAATTATCAAAAATTTCCTCATTTTCATCATAAGAAATCAAATCAATATAATTTAAGATAAAAAAAACATCAACTTCTTTTATATTTGAGGTGATAATATAATGATTAAAATTTTCTTTTTTGTAAAAGAAGTTAAATCTTTTAGCATTTGTAAAAAACTGATAATCACATTTAAACTTCATTCCATCGAAATTTAAAGATATTATAATAGGATTTTCTTTTTGTATATAAGAATTGATTTGTTTATAATATTTTTCAAGGCTATTTCCCGGTGCTAAAATTAGAATTTTTTT
>JAFLSC010000056.1 GCA_022511145.1 Helicobacter sp.
ATTTAGAAGATTTGAGCGAAGATCAAGAAATCTTAACCCCCAAAGATAAGGCTTTGGAGCGGTTGTTTTTGGGAATGCGTTGTGAAGTAGGGGTAGAGGAATCTCAAATTCCCCAAAAAGAACATTTAGAGATTTTAAAACAAGAAAATAAAGTGTGGCAGAGGGCGGAGAGAATCTACAATAGAGATTATTTCCTAGGTGATGAGATTGCTTTGTTTTTGTCGTAAGTTTAGAATAATTTAATATTATTTTTTATAAAATTATCATACTAAATTTATACAAGGAGTGATTATGGCTTGTTTTACTGAATCTATCGTGGCAGTGGGTATTGTCTCTCTTATTAAAAAGAAAGCAGCCCAAAAAGAAAAATCCTGTGGCATAAAGGGTGCAAATAGCACAAAAATTTCTTGGACTACTAAGCTTAGTTGGCTTATTACAATGCTTTGGGGCGGAATCTTTTTGCTTGCTATTGAGCATATATGGCACGGCGAAATTACCCCTTTCCCTCCCTTCTTAACTGCAATGAATAGTGCAGAAGATACAGCAAATATGCTTTATGAGATTTTGACAATTGGAAGTATGCAAGTCCTAGCCATTACTATGATTTGGGGTGTAATGGTGATTTTAGCTGATAGAGTATTGGCAAAATTCCAAAATCAAAATTTAGCAAAATTATCTTAACTCTCTTAAGAGATTCACTCCCCCAAAAGGGGGTAAAAGCAATTTTTCACTTAAGTTTCAATCTCTAAAGGAATCTAATGTGTTTATTTATCACACTTTTTGCAGCGATTTTGGCAACACTAGCTTGGTATTTTATTAACTCTAATTGCAAACTCGGCACACTTAGCCTCATTTATTGGGGAGCAGGCATAATGTGGATTGTGGATTGTTCTTTTGCGTATTTTTCACAAGAGCCTTTTTGGGATATAAGTGTTGATGATGCACTGCTTGGCGGCGTTGTGGTATGGTGTGGCTTGGTTTTGTGGTTTTTATTATTGGTTTATAAAAATCCCCAAAAACTTCTTGCTAAGATTTTAAATTAGTTTTATTCAAGAATCTAACTGCATAAAGATAAAAAGCTAAAAGCAGAGGTTCTTAATACAAATTTGAATCAATGGATTGATAAAAGGCTTTAGAGTGGAGTTTGTTGGTGAAGAGTTATTAACCTTTCATTTTATTTTTTCTTTTTTGCTGATTTTTCCTCCTTTTATCAATCTCTTTTACCTAATAGCACCCACTTCACACACCAAAAAACTAAAAATCCTTGCTTTTGTAGCACCAGCTTATTATACGATTCTTGCAGCAAGTCTTTTAAGTGGTTTAGTGATTTGGGCTATGCTTGGATTTGGTAGGCTCGCTTGGGCTTGGCTTATGCTGGGCGTTTGGTTGTATGTTTTAATATTTGAAATCATAAGACACAAAAAGCAAAAGCAAATCAAAATCGAACCCGACAAGCAAATACGCGAGGCTTTCTTTGGCTGGGTAAAAAGAAAAAATGGCTTGGATTTGATACTCTTTTGCCTCCTTTTTTTATCGATTTTATAATGCAATTTATCATTCACAAACAAGCAGGAGAGGCTATTATTACCCTACAAGGAGAGGCTTATCATCATCTTTTCCGCTCTAGGCGGACACAAAAACAAGATTGCCTAAAACTCTGCAATCTAAAAGATAATAATCTCTATATCTATCACATTAGCGACATTAACAAAAAGGAAGCAACTCTCAAACTCCAAAGCACCATTGCCATTACTCCAAATCCTCCCAAATCTCATTTGATTTGGGCGATGATTGAGCCTAAATGTATCGAGAAAACTCTGCCTATCCTTAATGAGCTTAATCTGTCTAAAATCACCTTCTTTTATGCTGATTTTTCCCAAAAAAATTTCAAGCTTGATTTTTTGCGAATGGAGCGGATTTTAGAAAATTCCTCACAGCAATGTGGGCGAATGAGCAAACTTGAAATAGAACTTTTAGAAAATTTACAAGCAGTATGTGAAAGATACCCTAATCTAGCGGTTTTGGATTTTGATGCTAAGCCGCTACCTTCTAACTTAGAAGCTCCAATCCTTGTAGGTTGTGAAGGAGGGTTTAGCCAAAAAGAGCGAGAATTACTCAAAAATTTTAAAACTTTTAGCACTGCTTGCACTCATATTTTACGGAGTGAAAATGCCGCAGTGTATGCGGTTTGCAAAATCAACTAAAGGCTAAAGAATCCCTAAGTGCAAATAGGATAAAATGTTGCATTTAAATAAAGGATTCCTTAAATGCTAATAACCCAAAAAAGTAAATTCCAAAAAAGAGCAACAAAAGGGGCTTTTACAATGCTTGAGCTTGTTTTTATTTTGGTAATTTTAGGAATCCTTGCTGCAATTGCAATCCCCAAAATTTCAGCAAGTCGTGAAGATGCCAAAATCGTTGTTTTTAAAAATGATATTAATGCCCTCAAAAGCTCACTTCCCGCTTATTTTCTCTCGCAAGGCAAAGGGGACTTTAAAAGTGCCCTTGAACTTAGTGCCACAAATTGGAATATCACAGAATTTCAAATCACCTCCACCCTAGAATCTGCACAAAAAACACCTTGTGTTACAGCAAGATTGCTTAGTGATGAAAATGGCACACAAGCCACAACGCAGGAGAGTGTCCGCTACCTTGAAATCTCAACCCAAAGCATTTCTAACCCTAATGGCGATACTTGCGAGAAGCTCATTGCTCAAAGCGGATTTGATAATAATCTGCTGCAAATTATCCCTTTGCTTAGTAGCTCCATTGTTTTTTAAAATAAGGGACTCTAACCAAAAGTGGCATTTGAGTGAAAAAAGAGCAGATTTTAGGACACACACTTAAAGTGAATAAAATTAATAGGCTAAAAAGAAAGGCTTTTACGCTTTTAGAGATACTCTTAGTGCTTTTTTGTCTTGCGATTCTCTCCACGCTTGCTATTCCCAAAATCACTGCTTATCACCAAAGTGCTTGCACGAAAAAATTGCAAATTGCACTGATGAATTTTAAAATTACTTTGCAACACCAAAATCAAGCCCTAGAACTTTATCAAACACCACTAGATTGGGATAAACTCTATGCGAACTTGGATTTTAACACTAAAGATTGCCATTTTCAAAAGCAAAAAGAGGGTTTTATCGCTATCAATGGAGAATATCAAGCCTATTTTGTGTTGAAAAATGGCGTAATGGAGTGTCAATATCAAAAAAGCTCGAGATTGCATAAAGGTGAATCCTATTGCGATATTTTTTGACTTTTATTTACTCTGCTTTAAGGATTGCAATGGATTTTAATTGATAGTAGTTTTTTGAGTAAGGAACATTTTTTGCTTATCTTTTTAAATTTATTATTATAAAGGGGGAGCAATGCAAATTAGCAATTCTAGTTATTCAAGTTTCTATTCTAATTACGCAAAAGCGACAAATCAAGATTCTAAATTAACGCAAGATTTTAGGCTAACTAATCTCACAAAAACAGAATCTGAAAAAATTGCAGAATCTAAAGAAATTCAGCAAACAGAATCTTTACAAACAGCAATGCTAAGTGATGAGGAAATATTAAGTAAAGTTCGAGAAAATGTTGATTTGTGTATAAAATATGCACAAGAATATGCACAACGTCCTAGTCGGTATGACTCTATATTGGATGATATTGCAAGGTCATTAGAACTAAAACTTGGTGGAGTTGGTGGTATAACATTAGATATGCAAGACCCATATTTCAATGAACGAATAGACAACAAGATTAACGATAATTGGGGGCAAAAAATCACCCAAGAGGAAATGCAAGAAGCACAAAAGTTTCTTAATGAGCAAATGGATAATCTAATGTTAAAACTCTATAAAGCTAATCCTGAAATGGCAGAGGATACAATGAAAGGAGATTTTATCTTTTATTCTGAAGGTGGTCTTGAGAGAACAGCTAATGTTGATGATATTTGCATACCAAGAGACTATCCCGAGTTAAAGTATGACGGAAAACTTTCTGATATTTTACTGACTTATGGGAGTTGTAGAATAGAAGCAGACGGAATCAATGATGGGGACTATGAAAAATTTCTCTATAAAGCAAAAGAATATCTTAGTGATACTGAAAAATTAAAGGAGATTGATAAAGATACATTAAAATATACATTGTTTGTAATAAAAATAGATGGACTGGCTGGTTATATTCGTGATAAAACATATGCAACAGGGCATCAGTTTTTTTCTGCACTCTCTGATATGCTATCCCCTATGGAACAAGAGCAAATTATTGAGGCTATTGCTAAAGTAATGGGATTTTATTCCCAACCTAATTCCATAGAGATTAATGGAATCAAAATATCTTGGGATACACAATCAATGGGTGCTAATTATACCCCACGCAATGATGGTAAATTAGACATGTGGAGTATCAGAAATAATATCGGTCTGATGGACTTTGAAATTAGTTACCCTCAATCAAATCTTTTTACTAATGTTTCTGATAATCTTTTAGTTTCTCTAACTTCAAATTTCAATCCTACTCAAAGCGTTCTTGAAATTTTAGAGCAAAAAGATAAACAAGAACAGGCAAATCAAAGT
>JAFLSC010000057.1 GCA_022511145.1 Helicobacter sp.
GTGGGCTTAGGAGGACTTGAACCTCCGACCTCACCCTTATCAGGGGTGCGCTCTAACCACCTGAGCTATAAGCCCCTAACCTTAATTAAAATCTTGTTTCTTGGCTAGATTATCATAAATCTTTAGATTTATTCTACTCTTACTTAGCTAATCAAAAAAAGTAAGAGTGTGATTTTACTCTTTATTTCATTAAAGTAAGTTTAAAAATCTATGATTCTTTTTAAATCTAAATTTTAAGCTTTTAATGGTATGAATTTTTGCTATGTCTTTGTGTTACTACTATTACCGCTACAATGATGATATAGCAAACTTGTGCAACAATTCCTTGAGAATTGTTATAAAAGCCTAAAATTGCTATGCTAGGAAGTGGCAAGATATTAGTAGATAAGACATTAGTGAGCTGCAAAGCGTGTATGCTTACCCCTAAAATTTTAAATCCAAGCACATAAATTAGCCAACTCATTACACTAAATATCAAATGGATAGATAATTTTTGAGTAAAGATTTTCATTAAATAAGCAATGATAATTAACCCTATAATGGCTACTAAAATACCGATTAAAAAAGAATCCATAGCCATTTGTGGCATCATACCTGCATAAAAAAGTATCGTTTCTGCACCTTCACGAAATACTGCCAAAAAAGCAAGTCCGCCTAATCCCATTAAACTGCCTTTAGCAAGTGCTTGTCCCATTTTCTTTGAAATATAAGCTTGCCAACCTGCAACACTTGATTTGCTGTGTAACCAAGCACCAACAAATATCATCACAGCAACCGCTACAATGCCTACTATGCCTTCTAAAATTTCTCGATTTGTTCCTGCTGTTGCTAGTGGGAAAAACCAAACTAAAGCTAAAGCTACAATTAAACTTGCACCCACACCAAGTATGGAACCGCCTATTACCCACACTTGCCCACGAGTTTGATTTGCAGCTTGTAATGCTGTGAATAATGCCATTATGATTAAAAGTGCCTCTATCCCTTCTCGCAATAAAATAACAGCCACATCAAAGGCTGTATATCCCGTGCTTATATCAAGTTCTTCAATGGATTCAATAAGATTTTTTAATTGTGTTATATTTTTTTCATCAGCACCTCTTGCTGCAATTTCTGGCAATTCAGATTCAATACGATTATAAAGTCCTCCATCTCTTGTGCGAACTTCTCCCTCAAAAATAGGCCATTGTGCTATAAATGTTAAAATTGCTTCTTTTGCTGCAGCTTCATTGTGTGGAAAATCAGTAAGTGCTTGATTTAAGAGTGCTAAACCGCTAGAGAGAGTTTGTGGCACCCCTTCTATGCTTTGTGCCTCCAAAACATTCCCAGCAATAAAATCATTCAAGGATTCATCAAGATTTTGAATATGCAATTCCATAGTATCAAAATCCATCTCCTCACTCACCATTGCTATACGATAGAGTGCCAAAGCTGTTTCAATTTTTCCGTAATGTCCTGTGCTAGTATCGCTTACTACACGTTCATTTCTCTGCCACACATCATAAAAACGCTTATAGAGCAGGGGTAATTCCTCAAGTCTTTTTTGATTTGTTGCTTCTTGAAGCTTCTTAAATATAGGCATTACACGCTTTTCAAATTGTTTTCTTTGAGCATCATAATCAATAGGATTTTGTTCTTTTTCAAAAGCAATAAGAGCCGTTGAGAGTGATTCTAAATGCTCCAATTTAGGCTCTCTTAAAGCAATCTCTAAAGCCTCATTTACCTGAAATCTTGTTTGTGAATTTGAGGGAGCAATGCTATTAAACTCCGCCTTAAAATCTTCCAAAATCGGCACAGATTGCATATCTTTATCATTTTTTGCATTTTCCATTGCATCAGAAATCATTACAAATAAATGCTCCACACGCACCTGTGCATTTAAAATTTGCGGAATCACAAACAAAAATAGAATAATTAAAATTTTCTTTATCACAATAAAACCTTTGAGGGATTTTCAATAACTAACCTAAAAGAGTGCGTCCTATATAGTCTCCATTTTTTTGACTTACTCCACCAAAACAAGCAAAAAGCCCACTTCCAATATGTGTTATATACTCATTCATTCTGTCTGTATTCCCTAAGGCATTTTGGATTTTGATAAATTGCATAGGGTCTTTTTGAAATGAAATAAAAAGCAAACCTGCATCAAACTGCCCTGTTCGTGCATCAATACCACTTGCAAATGAAAAAGAACGGCGTAAAATTTGGATTCCTGTTTTTTTAGCTAAAAATACGTGGGAATTTTCTGGCATTATGCGTTTTCCATTTTCATCTAATGCTTCAATATCAGCTTGTTCAAACTCATCATTTTTCCCAAAAGCCGCACCTGTATCACGTTTGCGTCCAAAAGTATCATTTTGTCCCTTTAAATGCGTCCTGTCCCAAGTTTCAAGGTGCATTTGCACGCGGCGAATTACTAAATAAGAACCATTATTAAGCCAACTTTCATCTTTAACCCAAACCACTTTATCGAGCTCATTAGCAGCAGGATTAATCGTGCCATCTTTAAAAGCAAATAAATTCCTTGGCGTATCGTTGTTTTCATAAGAGTTAAATCCCATTTGCGACCATTTCATCGTAACTTTTAGGCGAGCTACTCTTACTAAATTACGCACAGCATGAAAGGCTATTTGTGGGTCATCAGCACATGCTTGAATACAAATATCGCCACCACTAAATTCTTTACGCAGCTGGTCTCTTGGAAAATGTGGCAAATCCTTCAATGCTTTAGGACAAGCAGATTTTAAACCTAACTTCTCAAAAAAACTTGCTCCTACACCAAAGGTAAGTGTAAGATTGCTTGGATTAAGCGAATCTGCCTCGCCTGTATCACTTGGAGGAATAAGCATATTGCTCCCATAAGGTGCAACATTTTCGCCCTTTGTGAGTTTGCTTGCATAAGCCGTCCAAGTTTGAAAAACTTCTTTAATCTCTGAGCGTGAATGAGTATGCAAATCCAACACCAAAAAATAAATATGTTTTTGGGGTGGGGTGATAATACCTTGCTGATGTATGCCAAAAAATGGGTATTTATTTGCAATAGTAGGTGATACCCTTTGAGTGTGAATTGAAGAATCAGCAAAAGCGGGAGAAAATATCCCCGCTCCAACTATTGCTATATTTTTTAAAAAATCTCGACGTTCTAATTTTTTTGTAGGCATACTTTACTCCAAAATCACACCCATTTTTGAGAGAGGCTCACCCAACTTATTCACAGCTTCAGCAAGTTCTTTAATATCAGCTTGAGATAGTTTATCATAACCAACAAAATCATATCCATTTTGCAAACGATTATGCTTTGCAAGCAATGTATTAACTGCCTTGAATTGTGTTTCAATTTCATTGGCTAATTTTTTATCTTTTTTGAGCAAATAAGGGCGGAAAAGTTCATAGATTTTTTCTGCCCCCTCGATATTAGCTTTAAAATCATAAAGGTCTGTTTTAGAAAAAATATCTTCTTCACCTGTTATTTTGCTAGTGGATACCTCATTAAGCAAATCCACCGCACCTGTGAGCATTAATTCAGCATCAACTTTAGCCGTTGGTATTTTTGCACGGAGTTCTTTTATATCAAGCAATAACTGATTTGCCGTAGCCTCTGTGCCTCTTGTCGTATTTTGCTCCCAAAGGATTTTTTCGATTTTATGGAAACCGCTCCAATCTTTTTCGTCTTTGCCTTCCTCTTGAAGGTCAGCTAAACGAGCGTCAATGCGAGGGTCTAAATCCCCAAAACT
>JAFLSC010000058.1 GCA_022511145.1 Helicobacter sp.
AAACATATCATTAATTTTTGCATTAAGTTAAACCTTTGTCCTCCTTAAATCCTTATAGGTTTGGCAATCTTAATGAGTTGGGTTAGGAATTGTTGAGGGTAGCCCTGCCAATAGCGTTTATCACAAACAAGGATAATTTTTTCTTTAGCTCTTGAGAGGGCGACATTAAGCGAGAAAAGGGCGTCTTGATTGCGTGAATCGCTTAAGTGATAATGCAAATGCACAGGTGAAAAGATAATCGTATCAAACTCCTGCCCTTGTGAGCTGTGAATCGTAAAAACATAATCATCATTTCTAAGAGCGGGGAATTTCTGCAAAATCAGCCTTCTTTGATTTACAAAAGGCGTGATAATCGCAAAGTCGCCTTTTTCTTGTAAAAACATTTGGGCTAGGCGGATACATTGCTGGGCTTCGCTATGATTTTCATTCGTGCTTTTAGTATCATTAGAACAAGGCGTATCAAGCAAAAAAAGCATTGTCTCTTTAGCTTGTCCTTGCAAACCATTTTGATAAATATGGCTATCAAGCAATTTGGCAAGATTATCGCCATAGCGATAAGTGTGCGTGAGTTTGAAAGTAGGGATTGAAGGCAAAATCGAGGGATTTTCTTTGACTAAAAAATCTTGAGGATTATCAAAAAAACTCTTTAAATAAAGGCTTGAAAATCGCCAAAAGGTAGCAAGATTCCAATCCATTTCCTCTTTTTGCTTAACAACGCAAATAGGTTTTAACTGCTTATGGTCGCCTAAGAGTGTCAGAGGTTTAGCAAACGCACAAAGGGGTAAGACTTTAATAAGTGGCGAAAATCCTGCCTCATCAACGAAAAAATGAGCAAACTCAAGCTCTCTAAGCTCAATCCTCCTTAAAAAAGTATCAAAAGTAGCAGCAATAATTAAAGATTGATGAAGAAAGTTTTTGTAGCTAAACCTATCAGACAAAAGCGGGTCGCAATTAATGGGATATTTAAGTGCAAATTTTTGACTAGGAGTGCCTAATCGCAAGATTTGCTTTGTTTCTAAATGCAGTGTCTGAAATCTCTTCAAAAGGGCATCAAGGCATTGCTCTAAGGCATTATTAGTAGGGGCAAGAATCGCCACTCTTAGGTTATTTTTCATATAAAAGCTTAAGGCATTAAGCAAAATCACTTTGGTTTTACCTGTGCCTGCTGCTCCCCAAACATAGCTTAAAGGTTCTGTAAAAATGCCATTAAGAGCGGTAATTTGCTCTTTATGAAAGCTTGAATCTGTAAAATCAGGGCTAAGATTTGAGGGTTTGTGAGGCAAACTAAGGGTTGGATTATCGCGATAAAAATTCCGCACATTCTCAACCAAAAATTTCAAATCGCAATAAAGTTTGAGATTTTGGGGATTTTTTATCAAGCGATTTTTAAGCTCCTCATCATCAACGCCTAAGGTTAGGATTTTTGTTTTTTCATCATAAAAAATTGCTGCAATCTGGCTTGTCTCATCGATTTTAAAAGTCTCCTTTTCATCTTGCAAAACCAAACCTTCAAGGCTATAAAGTTTAGAGTAAAGTTGGAGTTGCAATCCAAAAACATTCACACTAATTTGGGCGATACGAATCTCCTCAAAACCCAAATCATAAGTTTTGAGATAGTCATAATAGTTTTGGGAACATTCCTTCAAAAATTCGAGCGCTAAAGAGTCTAATTTATACAGGTTGCATTCCTTGATATTTATAATAAGCCGCACAAGCTCCCTCACTGCTTACCATACAGCTGCCTAAGGGATTTTGGGGAGTGCAAGTTTTGCCAAAAAGTTTGCAGTCATAAGGCTTTTTGTTTCCTTTTAAAATCTCACCACACAGGCACGATTTATGCTCACCCTTAGGGATTCCTCCTAAATAATCTTTAAAAACAATCCCCGCGTCATAATTTGCATATTCCTCTTTAAGTTTTAAAGAGGAATGAGGAATCTCTCCTAACCCACGCCAACAAAAAGAATCTTCAAGCGTGAAATATTTATTTACTAAAGCTTGAGCTTTTAGATTACCTTTGGGCGTTACACTCCTTGCATACTGGGTTTGAACTTGGGGGGCTTGATTGATAACTTGCTCTAGGATTGAGAGCAGACTCTCACCCACATCAACAGGTTCAAAACCACAAATAACAATGGGGAGATGGTATTGCTGCACTAAGGGTTGATAAATCTCTGAACCCGTTATCACACTCACGTGAGAGGGAGCTAAAAGGGCATTAATACGGCATTCTTTATCACTCAAAATTGCGTGCAAGGGCGGTGGAACAAGCACGTGATTGCTATGCAAAAGAACATTTTTTAATCCCAAATCAATCACTTTATCCAAAAGAGCCGCACTCATTGGCGTTGTTGTTTCAAAGCCGATAGCAAAATACACCACCTGCTTATTAGGATTTTGTTTGGCAATTTTTATTACCTCCAAAGGAGAATAAACAAAGACAATCTCTAATCCTGAAGCCCTTGCATTTTGGAGGCTTCCAAAACTACCGGGAACCTTTATCATATCGCCTAAAGTTACCAAAATCACATCTTTTTGTGAAGCGATTTTATAAGCACAATCAATCCTATCTTTTGACATTACACAAACCGGACAACCCGGTCCGTGAACAAACTCGATATTTTTAGGCAACAAAGAAGGTAGAGCATATTTCATAATCGTATGGGTATGCCCACCACACACTTCCATAATCTTTAGAGGATAAGGGAGCTTTTTACTTAAAGTCCTAATAGCATCAAAAAGTCGCTTTATCATCGCTCCATCACGATAAGTATCAATATAAGGATTCATTTACTTTTCTTTAAAATTTTTGGGAATTATAGCATATCTAGCGGGGATTTTTAAGGGTGTTATTGCAAGAAAATCTTTAGATTTTACAGCAATCTATTAAGATTGCTTTAGCTCACACTTTACAATGATGGGGGCAGGTTTTCGTCATTTTGTCTTTTGGCGTCATTGCAAGAGATATTAGCCTTGTGGCAATCTTTTTGAAAATATAAAGGAAAGATTGCTTTGTCATTTCATTCCTTGCAATGATAAAATAAAAGGCACAGCCCCTCTCAATGACAAAAAACTTTTTTCTAAAAACCCTCTCTCAAAATTGTGCGAGGGATTTTACAATCAGACTATCAAAATGATAATCATAAAGTGGATTAAAAGTGATAGTGGGGATTTCATAAGATTGCTTGAATACCTTTTGCGTATTATCGCTATAAGTAACCCTAATATTTAAATCAAACAAATAACGAGCCACCATACTAAAAGAAGCGGTAGGGGAATGCTGTCCTAAGGCTTCATTGTAATAATTAGTAAAATAAAATTGAACTTGGGTAATATTAGGATTAGGATTTTCATTAAAAAGGATTTTGTAGCGATTCTCAAAAGTTTTTTGCAAATCTGTCGGGATAGGTGAAGTGCTAAGATTTTTGGCATAAAGAATTTGAGGATAAGGGGTTTGGGGATTTTGTGGGGCAAGAGCTTGGGTATTTGAACAGGCACTAAAAAATCCTATAATTAAACTTAAAAACATTAAAATCCGCATAAAAATCCTTATTTTTTTTGAAATTATAACATTAATTATTAAAATTGCTTGTTAATTTCATCATACCCAAAGATGAAAAAAAGTAAAATAAGCAAAACAAGAAA
>JAFLSC010000059.1 GCA_022511145.1 Helicobacter sp.
CTCAAATCTTCTAAATACTGCACAATATCTTTACTTGGATAAGTTCTTATGTTTTCTATACAGCCTACCGCACCTGCTCCTATGCCCAAATAATCTTTACCCTCCCAATAGCCTAGATTATGTCGGGACTTATAGCCCTTTGAGTAATTACTCACTTCATATTGATAAAATCCCTCTGCCTCTAAAAGAGCCTTGATAAAATGCCCCAAACTCAAGAATCCCTCAAAATCCCCTTGATGATAGATTTGGCTTTGTTTTTGGGGATTTTTGGCAAAAGCACTCCCCTCATCAATGCTTAAACCATAGGCAGAAAGGTGGTTAATAGGCAGTTTTGAAGCCTCTTTGATTTCGTATTCTAAATGCTTTTTAGTGCAAAAAGGTGTGCCATAAATTAAATCCACACTCACATTGCTAATCCCTACTTTATCGATAATTTCAAAGCTTTTAAAAATATTTTTAGGCTTGTGATTGCGTTCTAAAAATTCTAATTTGCAATCCAAAAAACTTTGAATCCCTAAACTTAAACGATTAACGCCTAAATTTTTTAGCTCCTTAAGCCACGCAAAATTCAAAGTGTTAGGATTAGCCTCAATGTTGATTTCACAATCGCTCTTTAACAATCCCTCTAAACGCTTAAAAATAGGCGTATAAAGTGATTCATTTAAGACATTAGGTGTGCCTCCACCGATATAAAGGGAAGAAAAACGAGCCTCTGGATTTTCTTGCAGTTTTTGTTCCAAATGCACCAAAAGCCTTTGTGCGTAAGCCTCTTTGTATTGATTATGAGACGCACTAGAGTTAAAAGCACAATAGCCGCATTTACTCTCACAAAAAGGAATATGAAAATAAAGCAAAAAATCCTTTGCCACAAATAACCTCCACAACAACCCCTCTTGCCTGATAAATCTACAATCTCTCGATTTTGCTTATAAAATTGACTTAAATCGTTTTAACCCTTTAAAAAGCTCAAAAACGCATTTTAAAACTTAAATTCGTTGATTTTGCTTTCAATCTCAATAGTTTTACTATCAAGTCCTTTAGCAGAAAGTGAGATTTTATCCATTTCTTTAGCGATTTCTTGGAGATTGTGATTAAGCGTTTTATTGTTTTCCAAGAGCTTTTGGGTATGTCCGCTAAGCACTTGTGAGCTTTTTTGGGCTTCTTGGGTGAGTGAGCCAACCTCTGCCATTTTATTAACAATAGTGTAAATGGAATTTTGGACGCTATTTGAGCTTTCTACAAAATTATAAAAATTCTTAGCATTCTGCGTGATTTGGGTGCTGATTTCATTAATGGATTGAGTGATAGAATTAATTGTTGCATCAACTTCATTGAGCGATTTTTGCGTCTTTTCAGCGAGTTTTCGCACTTCATCAGCTACAACCGCAAATCCTCTCCCGTGTTCTCCTGCTCTTGCAGCTTCAATATTTGCATTCAATGCCAAAAGATTAGTTTGGTCGGCAATATCAGCAATAGCTACCAAAATACTTTTAATATTTTCTGCTTCTTGATTAAGCAGAGTAACATTTTGTGCTAAATTCTCTTGATTTTGGGCATCATTGCTGACATTTTCAGCAAATTTTGCAATCACTTCTGCTGTGCCACTTAGCTCCTCTTGAGCAACTTGCATATCTTTCATTGTAATAAGGCTTTTTTCTGAACTTTCCATCAAAGCATTCTCAACAGCCTTTCCAATATCATTTGCTTCACTAGAAATGCTAAAGCCCTCATTAGTATGCCCTAAAACTTCATTTGCTCCTTTAAGCAAATCCTTAGAGACTTGGACATTTTGCTTACTTTGATTGTTGAGTTCCGCAAAAATCTCTCGAATAAGGGTAAGAAAATCAATAATATTTGAAAAAATAATCTCAATATCATCGCCGCTTGCTTTAGCAAAGCTAGGCATTTTCCTCATATCTTTGGTTTTTGTGAGATTGACAAGATATTTTTGCATTCTAGCAATCCTTGTGGCAATATTGTTGGTGATAAAAAACCCTAAAACCATTGTTAAAATCACAATAAAGCCAATAATGCTTAACATTTGCCAAAAACTCGAGGCACTTTGGGTATTGATAGATTGAATATCCCTAATAAGCTCATCAGCTAAAATATCCTCAAACTCCTTTAAGCGATTGATTTTATTAGTAATGATTTCAAACCAATAGGGTCCCTCAATCCCAAAATTACCATCCTTTGAATGTTCTTTTGCAATCTTTCGCATTGCCTCAACTTTGGCAAAGTTTTCATCTTTAAGTATTTCTTGATACCTTTGAATATCATAAGGGGTGGCATAGTTTTCAAAATTTTTTAAAAAAACCTCTTGAGAAACAACCAAGGCGATAAATCTTTCATAAATCCCCTCTGCAAATCGTTTAGCACTAAAAGTGTTAGAAAGCACAGCCCTTTCTTGTCCTGCACTTTCTTTGGCATTAAGGAAGCTAATATAGGCAACCAAACTTCTTGTAATTTGGTTGTTTTGACTTGCGTTGGTAATCTCAATAATCACATTAAGAGAATTTGCAATCGTTCCTGTATAATACCCTAAAACCTCGCCAATGGGGATATTAAGGCTGTCAATCTTTTGACGCATTGAAGTGATTAAGGCAAGTTGGCTTAGAAAATTTTTGAGGGCATCTTGCACTTCTTGAGGATAGGAGTTAAGCTTAAAATTTTCAAGGTATTGCGATAATTCTTGTATCTTTTCATCGCTAAGTTTTCGTTGGGCTTTGAGAGCATCTCCAAAAGAAGCTCCTTTAGAACCCAAAAATCCTGAAGAATTCCCCCTTTCTTTTTGCAATTCGTGAATAACTAAAGAAATTTTAGTTGAGAGCAAAACGCCTTTTTCTAATAATTCCGCATCTTTATAAACAGCATAACGTTCTTTAAGTAAAACTCCTGAAAAACAAATCAATGCGATAACTGGAACTAGAACAAATATTAACATTTTTATGCGGATACTTAGATTATTTAAAATCCCCATTGCAATCCTTTAAAGACATAGTGAAATGCATTTTAACAAAAAATACATTAGATTACCATTGATTTAGCTTAAATGTTTGATTTTCTAGAAATTTTAAGTCATTTTAGGAATGTTAAGATAAATAAAATAAACTAAAATTTGAGATAAAAAAATAAAAAAACAAAAAACAAAAAACAAATAAAACAATAGCGAGAAAAAAGGAATAACAAATAAAAGATTTTGACTTCTTGACTCTA
>JAFLSC010000006.1 GCA_022511145.1 Helicobacter sp.
TTAGAAAGCATTTTTATCCTTTGGATTTAAAATTTCTTTGTATTGTATCCAAAAATACGCTAGAATAAGCTTTATCTTTGGGGAGTTTTTCACAAAGGATTTGTAATAAATTATAATAATCCTCTTGATTGATATTTCCTTTTAAAAGCTCATAGTTTAGGTAGATTCCATAGGTATTGAGCACATCACTTTGACAATATTCCTCAATTTTTTGCTCTTGTTTTTGATAATACAAATCCAAAACTTGATTCCCGCAAGTCTCAAATTTTCCCGGAAAGCCTATGAGATTGGCAATCACATCAAGCTTTAATCCCCTTGTTACACCAAAATTCCCCAAACTATCAAGTAAATCAATATGAAATTTCTCCGAGTATCTTTGGCGATAATTCTCCCACTTATTTTTATTAAATTGCGGATTATTCTCCTCAAAATAAGCTTCTGCACTTAAATTATATTTCATTGCCCTAAGTAAGAGCATTGGCATATCAAATCCTCTCCCATTAAAGCTTACAAGTTTGGGTTGGTGTTTGTTAAGATAATCAAAAAAGCTCTTAAGCAAACTCTCCTCTCTCTCCTCTTTGCTCTCTCCTGTGCTTGGAAAATTCCCTACTTTGATAAATTCCCCATAATCATTACAAAAAACCGCAGCAATGCTAACAACTTGATGATAAGGCAGAGGTAGAAACTCACTCCCGCTTAATTCTTTTTGAATCTTTTGTGCGTTTTTGCTGATTTCTAAATCCTCTTGCATTAGAAGTTTATATTCCTCAAAAGTTTGTGCCATTGTTTGTTTGATTAACTGCACATCAGGGATTGTTTCACAATCAAAAATCATTACCATAAAATCACCTTTAGAAAAAATAATCTTATATTTTAAAGCAAGTTTGGTTAAAATTAGAAAAAACCTTAAGGAAAAAAGATGTTGTTGGGTGTGAATATCGACCATATTGCCACTTTGCGTGAAGCACGAGCAATCAACGACCCAGACCCACTAGAAGCGGTTTTTATCGCTAAAAGAGCAGGGGCGAATCAAATCACCATTCATTTGCGTGAAGATAGGCGACATATGCACGATAGCGATGTTAAAAGGATTATAGAATCCTCTTTTTTGCCTGTGAATGTAGAATGCTCAATTAATCCAGAAATTATTAATTTTCTTTTGGCTTGCAAGCCTCATCGTATCACCCTTGTGCCTGAAAATCGCCAAGAAGTTACCACAGAGGGCGGATTAGATGTGCTTAAACATTTTCAAAACATTGCTCACATCACACAATCTTTTAAGCAAATTGGCACAGAAGTATCACTATTTATTGATACAGAAATTGAGCAAATTTGTGCGAGTAAAGAAGTAGGAGCTAATACAATCGAGCTTCACACCGGAGCTTATGCGAATTTGTTTTTAATGCTTTTTTCTAATCTCCCTCGCACTCATCATAGTATCAAATCCCTAGAATTACCGCACAATGAACTTAAAGCACAATACCAGCAAGCTCTTAGCAATCTCCAAAATGCCGCTAAGGAAGCCAAATGGCTTGGTTTGGAGGTTGCCGCAGGACACGGGCTAAATTATTGTAATCTTAAGCCGATTTTAAAAATCTCTGAAATCAAGGAATTAAATATCGGGCAGAGTATTATTGCCCGAGCGGTTTTTACGGGATTAGAACAAGCCATTAAAGAAATGGTAGCTTTGATTAAAGCACACTAAAGTAAAATAAATTTTCATAAAACAAAATGGGGCATTAGGGATAAATAATGAGACGCGATGAATTTGTTTTTGAGGATAGAGCTTATATCGAAAAATTCTTAAACTCCATAGAATTTGGGGTTTTAGCAATACCTGATGAGCTTCGTGCCTATGCTGTGCCGATTAGTTTTTGTTTTCATCAAGATGAGCTTTATTTTCACGGAGCCAAAAGCGGACGCAAATATGAGCTTTTAAAAAAGCAACCAAAAGTAAGTTTTAGTGCTTCAAAGCCTTATTCTTACATACCTTCAAGTTTTTTAAATGGCACTATGATACCCACTCAATTTTTCTTTAGTGTTTTTATCGAAGGAAAGTTCGAAGTTGTAACTCAAAGTCAAAAGAAAAAACAGATGCTAGAAGCTTTGGTAAGAAAATATGAAGATGAAAGTTTTATTTTCAAAGACGGACAAGAAAAAGGTGTTTTTACAGGAATCATCAGAGTTGAAACTTTGAGTGCTAAAGCGAAATTTGGACAAAATTATAATGATGAAAAAATAGCAATTCTTATCAAAGAACTTGAAAATAGAGGCAATGAGCTTGATTTGCAAAGCATTGAGTGGATTAAAAAATTAAGACTTTAGGACTTAAAGGAATCTTAGCGTAAAAAGGGGGTAAAATGGCAAGCAGTGCAAATTTTAAAGATTTTGTTATGGAGCAAATCGCTCAAAGTGTGCTAAAAGGTAGTCCCCAGCTTCATTTTAGAAAAATGTTTGGCGAATATTTCATTTATCTCAATGGACAACCTGCCTTTTTGATTTGTAATGATAGGGTGTATGTGAAGCAATATGAGGAATTGCAAACTCTGCTTAGAGACAATGAACGCTCGATTCCTTTTGTGGGAGCTAAAGAATGGTTTGTTTTGGATATTGAAAATCTTGAGATTTTAGGCAAAGTTGTGGAGATTTTTGAGGAAATCCTACCCCATTATTATAGTCAAAAGACAAAATCTAAGGGGATTTGAAATCGTTTTAAGATTCAAATCCCCAAAAATTACAAATTGTGCCTCTTAATAAATTTCTTTTTTATTTTCTTTTTTGTGGAATACCTAAAATAAAAAAATGAGGCTATCCATAAAAAGAGATAAGTAAATACTGAACGAGTAAGAAATGAGTCCTGAGCGGAACGACTATATTGAAAGTCAGAATCAAAATAATAAGCCCAAAACCAACTAAACTGGAAAGTAAAAAATAAAAAGATACTCCAACCTATAATTTTAAGGATTATTATACCTCCTCCTACACCATACTCTGCTACCCAGTCTTTTGTGAGATTTTTACACAGCAATACTTTAAAAAATCCATCACGATTGTTTTTGTATTCAAGGGCTAGTTCATCGCCTACTTCAATTAATTGCCCCCCCCCACAGAAAAAGTGCGATTATCATTTTCAAGCTTTAAAGTGCTTTGGTGTTGCAAAAAAGAACTCATCATTCCATTTATACTACTTCTACTTCCAGTAATATATCCTAATGTTTGCGTATAAGATTGTCTATTAACTTCACTCACCTTACCTCTTATAAACTCTGCCATTATCACTCCTTAAATTTTGATATTTTTAAGAGAGATTATAAAATCTCTCTTGGGATTATTGCTAGGGATTGATTGTTTAACCTAAGGCTTTTTTAGCACTCTCGACAATTTTTGCAAAGACTTCAGGTTCATTCATCGCCATATCCGCTAAAATCTTTCTGTCTAATGCAATCCCTGCTTTTTTGAGTCCAAACATAAAGCGAGAATAGCTAATTGCATTGATACGACAACCCGCATTAATCCTAACAATCCAAAGTTTTCTGAAATCTCTTTTCTTTTGTTTTCTGTCACGGAAAGCATAGCATAAACTTCGCTCTAGCTGCTCTTTAGCCTTTCTGAAATGTTTGCGTCTTGCACTATAAAAACCGCGTGCTAATTTTAAAATCTTTTTGTGTCTTCTTCGTCTTACAAAACCTGTTTTTACTCTTGCCATTTTTATTCCTTTACCAAATTTGGTGTGGCATTACTGCCAAACTTACCCTAAGAATAGGGGAATAACATACTTTAGAGGTATGAAACTAAACTTATGCCATACAAAGCATTTTCTTAACAGACTCTAAATTTGTCTCGTGAACATATTTGGGTGCGTTGAGATTTGCAATCTTTCTTGGACGCTTTTTAGTCAAAATATGACTTTTAAAAGCCGAGCCGCGTTTGATAAGATTTTTTTTGACTTTAAATCTCTTAGCTGCACCGCGATTAGTTTTCATCTTTGGCATTATTTTCTCCTTTCATAAGATAAATTTACTTGCTTTTGGGCGTTACAAGCATATTTACATAACGTCCTTCGGTTTTAAAATCTCTATCAATATTAGCAACTTCCTCTAACATTGCTGCCACGCGATTGAGGACTTCAAAACCTGCTTGAGGCTCACTCACCTCCCTACCACGCAAGAAAACGCGGAATCGCACGTGTTTGCCCTCGCTTAAAAATTCTCTAGCGTGTTTAACTTTGTAGTTAATGTCATTAATAGCAATTTTCACAGAAAGCTTAATTTCTTTGATTTCAATTTGCTTTTGCTTCTTTTTTGCCTCTTTTTGCTTTTTTTCAAGCTGATAGCGGAATTTTCCATAATCCATTATCTTGCAAACAGGAGGTTTAGCATTCGGTGCAATAAGCACTAAATCTAATCCTTCATTTTCCGCTATTTTTAAAGCTTCCTCAGAGCTAATCACTCCGTATTGCTCACCCTTATCACTTATGCAACGGACTTCTGGGAAGTCAATCTCCTCGTTGAGGAGTATTTCATCATTCTTACTCAAAAACTAACCTCACGCATTTTCTCCTTTGTAAATTGAATAAAATCTTGATAACCCATAGTGGATTGCTTTTTTTCTCGCCTATCTCTAAGGGCTACACTACTTTCTTTCTCCTCCTTTTCACCTAAAACAAGAATCATCGGCACCCTTTGCTTTTCGGCATTGCGGATTTTCTTGTTTAAGGTTTCATTTTTATCATCAATTTCCGCATACACAGCGTTTTTTAGTAAATCATTTCGCAATCTTTTAGCATATGCGTTTTGAGTTTGATTGATAGGGATAATCACAACTTGCGTTGGGGCGATGAAGAAAGGAAATTCTCCGCCAAAGTGTTCAGTCAAAATCGCTACAAATCGCTCAAAGCTCCCTAAGATTGCTCGATGAATCATTACGGGCTGTTTGGCAGTGTTATTCTCATCAGTGTATTCTAGCTGAAATCGCTCGGGCAAATTCATATCAATCTGAATTGTCCCACACTGCCACTTTCTACCAATAGCATCAGTAATTTTAATATCAATCTTAGGTCCATAAAATGCCCCGCCACCCTCATCAATCTTATAAGGGATTTGAGATTGCTCTAGGGCATTTTTGAGACTTTGGGTGGCTTCTTCCCAAATCTCATCGCTACCGATAGATTTTTCAGGTTTAGTAGAAATCTCCATTTCATAGCTAAATCCAAAGGCATTCATAATCTTTTGAGTAAAATCAATGATACTCTCAACTTCTTTGCCAATTTGATTAGGACGACAAAAAATATGGGCATCATCTTGTGTGAATTCTCTAACTCTTAAAAGTCCGTGCAAGACGCCACTTTTCTCGTGGCGATGCACAACGCCATATTCATAAAATCTCAAAGGTAAATCCCTATAACTTCGCATTTTGCTTTGATAAACTTTGATATGCCCAACACAATTCATCGGTTTAATCCCGTATTCTACTTCATCAATGGTTGTAAAATACATATTTTCACCATAATTGCTATAATGCCCACTTGTTTTCCACACTGCACTTTTAAGGATTTCAGGTCCCCGCACAGGCTCATATTCTCGCTCGATTAATGCTTGGGTTAAGAGTTTTTCTAAATTGCGTCTTAGCCTTGCTCCTTTGGGTAGCCAAATAGGAAGTCCTGCCCCGATTTCCTCATCGAAACTAAAGAGTTCTAGCTCTTGCCCTAATTTTCTGTGGTCTCGTTTTTTAGCTTCCTCAAGCTGACGCAAATAAAGATTGAGACTTTCTTTATCCGCAAAGGCAATCCCATAAATGCGAATGAGCATTTCTGCTTTTTCATCGCCTCCTAGATAAGCCCCTGCAATCTTAGTAAGTTTAAAAGCATTTAAAAGCTTAAGATTAGGCAAATGAGGTCCCCGACAAAGGTCCTCAAAATCCCCTTGCGAGTAAATGCTCAAAGTCCCATCACCCACAGGAATCTTACTAATTACTGCTTGTTTTAAATCAT
Organism: Helicobacter sp.; assembly: GCA_022511145.1. Taxonomy (GTDB): domain Bacteria; phylum Campylobacterota; class Campylobacteria; order Campylobacterales; family Helicobacteraceae; genus Helicobacter_D. The sequence goes on from JAFLSC010000006.1 coordinate 5,990, forward strand.
CACCTTTAAATTTTTTTATGGCTTCTTCGCGTGGGAGGCTGTATTTGATAAGTTCTTTACCTTTTTTAGCAATTTCTTTCATTTTGGATTCAATTTGAGCTAAATCCTCTTCCCCGATTTTACGATTAATCCTAAAATCATAATAAAATCCCTCCTCCACCACAGGACCAACAAAAAATTGTGCTTCCGGATAGAGTTCTTTAATCGCCTGTGCCATTAAATGCGCACAAGTATGCCGCATAATGCTTAGGGCTTCAGGTGAATTATCAAAATAAATCGGCTCACCCTCGCGTCCTTGAGTGCTTTGAGTATCAAAAATATCATTATTTATTTTTATGCCAATAATTTGGGACATTAAACTGCCTTAAAATTTTCAAAGATAAAAGCTAGATTATAGCAAAAAAATAGGAAATTAACTCTTAAAAATTTTATAAATCCCAAAGTGATTTGAAAATTTTACGATTTAAGCCTTAGAATTGCCACAAAAATTCTAGCAATTTTTTTCACAAAGATGGGTAAAGGGCAAAATTTCTTGCAATGATGAGCCACCCTTAAGCTTAATAACACAAAGGTTATTTAAGGGAGTTTGGGTGAGGCTAAATCACTTTTGCGACTTGCAAGGAGAATCAGTAAGATTGTCCCTGCAACAAAATAATATAAGAAAACAGGAATAGGTAGTGGGTCTCCTGCGGCATAAGAGTGCATTCCCGAGAGATAATAATTCACTCCAAAATAAGTCATTAAGATAGAGTAAAATCCTATCACATTTAAACTCGCAAAAACATAGGGATTATCGCCTTTAGGAATAAATCGGATATGCAATACAATCACATACACCATAATTGAAATTAACGCCCAAGTTTCCTTTGGGTCCCAGCCCCAATAGCGTCCCCACGATTCATTTGCCCAAACACCACCAAGAAAATTCCCAATCGTAAGCATTGCCAAACCTAGAATCATCGCCATTTCATTGATTGTGTGTAAAGTCAGAATTGTTTTATCAATTTGTGGGCGTTTGGGACTTCTTAGGATAAATAAAAGCAAAGTAATGGCACCCAGCATAAAGCAAAGCCCTAAAAATCCATAACTTGCTGTAATAATAGAAACGTGGATATTAAGCCAATAGGATTTCAAAACCGGCACAAGATTTCCGATTTGTGGGTCCATAAAGCCCAAATGAGCAACAAATAAACAAATCCCTGCTAGAAAACTTGCTGTGGCTAAGGCAAGGTAACTTTTTCTAAAAAAAACTACACCTGCAATCCCAGCCGCCCAAGCGACATAAATCATTGATTCATAAGCATTGCTCCAAGGAGCGTGCTCACCAACATACCAACGTATCCCAAGTCCCATAGTGTGTATGGCAACCAAAAGTCCAATAAATCCGTGCAAGATTTTACTTGCTAAAATATCTGATTTGCCACCTCTAAAAACTTGTATAAGAACAATCCCAAAAAGCAAGATTCCCGCAAGAATATAAAATAAGGTTAGGTTACTGAAAAGATTGTAGTGGTTTAAGAAAATTTCTAAATCCACTTTGCTTTTTGATGGGATTAGCTCTGCTCCCATTTTGGCTTGGATTGCCTTAATGGCTTCTAGGGCTTTGTTAGCATTCTCCCATTGATTATTAGCCAGTGCAAAATCAAAGCTCACAAAATAGGTTTGAAAGAGTTTTTGGAGCTGCTCGGAATCTTTGGGGTCAAAATTTGCAAACGCATCAGTGAGGGAAAACCAAGTTTTGCCGCCTTTAAAATCAGGAATTATGCGTAAAGATTGTGCGGTATAGACAAGATAGATTAGATTAATACATTCATCAATGTGGATAATTTCTTTATCAAATTTATCTCGCATTGAGGGCTTTTTGCGATTTGCTTCCTCTAAAAGATTTGCAAGCATATACTGCCCTTCAAAAAACGCATCATCAAAGGCAATATATTTTTCGTTTTTATCTACTCCAAGAATTGTCTTTAATTGCGGGTGTGAAATCGCAATCATTTTGATTTTTTTAAATTCATTAGGGTAAGCGAGCATTCCCAAAAAAAGCTGCATATTACTTAGCCCCAAAAAATTATCTTTTTTTGTGATTTTGTGGATATACTCCATTGCTAAGGTGTCTAGTGGCTTCATTCTGCCGCCAAAATCTTGCACGATTAATGTGCCAAAGGCTTGGGAGTGCTTTTGAGATTTTGTTTTGAGATTTTCGAGCAAATTTAAAATGGATTCATTCGTGATAGGCGGGATTAAATTTTCATCTAAATTTTCATCTTGGGATTGAGTGTTTGCTTCCTGCAGATTAATTTCTTGCGAGTTTGTCTCTAGCGGGTTTATCTCCTGCGAATCTATCTCTTGCGAGTTTATCTCTTGCCGGTGGGTTTGTTCTTGTGTTAAATCATTAGCATAAGTATTTGTAGCACCAAAAGCCATTACCAAAGCAAAAGCAAGGCAGAGATTTTGAGCTTTTAAATACAAACTTAGCCTATGAAATCGCCCATTTTTTGCAAAAAAAGCCCATAAAAGCCCAATTGTGAGCATTGCATAGCCGATATAAGTGGGGATTTTGCCCGGGTCATTATTGACAGAGAGAATTGTCCCTTTTTCATCTTGGTCATAGGAAGATTGAAAAAAGCGATACCCTCCATAATCAAGGACATTATTCATAAAAATCCGATAGGGGAATACAACGCCATTTTTCTCATCAATCACTTCAATTTCAGAGGCATAAGAGGAAGGACTCATCGAACCTGCATAGCGGTCAAGCTCGAATTTTTTAAGTTTGAGGCTAAAGGGAAGGAGGATTTCCTTATTCCCCCAATCTAGTGCAAATTGAGCATCACCTAAATCAAAAGGCAAAGGAAGCTCTCCTGTGATATTTTTGGCTACTTCAATGTTTCTACTCTCGCCCTTATAGGAGACTTCCACTTCCATAATATCGCTTTGCATTACACTCTCTGATGGCTTATAAGTAAGGAATTTGATAGTAAAATTGTCTTTATGGTTTTGCAAGTTGGTAAAAGGAATCTCCCGCTTAAATGATTGCTGCACCACAGGGGTAATATTTACGGGGAAAAAAGCCCGATACATTTGCTCATCAATCTTAGCAAAAATAGTCAAAAATTCATTTTGGGATTGAATACTTTGACTCATCTCGCCTTCACGAATATGCATTGTCCCTTCAAATCCATAATAACGCGTAATGGCAGCCCCAACAAAAATCACCACCAAAGCACTATGAAAAAGCAAACTCGCATACTTTTTTCTCTGCCAAGCACGAGAAAGCACTAAAAGCCCAATGAGATTAAGAACAAGCAGGAGATGCAGCAAATCAAAAGCTTGAGTATCATAAATCAAAGCCCTAGCACTCGCACTCCCATAATCATTTTCAATAAAAGTAGCAACACCACAGGCACTCCCATAAATAAGCAATAAAATAACACTAACCCAAAAATTACAAAACCCATAAATCAAGTTATTAATAAGAGTCCGAAAAAAATCCATACTTTCCTTTCATTTGAAAAAACGAGTGATATTTTAGCTAAAGAATGTAAATATTTAGTTAATAAAATTTAAAAATTTTATAAAAGGAATTTTCTTGCAATCTAAAAAACCCACAAAAGAGATTGCCTTAAATCTCTCGTGATGACAATAAAAAGAATACACACAAAATGCAAAAATCAAAAAAGTTGCTGCAAATTTTTGGCAATAGTCTTTTCATCTAAATCTTCAAGATTCTTGTTTTTGAGAAATTCAAGCGTTGTTAGCAATCTGTCTTTAGGCATATAGCCGGGATAAATGAATAAAACTTTACCGCTTGGAGAGAGAAAAACTAAAGTGGGTGTGGGCTTGATATTGTAATTTTGTGCTAGCTGATGGGTGGGAATAGGGTCTTTTAAAAAATCAATCTGATGATTTTTAGAATAACTGATATTGATATAATAAGAGGAATAATCATTTTTAAGGTATTCTTTGATAGCGGAATTGTCTTTAATGAGCTTTTTTAACTCATCACAATAAATGCAACCATTTGCACCAAAAACCAAAAAGTAAGGCTTATCTTGGGTTGTGATTTTGGCAGTATCCAAAAACACATCGGCAACTTCTTCGTAGGATTTTCTATCAATATTATTCATTGCCTCAATATCTTTTTGTGTTGTGCTTGTCCCTTTTGAAATAATGCTAGAATCCGCCTCTTTTTCACAGCCTGTTAGGATTATTGCAAAGATTAAGATAAAAATTGATGAGATAAATAAAGAAAGTTTCATTGATTTTCCCTTGTTCATATATTAATGAAATTAAAATTTAAAACCACAAAGCTTTATTATACAAAAAAATTATTAAAGAATTCCTTTTGTCATTGCAGCTCTTTCCTTTCATCATTACGATTTTCCCCCTAGTCATCACAACTCTTTTCTTTTCCCGTCATTGCAAGACTTTGCCGAAGCAATCTAAAAAAACCAATAATCTAAAATCCAACCTCAAAAAATAAAAATGCAGAGATTCAGGGTAACAGCTGAAATAATCTAAATCTAAAAAACACAAAATCTTTTGAGGTTGCCAAGAAAATTCTAACGAATTTTCTTGTGATGACGAAGCAAATATTGCCTTAAACCTCTTGTAGGGACAAAACAATCTAAAATGAAATTTCAGAGAGATTATTAAATCTTTTGTGATAACAAAACTTAAGTTCTCCTTTGCGTGATAACACTCTTACACATAATGACAATCTCTTAAAGCCTCATCTGTGAGTTTTAAGATGGCCTTAGCAAAAGTTTGGTTTGCATTGAGGCATTGACAAACACGATAATCACAAATCCCAATTTCTTGAGCCAAAGCCCTGTATTGGATAGAGAGTTCAAAATCTGTCTCAGAATTATCCATACTAAACGCAATAGGGTAGATGAGTAAATTTTGATTTTTGTATTTTGGTAAAATATCTTTGAGATTGGGTTCTAGCCATTTTATAGGACCGATTTTGGATTGGTAAGCAGTAGCAATAGATTTGAAATTAAGATTTTGGGATTGGAGGAGATTTTTTAGAATGGCTACATTTTCTAGGATTTCTTTTTGGTAAGGGTCGCCTTGATTGATGTTTTTTTGAGGTAGGCTGTGGGCTGAAAAAACAAGATGAAAATCCTCTGCCTTGCTTTCTTTTAGACTCTCACAAATCCTCTCTATGATAGCTTGATTGTAGTTTAAATCCTCAAAATAATGCGGAATATAGGTTATTTTTGGGGTATAATTTGCTTTTTTTAGAGCTTGGATAAAGTCTTCATAAGAGGATTTTATCGTTGTGTGGCTATAATGAGGGTAGAGGCTAAAAAGCACAAGATTTTCAATACCCTTGTTTTTAAGCTCTTTGGCGACATCAAAAGCAAAAGGGGGCGTATAACGCATAGCATAAGTGTAAAAGTAGGAGGAATCGAGTGATTCTAAGATTTTGCACAAATTAAAAGTATGCATAACAAGGGGTGATTTTCCCCCGATTTGTTGATAATTATGCTGGGCTTCCTCAAGACGTTTGTTGGTAATAAAACTCGCGAGGAGTGAGCGAAAGAAATCGCTTTTTATAGGTAAAATCAAAGGGTCATTAAACATATTTTGTAAAAACATTTTAACTTCACTAAGGCTATTTGGACCGCCCATATTAAGCAAGACAATGGCTTTTTTAGGATTTTGAGAGTGATGAGTGGGGTTGTTTAAGTTGTCTGCTAGATTTTGTGATTGGGTTTCTTGATAAGATGCCATTAAGGTGCCTTTGCATTAACCATTCCACAAAAATTTTTCCCCTCATAAGCTTCAATCCTAAAAATCTTTTTTGCTCTATCAAGAGAATAATTGGTGCTGATTTCTTGGGTTGGCACGTAGAGATTATGCTCGCTAATGATGCCTTTTTTAGCATAACCGATGATATTGATACGCACACCTTTTTGCTCTTTAACCAAAAAGCCTTTGTCATAATCTATGGTTTCTCCAAATTTTACAAACTCTGCTTCTTTTTTGTCTCTTTCTATCCAAATCCCATCAACACTGCAATTCATTGCAAAATAATCAGGTTTAAGAGTTGCAATTTTCTTATGCCCGATATAGATTTCTTCGCCGATTTTGGTTGTCTTAATGCGTCCTAGTGGGTGGGAGAATTCGTATTTATTGTCTTTAGGTTTTAGGGGTGTGAAGTTAATAACACTCCGCAAATCACTAAGACTAAGCGTAATATTATCATTGATTTTTAAATCCCCATAATCTTTAATGCGTTTATTAACTTCCTCTCGTGTAATCTCAAAATCCCTTTGGTAACTAATCCCTAAAACTTCCATTAAGGCTTCAATAGAGATGAGCTGATAATACACCTTGAGGTCTTCTTCTTTGATATTTTTGCTTGTTTCAATGGCTAAGGCGGGTTTTAAATGTGTAATAGCAAAGAAAGTCAAAGAGTTTTGCTGTTCCTCATCTTTGATTCTTGTCTCGGTGTTTCTTATCCCAAAAATATGAAAATCATAATGCAAATGCCCATTATTGAGCTTTATTTCAATCTGTTTAGCGATTTCATCTAAATTCCCAAAACGCACACTATCAAGCGTCTTTTGGTCTATCACATAGGTTTGCCCCCACGCACGAGGATTGAATATAGCATTTTCCCATTTTTCACGATAAAATCCGTGCCCATCGTGTAGATTGATAATAAAATCTACCTTCTCATCAGTAATCATTTTTTTGATTTGAGCAACATTATCAAAATCTGGGTCATTAGGAGCGATTTTAGCAAATTTGCGGTTCATATCTTTATAAACCCCTCGTTTTAGGGCTAAGATACTATCAGGGTTGAGGTTGGGGACAACAATCACATTGCCCTTTTTAATCGTATAATGCTGTGCTAAAATCGCAGGAGCAAGAAAGCCTCCGGGTTCATCGCCGTGAATACCGCCAATTACAAGCAAAGTAGGTCCTTCTTCCTCACCTTTAAGTTCATAATGCTTAAAAGGTGTATTTTTAGAGGCAATAGGAGTTTTGGGGCTAGAGCCTTTGGAAGCATTAGGAGTTTTAGGAGCACTTAAGCCTAAGCTTACCAAACAAAAGAGCAAGATTAAAGTTTTAAAAATCTGTTTTATCATTTGTTTTCCTCACATTATTGCATAATATATTGTGCCATCTCAAGGATTCGGTTGGAATAACCCCATTCATTATCATACCAAGCCATAATCTTTGCCATATTATCCCCCAAAACAAAGGTTAAATCACTCGCTACAATCCCGCTTAAAGAACTATTGAGAAAATCGCTAGAGACACCATATTGACAATCTACACCTAAGATACCTTTGAGTTGATTTTTTGAGGCTTGTAAGAAAATTTCATTGATTGCTTCCTCTGTTGTTTTTTGCTCCAAATTAACATTTAAATCTACCATTGAAACATTTGGGAGTGGCACACGCACACTATGTCCGTGCAATCGTCCTTTCATCTTAGGCAAAACTAAATGCAAGGCTTTTGCTGCCCCTGTGGTTGTGGGAATCATATTAATCCCCGCTGCTCTAGAGCGTCTTAAATCACCTTTTTTGTGAGCCACATCTAAAAGATTTTGGTCATTAGTATAGCTATGAATGGTGGTTAAAATCCCTTTTTCTACACCAAAAGCCTCATCTAAAAGCATTACAATAGGAGCTAGACAATTTGTCGTGCAGCTAGCATTAGAGATGATTTGCTCTCCTCCATAAAGATGATGATTGACACCTAAGACAAAAGTTGGGGTATCATCTCTAGCAGGAGCAGAGAAAATAACGCGTTTAGCTCCTTTTTGCAAATGAGATTTAACAATGCTTTGTTCTAAAAACAAACCGCTTGCCTCAATCACTATATCAGCCCCTTTAATATCAATACTAGAGGGTTCCTTGCAGGCACTAAAAGGGATTTCTTGTGTATTGAAGCGATAAAGATTTTCGTTGATTTTTTCAATACAAAAGGATTCACAGGTATGCACAGAATCGTGTCCAAATAAATAAGCCAATATTTCGGGATTTGCTAAATCATTAATCCCCACAATCTCAAAAGTATCACTCTTAGAAGTAAGAGCTACACGCATAATGCAGCGTCCAATTCGTCCAAATCCGTTGATAAAAATCTTAATTTTTTGCATTATTTTTTCCTTAAATTCTTTTCTTTCTATTTTAAAAAAGTGGATTATAACACATTATCGCACAATTTATTTGCTCTTTTTGTAGATTTTAGCTATAATTCTAGCCCAAATTTCAAAATAAGGATACAAAATGGCGTTATATGATAGAAAACCCATAGGCAACAATGCGGAGAATTTCAGCAATTATGATACACAATATTCTGAAAACAGCCTTGCTCAAAATGACATTGCTCTTGTTAGTTTTGTAAAACAAACTTATCAGCTTTTTGCAGCTTCACTTCTTGCAGCGACTGCAGGAGCGTTCGTTGGAGTGAGTTCATTAGGGGATATGATTTCACAATATTATATCGGTTTTGTTATTTTAGAGTTTGTTTTGCTTTTTGGCTTGATTTTCGCCAAATCAAAACCCGGGCTTAATCTCATCTTGCTTTTTGGTTTCACTTTTATAACCGGACTCACTCTTACTCCAATCCTTAGCAGAACTTTAGGCTTACCCGGTGGTGCAAATATCATTGCTCAAGCATTTTTACTTACCACAGCGATTTTTGGGGTTATGAGTATTTTTGCTCTCCGCACTAAAAAAGATTTAGCCAATATGGGGAAAATGTTATTTATCTCTCTTATTGTTGTTGTTATTGGTTCTTTAATTAACCTCTTTTTAGGGAATCCAATCTTACAAGTTGTCATTGCAGGAGCAGGAGCGATTTTATTTAGCCTCTTTATTGCTTATGATACTCAAAATATTGTGCGAGGACTTTATGATAGCCCTATAACTGCGGCTGTTAATCTCTATTTAGATTTTCTCAATCTCTTTATTTCGCTTTTACAAATCCTTGGAATTTTCAGCTCAAGAGATTAAAACAACGCTTAATCACTCTAGTGATTTGGCACACCCAACCTTACGCATTATTGATGCCAATCTTAATCGCTTAAGGGAGGGGATTCGCGTTTTAGAAGATATTTGTCGCTATGAGTATAATCACTCACATTTTGCTTACACTCTTAAAGAACTGCGTCATCGCTGCAAACTTGACTTAATCCAAACGCTTTTAGAATCAAGGGATTCTTTGAATGATGTTTTGCGAGAATCCACACCTAATGAAATGGAAAGAGCGGATTTAAAAAGTATCGTGATTGCTAATTTCAAACGCACTCAAGAATCCTCACGCGTTTTAGAGGAGATTTTAAAACTTCACAATCCCCAAGATTCCAACAATTTCAAAGCCATTCGCTACCAACTCTATACTTTAGAGAAAGAAATTTTTGCTCTTTTTATCAATCAAAACTAAACAACCTTTCATTTTATTCAAAAGCATTGAGCTATCACAAAGATAATGCAAAGAAACTTCTAAAGAATTTGCATTACACTTTTGCTTTTTTGATGACTTCATTGACAAAATCATTGATTTCTTTAGAGGCTTTGGGGGTTAAAGGATTAGATTTATAATCATCATAAGCTTTTTTTGCTTGTCTGCTTTCTAAAGTTTGGCTCTCTAAAGTTTGACTTCCAAAATCTTGTTTTGTTTGTGTGTTTTCCAAAGTTTGATTTCTTTCTTGCTCTTGTTTGTCTTTTTGGTCTGCAATAGCAAATAACGCCTCTAATGCCTTTAAGTTATAGCCGTGTTTATAGTCAAAAACAAGAGGGTTATCAAGGAATCTGATTTGAACTGCCCAATCATTTAAGAGAAATTCCCTATCCCAAGAAATAATAGCATCACCTAGTTGGAAAGAATTACCTAAGCATCCGCCTTGTTTTAAACCATAGACTTGCACAATTTCTAAAGCACTCTCAATCTTGCTTTTTTGCTCATAACTTAGCATATCAAGCATACCAAATCTATCTGCAATATAAAAAAAGTTGCCAATGCCTTCTACCAAAAAACTGGATTCGCACATATAACCGCTCATAATATCACGGAAATCATTTAACTTTTTAATATCATTAAGATTATTAGGGTCTATTCCTTTTTTTAAACCAGAGAGAGCCTCTAGGGCTTTATCTCTTTTGTCCATATATAATTCTGAAGGTGTTGAGAAGTTATAATAATGTCCACTTTGTGATGAATAATAAAAAAATAGAGCTTGAAACTCTCGACTATTTTCATCTTGCTTAATCCCCTCTATTAAGACTGCTTCCATTTGCTTAGATAAAAAGTCCAAATCCCTAAAAAAATCATTTTCTTGTGGTATAGGTTTATTTGCAAGTTTTTCTGATAGTTCAGATAGGGAATAAGAATTAGCTAATTTTTTGCCTAAATCAGTTGGAAGACTAATAAGGCTCCAATCAAGTAACAATTCATCATAATTGTTTATCATATCATCTAATTTTTGCTTTGCTTCACTATCACTTAAAAGCTTTGAATTTTCTTTGCTATTTTGTGTTATTTCCTCATTACTTAGTGCTTCTGTTTGTGAAGTTGATACTTGTTTTTTCAGATTCTGTTTTTGTGAGATTAGTTAGCCTAAAATCTTGCGTTAATTTAGAATCTTGATTTGTCGCTTTAGAATAGTTAGAATAAAAACTTGAATAATTAGAATTGCTAATTTGCATTGCTTACCTTTTTGTAAAATTTTACAAAAAGGTAAGCAAAAAGTATTCCTTATTTATTTCTAATCCAGTAATCTTTAGCATCTCCTCTAATTCTACCATTTACTACATCAGCTATATTTTTGTATTGGCTTAATAACTTATTGGCATAATAAGAATCAGCAGGTCGGTTATAAACAGGATTGTATTGATTCATTCCGATGATAGAGATACTCACTTGGTTATTCAGATGATTTAAGGTTGCTTTAACAATGGGTATATACTGACAGTTACCATCATCAACCTTGACATTAATGCTTTAAAAAGATTTGTGAAAATGGGGTTTAAAATTACTCAAGGGTTTTGGATTTTGCTTGGTGCTTAGATTAGGTTTTTGGACGGAAAGCTTGGATAATATCAGAATGAGTTTCAAGATAGGCTGCCCCGATTAAATCAAGACAATAGGGGATAGCAGGGAAAACACTATCAAGGCATTCACGAATCGATTTTGGTTTGCCGGGGAGATTGAGGATTAAGGTTTGGTTGCGTATGCCCGCACTCTGTCGAGAAAGGATTGCAGTAGGGACATATTTGAGGCTTGTTTGTCTCATTAGTTCGCCAAAGCCCGGAAGCATTTTGGTGCAAACTGCTTGTGTAGCTTCAGGTGTAACATCTCTTAAAGCAGGTCCTGTGCCACCGGTAGTAATAATCAAATCACAATGCAGATTATCGGAGAGTTCAATAAGATTTTTTTCTATGGCATCTTTATCATCAGCAATAAGCCGATAGATTTCTTCCCACGGGCTTTTAAGGTATTCTTTGAGAGTTTGGCGGATTGCTGCTCCGGATTTGTCTTCGTATTCACCGCGACTTGCCCTATCAGAGAGTGTGAGGATTCCTATTTTGGCTACTTTCATTTTAATTCCTTAATTTAGATTTCTTGTAGATTTTGATGAATCCATTGAAGGATACTTTGGGGATTGTTTATATCAAGGAGGGCGATATTTGGGGGGATATTTTGTAAGCTAGAATCTGTTGCAATCGCTTGGATAAAGGGGAGAAAACGCGAATCAAAATGCCCTCTTGCTACGCAGATTCTAGGAAGAGGGAGTTCTTTTAAACCCTCAACAAAAAGATAATCATAAGTGGCAAAAAAGCTTTTAATTTGAGTAATCTCAAGGCTTTTGTGGAATCTTAAAACACTCTGCGTGTTTCCTAATACCGCAATATCTGCTCCACTTTTGTAAAATCTATCGGAATCCTTGCCCGGTGTGTCCCAAATAGCTTTGTCTTTAGGGTCGTGCTTGATGATAGCCACGCGTTTGGTAGGACTTAAAAGAAGCGAGAGTTTTTCTATAAGGGTGGTTTTACCACTATTAGAATTCCCTGTGAAAGCAATCGCATACATTATCGGTAAAATCCCAAACTTGCGTTGTATTTGTGTGAATTTATTTTCATCAGCAATCCTAGCCAAAGCAAATTTAACGAAGAATCCCACTAAAAGGGAGTTTATGGCTTCTTTCTTTGGCATAAATTCTCTGCCCGTCTTTTAAATCATATTTCCAAATAGGTGCTTTGTGCTTGAAATCCTCAATAAAATCTTCAAAAAGACTCAAACACGCTTTTCTTTGAGAGCTAAAGCAACCTGACATATAGGAGCTTTGATGATTATAAACATTCCCTTTAGCGTGTGCCATTTTAAGAAAAACATTGATTTCTAAGGCTTTTTTGCTCCACTCTGCAAACCATTGTTGCAAAAGTGGCTCATAAATATCAAAGCTCAAGCCCTCACAATGATTCTCTTCTCGCACAATTCCGACAAAAATGCTACTCGCTCCTAGATTGTTTGCTTTGGCAAAATCAAGCCATTTTTGATAGATTTTTTCGTTCTCAAGAGGGTGTTCAAAAATCTCTAATCCGCTCATCATTGTTTTACTCTAGTTTATTTTAGCAAATTAAGCCATTTGGGAGCTTTTAAGCTTATTTGAATCCCCAAAGGCAAGTTCAAGCTTGACTCCCATAAAATTTTCATAAGAGTTAGCCCCCACAAACGGGAGGAAGTAATGAGACTTTGTCCCCATCTGATAAAGGCGTATCAAGTGTGCTAATAAGTACATCATTAAGAGCAATCGCACAAGAATCTAGCCAATTTTGAAGTTCTGGGATTTGTTGCAATTCCGCTTTGAGTTCAGAAAAATTTGTGGCATTGCTGTTTAGACTTTTATTGCCTAAAGGTCCTAAAAATTCTATTTTTACCATAGTTACTCCTTTTATTAGTTTTTATGTTTTAAAATTTATTGCAAAAGCTCAATGCGAGTTTCTTGCATTTGATAAGTCGGATAAGCGGGAGCAGGGCTATTTGGCACATAAGCACTATTGCGTGGAGGCTCTCCAGGAGGATTTGGGGATTGATTTGGAACTTTAGGTGTTTGGTTGGTTGAGAGGATTTTACCTGTTCTTCCATCAACAAAGAAAGTCGTATCTTTGGGGTATTTAGCGATTTCTCTTTGGAAAGCTTCATCAAAAGGTGTTAGAGGGGTAACACCTATTTTAGTATTAGTATAACTTTTATTAGGACGATTCTCAATAAAAGTATCAGCAAGAACATAGCTACTGCTACTTATTAAAGCACAAAGTAAAAGCTTGATTGATTTTTTCTTCATAAGAAGCTCCTTTAAACAATGTTTTTGTATAATTGCATAAAATTATAACATAAAAGGAAAAAAATGGAAATTATTGCAACAAAAAATGCACCCCAAGCGATTGGTCCTTATTCACAAGCAATAAAAATAGGGGAGATGATTTTTACTTCAGGGCAGATAGGATTGACTCCTAGCGGGGAATTAACACAAGGCATTGAGGCACAAACAAGACAAGTTTTGAACAATCTCAAAGCAGTTTTAGAGGAAGCGGGTAGCTCTTTAGATAAAGTCGTAAAAACAACGATTTTTTTAAGCGATATGGAAGATTTTGCATTAGTAAATACAATTTATGCTGAATTTTTTGGAGAACATAAACCTGCTAGAAGCACGATTGGCGTCCAGAAGCTTCCCAAAAATGCTTTGGTTGAGATTGAATGTGTGGCTTTGGTGTAAATTGCAAGAAAAGTGATAATTGAAGTGAAAGTTTATAAGATATAAGAGATAGCATATTTCCACAATGGGATATTATACTTGACTTATATATAAAATCTTGATATTTTTCTAAACGCATAAAAATATCAACGAGACAGATATAATGGAAATTGTAGAGTATGATATTGTATGCGAACTTTACTATGTTTGATGAATATTTTGAAATTTATATGATTTTTAATCTTTAATACACAAGATGATAAAGACATATAATTACTATTTTAACAAGACTTTTTTAGATGATTATGATAGATTTATCTTATAAATTTATTTAAATTTAATTCCATTTTTAAGCTTTGTTGCTATATACAATGCTTGTTCTGATTTATTATATTGTGGCATACGCTTAATATTGGAATTATTAATAAAATTTTGCTTTATTATATACCCTATAATATAGACATTAAAAAGATTTATATTTATCTGTTCTACATAAACTCTAGCATAGTAATCATACATATTCTCTAATTCAATATTTTTTAATAAAATCAAATTAATTTCAGGTTGTATTTTGTTACTGTCTATGCAATATCTATAATAATCTTCCCAGCCATTCACCTGCACATTATTTGGTATTTTTCTAAAAAATTTAGGGTATGTTAAAAAATCGTCTTTTAAAATTTTTTCATAAGATATTTTTAGTTTTTCATCTTTGTGTCTGTTTGTGATTCTAGTAGATTTTATTTCCATTGTAAAAATTTGTAATTTTTTTAAATATTCCTTTGTATTTTGGGATAGAGCTCCATTTGGATTATTCGCAGCATCCAAATTTATCTGATTTATTGCATTTTGTAAATTATTGTTGTCTTTTTGCAAAATAATACAATCTAATGGAGCGTGTTTTTTATAATTATCTTTTCTAAAGTCATCATAATCTAGTATAAAATAATTAGAGTGTTGTTTTATATGGTTTTTGAGCGTATGTTCTGCAACTTTGCCTATTGTAGTATCACTTATTATTTCATTCAACATTCTGTTTGTTTGCCAAGTATTTTTAGTATGATTTGCTATTTCTTTAATTTGTTCTAACAAATTATCATCACAAGTGATTCCTTGATATAAAATAATATCTTGAGGGTTTATCATTTAAAACTCTTATGAATTTTTAGAAAGCTTTTGATTCGCTCAATAGCTTTATTATAATATTCTGTATCCAATTCGCAACCTATTACTCCCCTATTATTTTTAACTGCAGAGATTATTTCACTACCACTTCCAGCAAATGGTATAAAAATCAAGTCATTTTCATTGGAATGAGTTTGAATGATTCTATCACAGAGTTTTTGGGCTTTAACTGTTGGATGAAAACATCTTTCTAAGCTTGATTGGGAGGCTTCAGTTATATCAATCCAAACATTAGAAACTCTTTTATGCGTATTTGTTCTAGGTTTGCCATTTGCTCCTAAATCTTTTCTAGTAGATTTTTCATCAGTATATGGGATGTTAAAGGTGTATTTGTTGCTTTTTGTTAGAAACAAAAAATCTTCCCTTGCTGACATATAGTTAATCTTAGTTCCTATTCCACGAGTATTACGCTGTGTTATCCAATTTTTTATATGAAATAATTTTTCATCTTCTATCATAATAGCAAGTCTAGCAAATGTCAATGGCTTATGTCCTACACCACCCCAAAGGATAAGTGTGCCTGTGTCTTTTAAGACTCTTTTAGCTTCTTGTAACCATTGATAAGTCCATTTTAGATAATCTTTGACATCTTTAAATTTACCAAAATCAAATTTACCACATATTTCAAAGTAAGGAGGATCTGCTATAATTAAATCTATACTATTATCTTTTAATTTTTTTTTCATAAAACTAATAGCTTCTGTGTTATAAAAAGAATATTTATCTGTAATTGCTTGTTTTAAAACAAAACTCATATTTTCCCTTAATTATTTTATTTTGGTTATCTTTGAACTTTTAAACGTCTTTACAACACTTCATTTACATAATAATAAATGCATTAAATTAGATTTGAGGTATATTTTCCATCAATTGTTATTTTAATATGAGCATTTTTAGCAATATAAAGCTTAAAAATCAATAGAAAATACTTAATCAATTTTAATTTATAAAAACAAAAAATTCCGTAAAATTTTAGAATTTATTAACTCAATTAAGAGTAAAAACTGTGCTAAAATTTTTTGGATAAATAATGGATAAATTTTTATGTTAAGCACAGCTCCAAAAAACAAAAAGAGCAAATATAACATAAATATTAAGCTTACCAAAAAGGCACAAAATACTTCAATGAAATTTTAGCTCCAAGATTTTATAATAAATACAAAGACTTGAGAGTAGAAATCGATGAGAAAGGAAATATCATTCAATGGATAGGAGAGATTAATCGATAAGTTGTAGCCTTATTAAAAAATGTATTTAAGGTTTATCGTATAAAAATTAAGATAAAATAGCCCTTTTATTTTCAAAAAACTTCAATTTAAGGAATTGTAAATGTATGCAATCATTCAGAATGGAGGCAAACAATACAAGGTAAGTGAAGGCGATATTTTATTGCTTGATTGCTTAAACCTTGAGCCAAAGTCAAAAGTTGAAGTGAATGAGGTTTTAGCTCTTTGTGAAGGTAATGATATAAAGCTTGGGACACCTTATATTTCAGGTGCAAAAGTTGAGCTTGAAGTCATCAATGAAGGCAGAGGTAAAAAAGTCATCACTTTTAAGAAAAGACGCAGAAAAGATAGTAAAACCAAAAGAGGTTTTAGACGAGATTTTACACGCGTTCGCGTGGTTAAGATTGCAAGTTAGATTGCTAAGGAGAAGAAATGGCACACAAAAAAGGTCAAGGTAGTACCCAAAATAATCGCGATTCAGCAGGAAGACGTTTAGGTGTGAAAAAATTTGGCGGTCAATTTGTCCGAGCAGGGAATATTATCATTCGTCAAAGAGGGACAAAAATCCACGCAGGAAATAATGTAGGTATAGGAAAAGACCACACTATTTTTGCACTCATTGATGGTGTTGTTCGATTTGAAAGGAAAGACAGAAACAGAAAAAAAGTTTCTATTTATCCTGCTTCCTAGAAAGCTAATTTAGCAATTAATCGCTGCTCCTTAAGGGTTTTTTATGTTTGTTGATTGCGTTGAAATCTTTGTTTCTTCAGGCAAAGGTGGCGAAGGAGCAGTTTCTTTTCGCCGTGAAAAATTTGTCCTCAATGGCGGTCCTGATGGGGGCAATGGTGGAAAAGGCGGAAGCATTTATTTTAGAGTGGATAGAAATACCGATACACTTTCGCATTTTAGAGGACATAAACATTTTAAAGCCCAAAATGGACAACCCGGTTTGGGAGGCAATAAATACGGAAAAAAGGGAAAAGATTTGGTGATTGCTGTTCCGCCCGGGACGCAGGTTTATGATACACAAAACGGTGAGCTTTTGTTGGATTTAGTAGAAGAGTCTGGAAAGATTTTATTTTTAGAAGGTGGAAAGGGCGGTTTGGGTAATGTGCATTTTAAAAATGCCATTAATCAAAGACCTACTTACGCACAAAAAGGTTTAGCGGGGATAAGCAAAAATATCCGCTTGGAATTAAAACTGATTGCTGATGTGGGCTTGGTGGGTTTTCCTAATGTCGGAAAATCAACGCTTATTTCAGTGTTATCTCACGCTAAGCCTGAAATTGCTGATTATGAATTTACTACACTTGTGCCTTCTTTGGGAATTGTTCCTATTGGGGATTATTATTCTTTTGTAATGGCAGATATTCCCGGAATTATCGGCGGAGCAAGTGAAGGAAAAGGTTTAGGGATTCAGTTTTTACGGCATATCGAGCGGACAAAGTTTTTACTTTTTGTCTTGGATATGGTTAATTATCGTAGCTTAAATGAGCAGTTTAATACCCTAAAGAGTGAGCTTGAAAATTTTAGCTTAATACTCTCTTGCAAACCTTATGGGATTGTGCTTTCTAAAAGTGATGCTAGAGTCGATAAAAAAGAGGCGTTGGAGGAATTTTTGAGAGTGATGAATTTTAATTTTAAAAAACATTCCACAACCCCTTTGTGTTTTATTAATGAAAATTTAACTTCAAAGAATGAGCCACTTTTTGTGATTGCTGCTTCAAGTGTGCAAAAAGAAAATTCGGAGGCTCTAAAATATTTACTTTATGAAGCAATCAAAGGAATAAAATGACAAAGGAATATAAGGCTAAAAATAGGATTGTTATTAAAGTTGGCAGTTCAATTCTAGTGAAAAATCAATTTATTAATGAAGAAAGATTTGAAGCATTAGCAGATTTGATTGCAACCTTACGTGTAAAATATGAAGTGATTTTGGTAAGCTCTGGGGCAGTGGCTACGGGTTTTAAAAAGATTCCACTTGATAAAAAGATTCTCCCTAATAAACAGGCTTTAGCTGCTATTGGGCAACCTTTATTAATGCAAGCTTACACAAAAATTTTTGAAAACTATAATATTATTGTTGCACAAGTTTTGCTCTCTGCTTATGATTTTGATTCCCGCAAACGCACGCAAAATGTGAGAAATGCCATAGAAGTTTTATTGCAAAATAAAATCTTGCCTATTATTAATGAAAATGATACAACTGCAACAGGCGAATTAGCCCTTGAATTTGGAGAAAATGACCAGCTCTCTGCGTATGTCGCTCATTATCTTAATGCCGAATTATTAGCGATTTTAAGCGATATTGAGGGGTATTATGATAGTAATCCTTCTAAAAATACGGAAGCTAAGAGGTATCCCCTTGTATCTTGTATTGATAAAGAAGCGTTAATGGCACAAGCAACCCCTAATAATGCCTTTGCCACAGGCGGAATTGTAACCAAACTCAAAGCTGCCGATTTTCTTTTAAAAAGAAAACGAAAAATGTTTCTTTCTAATGGAAATAATTTACAAGTTTTAAAATCTTTTTTGTTAGAAAATAAGCAAATTTCAGGGACATTATTTTCACTAGAAAATTTTTGAGGAGAAAAAGATGAAAAAGATGAATATTGTTTTTATGGGGACACCTGATTATGCAGCTTCTATTTTAGAAGCAATCATCAAACATCACAACCTTGTCGCTTTGGTTTGTCAGCCTGACAAAAAAGCAGGTAGAAATCATCAAATTAAAATGCCTAAAACAAAAGAATTGCTTTTATCCAAAGGATTGCAAGTCCCAATTTTTCAGCCAGAAACACTTGATAATGCCTTTGTAAAACAGCTTAAATCTTTGTATTTTGATAAGATTATTGTAGCAGCATACGGGAAGATTTTGCCCAAATCCATTTTGCAACTTGCCCCTTGTGTGAATCTACACGCTTCTATTCTTCCTAAATATCGCGGGGCAAGTCCGATTCAAGAGAGTATTTTAAAAGCAGAAGATTATTTTGGTATTACAGCAATGAAAATGGAAGAGGGTTTAGATAATGGCGATATTTTGGGCTTTAAGGCAATAAGAAATGTAGGACAAAATGCTAATGAACTCTTTTTGGAACTCTCTGAAGCCGCTGCGGAATTGACTTTAGATTATTTAGAGAGAGAAAAAGAGATTGTGGGTTTTTCACAAACTCATTGTGATAAGATTTTGTGCAAGAAAATCAAAAAAGATTTTGGTTTGGTTGCTTTTTGTAACGCAAGAGAGATTGTAAGAAAGGCTTTGGCTTATGAGGGTTGGCCAGAGATTTTTTTAAAAAATGGTGTTAAACTCAAAGGAGTGTTTTTGCACAGCAATGAGGGGACTTACCAACAAGGAGAAATTTTAGTCATTTATAAAGAGAAAGTTTTGGTGGGCTGCTTAAAAGGGAGCATTTGGATACACTCGCTTCAAGCCCCTTCAAAAAAGAGTATTTCAGCCTATGAGTATTTGTGCGGAAAAAGACTCAAAGTGGGTGATATTTTGTGCTAGATGGAAATTTTGCATTTTGATGAGCTAGAATCCACGCAACTTTGGCTTATTGACAAAATTAAATCTAAAGCCTATCAAGCTCCTATTTTGGTAACCACACAAAAGCAAACACAAGGGATTGGGAGTCGCGGTAATACTTGGCAGAGTGTGAAAGAGGGATTGTATTTTTCTTTTGCTCTTGATTTAAAATCCCTGCCGCAAGATTTGCCTTCTCAATCCCTCTCTATTTATTATGGATTTTTACTGAAAATAATTTTGGCAGAAAAAGGTTCTAAAGTTTGGTTAAAGTGGCCAAATGATTTTTATTTGGGAGATTGTAAAATCGGCGGAATCATAAGCACAAAAATACAAGAAACGATTATCGTGGGGATTGGGCTTAATCTTGTGAGTGAAAATAATCTAAAAGCCCTAGATATAGGCATTGATAAAGAGATGTTACTCAAAGAATTAATAAAAAAAATAAATTATTATTCGTGGAAGCAAATTTTCAGTCAATATAAGTTAGAATTCTCTTTTAATTTGAAGCAAAAATTTCATTACCAAGGTCAGCTTATGGAGTTAGAGAAGGCTATTTTATGTGATGATGGCTCTATTTTGATTGAGGGTAAGAGATTTTATAGTTTAAGATAATGGGGTAATCTATGTGTGAAGTTATTTCGATTGCAAATCAAAAGGGTGGGGTAGGAAAAACAACAACAGCAGTCAATCTCGCTGCTTCTTTGGCGGTTGCAGAAAAGAAAGTTTTACTTATTGATGCAGATCCACAAGCAAATGCAACAACAAGTTTTGGATTTCATCGCAATAATATTGAATTTAATATTTATCACGTTTTAATTGGGACAAAAACTTTATCGCAAATCATACAAAAAACAGAGATTCCAACCTTGCACCTTGCTCCTTCTAATATTGGACTTGTAGGGATAGAGAAAGAATTTTATAGTCAAAAACGGAATGGACGTGAGCTGATTTTGAAAAAAAAGATTGAAGAAGTGATTAATACTTATGATTATATTATTATTGATTCCCCACCTGCATTGGGACCTTTAACGATTAATGCTTTGAGTGCTTCTAATTCCGTTATTATTCCCATTCAATGTGAATTTTTCGCTTTAGAGGGTTTAGCTCAACTGCTCAATACCATTAATCTGTTAAAAAAAGAGATTAATCCCAAACTTACCATAAGAGGATTATTGCCTACAATGTATAGTGCTCAAAATAATTTATCGCGTCAAGTTTATGCGGATTTATTACAACATTTCAGCAATCAGTTAATTAAAGGGAACAATGAAGAATGTGCGGTTGCGATTCCAAGAAACATTAAACTTGCAGAATCGCCAAGTTTTGGTAAGCCTATTATTTTGTATGATGTGCGTTCTCAAGGAAATGTAGCGTATCAAAATCTTGCAAAAGCAATTTTGGGGGCATAATGGTTACTAAAAAAAAGGCGGGGTTAGGTAGAGGTTTAAGTGCAATTTTGGGTGAAGTAGAGGAAGCTTACCAAAATGATTTAAATGATAGCTCTGGACTAGTGGTTGAGATTGATATTAACAAAATCAAGCCTAATCCTCTGCAGCCAAGAAAAATATTTGATGAAGAAAGTCTCAAAGAATTAGCCCAATCGATTGAAGAACACGGATTATTGCAACCGATTTTAGTTTATGAGGATACAAAAAATCCTGATGAATATTATTTGATTGCTGGAGAGAGAAGACTAAGGGCAAGTAAGATTGCTAATAAACAAAGCATTAAAGTGATTATTGCTGATGTTAAAGAAGATAAACTACGGGAATTAGCTCTTATTGAAAATATCCAAAGAGAGGATTTAAATCCCATTGATTTAGCTCATTCTTATAAAGAATTAATTGAAGATTATGGAATCACACACGAGGAAGTTGCCAAAAGACTTTCCAAATCAAGAGCCCAAATTACAAATACTTTAAGATTATTAGAGTTAGATTCGAGTGTCCAAAAAGATATTTTAGAGAACAAAATCTCCCAAGGACACGCTAAAATGCTTGTTACTCTAAGCAAAGAAAATCAAAGATTGGTGGCTGATTCTGTGATTGGGCAAAAATTAAGTGTGCATGAAACAGAAAAGATAGTTAAAAATCTCAAAGAAAATACTTCTTTTAAGCTAACACCTAAGAATAACAAGAAAGAAGCTCCTCAAAATCAAGATTTAACAAAAGCAATTCAGGAAGTTCTTGGAATTTTAAGTCAAAAAAAATTTAAAGTTTCCCAAAATACAAATAAATTAATTGTAGAATTTCGTAACAATGATGAGGTAAGGAAATTCCTTAATATTTTACCTAATTGAGTTTTTTAAGCATAACTTAGAAAAATCGTGTTAAAATAAGGCAATGATTTAAATTTTAAAGAAAGGAGTTCAAATGACTATTATCCCAACTCCTTGGGTGATGGCTTTGGTATTTGTTATTTTCTTGATTTTGATTTATCTTTTAAATCATATCTTATATAAGCCTTTATTGGCTTTTATGGACGCAAGAGATATTTCTATCAAAAAGGATAGTCAAGGAGTCGAAGAAAATGCGACAGAAATTAAAGCCCTACAAAAAGAGGCAGAGGAGATTTTGCAGCAAGCAAGGCAAGAGGCAACATTGATTAAAAACAAAGCACAGGATAAGGCAAAAGAAAGTGCAGAAGTAAAAATCTCTCAAAAGAAAGATGAGTTGGCTCAAAAATATAATGAGTTTGTGCAGGGGTTAGAGGAGGAGAAGACAAAGTTAAGAAATTCTTTGCTACCACAGCTTCCTATTTTCAAAGAAAGCTTAAAAGCTAAATTGGGTAAATTATAATTAGGAGGGAGAATGCCAAAAAAATTATCACTTTTGTTTTTACTTATATCTCCTTGCTTGCTTTTGGCAGCAGAGGAAGGCGATGTAGATATTATTGAGAGGCTAATTAACTTTGTGATTTTCTTTGCCCTGATTTATTATTTTGCGGCAGATAAAATCAAAGCAATTTTTATAGAAAGACGGGAAGGGATTGCAAGTTCTTTGTCAAAGATTCAAGAAAAACTTAGAGAATCTAAAAAAGAAAAACAAAAAGCAGCCCAAAGAGTCGATGAGGCAAAAAAAATTGCAAAGGAGATTGTCGAATCAGCTCATAAGGAAGCAGAAATTGCTGCTAAAAAGATTGAGGAAAGTGCGAGGATTGAGGTTGAAAATTTGGTGCGTCAATTCAATGAAAATGTGAGCTTTGAAAGAAGAAAAATGGAAAAAGTTATCATTGATGAGATTTTGTCTGAATTTTTAAATAAAGATGCTGTGGTGTTAGACAAAAAGATTCTTGTTGAAGCCTTGTTGAGAAAGGCAGCCTAATGAAAGATTTGATTGCAAAACGATACATTAAAGCTTTAGTTAAAGGTAACAGCCAAGAGGACTTAAAGGCTTTTCAAACGACACTTCAGGTTTTAGCAAGTGCATATGAAATTCCAAAATTTAGGGATATTGTGGAATCTCCTTATCTTGATGTTAAACAAAAAGAAAGTTTTATTCTAGAACAGATTCTTGAAAACAAAGCGAATGCGAAGATGACAAATTTTATTAAAATCTTAGCACTTCACAATCGTTTGGATATTTTTCAGGAGCTTTATATTGAGCTTTCTTCCGAAATTGCTTCACACAATAAAGAGTATTTGGCGAAATTAATAGTTTCAGAAAGCTATGATAATGCTCTGCTAAAAGAGATTGAGCAGAAGTTTAGTCAAAAATTGGGTGTCAATTTACTTGTTGAGCAGCAAGTTGTGTCAGAATCAGGAATTAAGCTTGTTGTTGAAGATTTAGGCGTTGAAGTTTCTTTTTCTCAAGAGAAATTCATTAATGATTTAAAAAATCATATTTTGCGTGCATTTTAATTTTACTAAATAAGGAGTTGTAGTGGTAGCGAAATTACAAGCAGATGAAATTAGCTCAATCATCAAAGAACGAATTGATAATTTTGAGCTTGACTTAAATATTGCAGAAACGGGAAAAGTGATTGCTTATGCTGATGGTGTTGCAAAAGTCTATGGACTTAAAAATGCAATGAGTTTTGAAATGGTGGAGTTTGATACAGGTGATAAGGGACTTGCTTCAAGCTTAGAAGAAGGCAGTGTTGGTGTCGTGGTTTTAGGTGCTGGAAAAGCAATCAAAGAAGGAACTTCAGTCAAACGACTTGGCAAACTTTTGCAAGTACCTGTAGGTGATGCTCTAATGGGACGTGTTGTGAATACCTTAGGAGAGCCTATTGATGGAAAAGGTGCGATTGAAGCAACAGAGTATCGCTTTATGGAAGAAAAAGCACCGGGTATTATGGCAAGAAAATCTGTGCATGAGCCTTTGCAAACAGGTTTGAAGTCTATTGATGCTCTCGTGCCTATTGGAAGAGGACAAAGAGAGCTTATTATTGGGGATAGACAAACAGGAAAAACAACGGTAGCAATTGATACTATCATTAACCAAAAAGGGCAAAATGTTGTTTGTATTTATGTTGCTATTGGACAAAAAGAATCCACCGTTGCTCAAGTGGTTAGAAAGCTTGAAGAACACGGGGCTATGGGATACACAATTATTGTTAATGCTCCGGCTTCAGATTCTGCAGCAATGCAATACCTTGCTCCTTATGCGGGTGTAACAATGGGAGAATATTTCCGCGATAATTCAAGACACGCTTTGATTGTTTATGATGATTTGAGTAAGCACGCTGTTGCTTATCGTGAAATGTCTTTGATTTTAAGACGTCCTCCGGGTCGTGAAGCATTCCCGGGAGATGTTTTCTATCTGCATTCAAGATTACTTGAGAGAGCAAGTAAGCTTAATGATGAATTAGGAGCAGGTTCTCTAACTGCTTTACCTATTATCGAAACACAAGCAGGAGATGTGGCAGCTTACATTCCTACGAATGTTATTTCTATTACTGATGGGCAAATCTTCCTAGAAACAGATTTGTTTAACTCAGGGATACGACCAGCAATTAATGTCGGTTTATCAGTTTCTCGGGTTGGGGGTGCTGCACAAATCAAAGCAACCAAGCAAGTTTCTGGTACATTAAGACTTGACTTGGCACAATACCGAGAATTACAAGCTTTTGCACAATTTGCCTCTGACCTTGATGAGTCAAGTAGAAAACAACTTGATAGAGGACAAAGAATGGTTGAAGTCTTAAAACAGCCACCTTATTCTCCTCTACCGATTGAAAGACAAGTAGTAATTATCTTTGCAGGTGCAAGAGGATATATGGATGATGTGGCTGTTTCAAACATTACAAAATTTGAGGCAGATTTATATCCTTTCTTAGAAGCAAAATATCCTCAAATTTTTGAAGATATTCGTTCTAAAAAAATGCTTGATAAAGATATTGAAGAAACACTTCGCAAAGCCCTTGAAGAGTTTAAATCCTCTTTTTCGGCATAAATAGGGAGTTGTTATGGGAAACAACCTAAAAGATATTAGAAAACAAATTTCAAGCGTTCTTAATACACAAAAAACAACGCGTGCAATGAAGCTTGTTTCTACATCTAAGCTCAAAAAAGCAGATGAAATGGCAAGACGTTCTAAAATGTATGCGTCAAAGATTGTAGAAGTTTTGGGTGAAATTAAGGCGAAAGTAGCGAGTGGGGATAATGTTCAAGATAATCCTTATTTTTCACTCGGCAATAAAGATTCTCAATTTGTTGATATTGTTTTGGTGACTGCTGATAAGGGTTTATGTGGTGGATTTAACATTAACACCATTAAAGAAGTCAATCGTATTGTTGCGGAATACAAAACTCAAAAAATCAAGGTGCGTTTGCGTGTGATTGGCAAAAAAGCGATAGAGTATTTTAAATTCAATGAGATTGAAATCTTAGATAGTGCCATAGGTTTGAGTGCAACGCCTGATTATAGTCGTGCAGCTGATTTTGTCAATAAAGCAGTAGAGGACTATCTCAAAGGTGCGACTTCAAAAGTGATTTTGGTGCATAATGGATTTAAAAATATGATTTCTCAAGAGATGAAAGTCTCACAGCTTCTTCCTATTGAAGGTATTGAGATTCCTAATGAATGTGCTTCAATTTTGGAAGTTGAACCTAATGAGCAAGAAAATGAGATTTTAAATCAGCTTGCAAGCAAATATGTGGAATTTAGTATGTATTATGCCTTGGTTGATTCTTTGGCTGCTGAACATAGTGCAAGAATGCAAGCAATGGACGCAGCAACAAATAATGCAGGTGAGTTAGCAAGAACTTTAACGATTGCTTATAATAAAGCGAGACAAGAAGCAATCACAACGGAATTGGTTGAAATTAATACTGGCGTTGAGTCAATGAAATAAGGAGTGAAAATGGTTGGAAAAATAGTTCAAGTTATGGGTCCAGTGGTAGATGTTGATTTTGAATCCTATCTACCCGCGATTAATGAGGCACTTGATATTGATTTTGCCGTTGATGGTAAAAGCAGAAAACTTGTGTTAGAGGTTGCAGCACATATTGGAGATAATCGTATCCGTGCGATTGCTATGGATATGACAGAAGGCTTAATAAGGGGAGAAAAGGTAACCGCAAGAGGAAATCCTATCACCGTTCCTGTGGGCGAACAAGTTTTGGGTAGAATTTTGAATGTTACTGGTGATGTGATTGATGGTGGCGAAGAGCTTAAAAATCCTGAAAAATGGTCAATCCATAGAACAGCACCCAGTTTTGAAAATCAAAGCACCAAAACAGAAATGTTTGAAACAGGTATTAAAGTTGTTGATTTGCTTGCACCTTACTCCAAAGGGGGTAAAGTTGGATTATTTGGTGGGGCAGGTGTAGGTAAAACCGTTGTTATTATGGAGCTCATCCATAATGTTGCTTTTAAACATAGCGGTTATTCAGTTTTTGCAGGTGTAGGTGAGAGGACAAGGGAAGGAAATGACTTGTATCACGAAATGAAAGAATCAGGCGTTTTGGATAAAGTTGCCCTTTGCTATGGGCAAATGAATGAACCACCGGGAGCAAGAAACAGAATCGCTTTTACCGGTTTGACAATGGCGGAATATTTCCGTGATGAAAAAGGGCTTGATGTGTTAATGTTTATCGATAATATTTTCCGATACGCACAATCAGGTTCAGAAATGTCCGCACTTTTAGGACGGATTCCTTCAGCGGTGGGTTATCAACCAACTTTGGCAAGTGAAATGGGTAAATTGCAAGAGAGAATTACTTCAACCAAGAAAGGTTCTATCACTTCCGTTCAAGCGGTTTATGTGCCTGCTGATGACTTGACAGACCCCGCACCAGCATCGGTTTTTGCCCACCTTGATGCCACAACGGTTTTGAATAGAAAAATCGCTGAAAAAGGTATTTATCCTGCTGTTGATCCTTTGGATTCTACTTCAAGAATCCTTGACCCTCAAGTAGTCGGTGAAGAGCATTATAAAGTAGCAACAAGCGTTCAGCAAGTTTTGCAAAAATATAAAGATTTGCAAGATATTATTGCTATTTTAGGAATGGATGAACTTTCAGAAGAAGATAAAAAAGTCGTAGAAAGAGCAAGAAAAATCGAAAGATTCCTCTCACAACCTTTCTTTGTTGCCGAAGTTTTTACAGGAAGTCCGGGTAAATATGTAACTTTACAAGAAACTTTAGAAGGATTTAAAGGAATTTTAGAAGGTAAATATGACCATATTCCTGAAAATGCTTTCTATATGGTGGGTAATATCAATGAAGTTCTTGAAAAAGCCGAAAAAATGAAGGCTAATGCTTAAGGAGTTTTAATGGAAACCTTAAAACTAGACATTGTAACACCAGAAGGTAAAATTTTCTCTAATAATGTCAAAAGCGTAACCCTGCCCGGAATTGAAGGGGAATTTGGTGTTTTGCCCGGGCATATTGGTGTCGTTACAGTTTTAACAACCGGTGTTATTGAAATTGAAAAAGAAGATTCTAGCAAAGAGATTGTCGCAATTAATTGGGGACACGCTAAAGTTGATGAAAGAAGCGTTGATGTCCTTGCTGAAGGGGCAGTTGATATTAGTGGTAACAATGAAAGTGAAATTGCTCAAGCGATTCAAAAAGCCAAAAAGTTACTTGAGGAATCCACAGACAATAAAGTTGCGGTATCTATGGTTGTTTCTCATATCGAAAATGTTGCCAAGAGTGCTTTGTGAGTTTAGATTTTTCTTTATTTAGCAGTCTTGGACTGATTCCCCTTATTGTTTTGGGGTGGCTTTCATTTTATTTTATTATAGTGATTTGGATTTTTATTTACCGATATGTTTCGCTTACTTCCCATTTAGGTTATGAAAGGGAATGCCTAGAATCTCTTTTGATGGGTAAAATGACTTTATCTTCCAAATCACTTTTGGCAAATAATTTGAAAAATATTGATAAAAAAATTACAGAAACAATGTTGCAGTATAGTTTGGATAAAGCGATTAAAGAAGTAACGATAGGATTGACTTTTTTAGGCATAGTCGCCTCAACTGCTCCTTTTATTGGTTTGTTTGGGACGGTGGTAGAAATTCTTGATGCTTTCTCAAAATTAGGGGTTAATTCCAAAGCAACATTAGATGTGATTGCTCCTGTTATTTCAAAAGCTCTTATTGCAACTGCTGCAGGGATTTTAACGGCTATTCCTGCCTATTCTTTTAATTTGGTTTTAAAGCGAAAAATTTTTGAGCTTAATACTTATTTGCGATTACAAATTGACCTTTTGATTTCCTCAAATGAAAATCACAAAAGTTCAGAATAAATTGAGTTATTAATGAGGCAAATATTTGATTGGGACGATAATCCAGAGCTTAATATTACACCTTTAGTTGATATTATGCTTGTGCTTTTAGCCATTTTAATGGTAACAGCACCCGTGATTGTTTATCAAGAAGATATTGCCCTACCTCAAGGCTCAAAAACCTCCAAATTAGAAGAAGAAACCAAGATTGATATTCGTGTTGATTTGGCTAAAAAAATTTATTTAAAAGATGATATTTTAGATTTTGAAAATTTTCCTGATTTTTTTACTAATTTTTCTAATGGTTATGATAAAAATACACAAGTTTATATTCGTGCGGATAAAAACCTTAAATATGACGATGTGATTTTTATTTTAAAAATTGCAAAACAAGCAGGATTTTTAAGGGTCTCATTGGTGACAGATGGCTAATTTTTCTTTGTGGCTTACAAGCGGAATTCTTTCTATCCTTAGTTATACTCTTGTTGTTTTATTCTTAATCCTACAATTTTTTTCACCACAAAAAGAAGTCAAACAATACACTACTTATAAAGAAACTAGCTTTAATGTGGCTCTTATAGAGGAAAAACAACCTGTAATAACCAATGTCCAAGCGACTCCTAAAGTTCAAGAAAAAAAAGTTGAAAAAATTCCTGTCAAAAAAGAAAGTGCTTCAAAAACTGCTAATGCAGGATTAGGGATTAATAAGCTTTTTGCCCAAGTGGATTCCAAAAAGCCTACGCCAAAAGAAGCTCTAAAGCCCCAAAGCACTAATGATGTTGTTGCCAAAAAGAAAAAAGCACAAGAAAGCTCTCAAAAAGAGGAAGATACGCTCGATAAGGAATTACAGCAAATTATGTCTAATTTAGATGTCAAACAAACGATGAGTTTTTCTGCACCTAAGGGTGAATTTGATGAGTTTTATGCTAAAATTCACGAGATTTTAGCAAGTCGTTGGAATCCTATGAGGCTTTCTAATCAATACCAAGCCGAGGTAAGAATTACCATTAACAATAAAGGAGATTTTGCGTATAAGATTATGAAATTTTCAGGAAATGCTGATTTTGATAAAGCATTAGAGGAGTTTTTGGATATAATGCGACAGCAAGAATTTCCAAAATTTGAAGGCGGGAATCAAACCAATATTATTGTAACTTTTAAAACAGAGGTGTAAAGATGAAAAGAATCTTTTTTCTTTTAATGTGTTGTATGGGAATGGCTTTTGGGGCTCAAGATATTGATGCCACTCTTGAAGTAGTAAAAAAATTTGGTAGTCTTCCAAAAATCATTGTTCAAGATATAGGGAAGGAATACAGCCAAAAGGAGTTTGGATTAAAAGTTAGCAAAATGCTTGCTGCTGATTTGAAAGTAACAGGACATTTTGCAGTATCAGAGGAGGCTCAAACTCCTGCTCTTGTTTTTAATATTGATGAATATCGTCAGCTTAAAATGGATTTGGTAGCAAGAATAAAAGCAGAAAGAAAAAATAATGGACTGCTTGTGAGTTTGCAGCTTTATGATATTAATGCGGGTAATTTAGCTTTTAGTAAAGAATACACTTTAAATGAAGCGGATGCTTATCCTTTTTTGGTGCATAAAGTTGCTATTGATATTAATGATTATATTAAAGCTCCCAAGGTGGATTGGCTAACTCGCAAAGTTATTCTTGCTTATTACACAACTCCCGGAGAAAGTGAAATCCTTTATGCTGATTATACGCTCACTTATAAAAAAAGAATTTTGCAAGGAGGGTTAAATATTTTTCCTAAATGGGCAAATGAGGAGCAAAGTGTTTTTTATTATACTAAATACTTAGATAAACCCACGCTTTTTAGATATGATTTGCAAACACAAACGAATACCAAAATGTTAAGCAGTAATGGTATGTTGGTTGCTTCTGATGTGAGTAAAGATGGCAGCAAACTCCTCTTGACAATGGCACCTAACGAGCAATCTGATATTTATCTCTATGATGTTGCTAGTGGGAAAACTAATCGTTTAACTCATTATAATGGAATTGATGTGAGTGGAAATTTTATCGAAAATGAAAAAAGAGTAATGTTTATTTCTGATAGGCTAGGTTATCCTAATGTTTTTGCTATTCCTATAAGTGGAGAGAGTTCAGGGAATGTTGAACAAATGGTATTCCACGGCAGAAACAATAATGCAGCAAGTGCTTATGGCAATTATATTGTTTATTCTAGCCGTGAAACAAGTGAAGAGTTTAATCGCAATACTTTCAATTTATACCTTATTTCAACACAAAGTGATTTTATTCGCCGATTAAGTGCTAATGGAGTCAATCAGCTCCCAAGATTTTCTAATGATGGTGAAACCATAATGTATATTAAACACGAAGGTAATCAAAGTGCCTTAGGGATTATACGACTCAACTATAACAAAACACTTTTATTTCCTTTAAAAGGTAATGTTATTCAATCTATGGATTGGTAAAGTTTTCAATTTTATTTGAGTTATTTAAAAAATATGCTATAATCCGAAATCATTTTTTAAAATAGGGAGAACAAATGAAAAAACTTTTAGTTTTAAGTTCATTAGCAGCGGCTTTATTGGTAACAGGTTGTAGTGTTAAAACTACAGATATGCAAACTCAAACTAGTGGCACAGAAAGGTATGGTACTCAACCATTTAATGGCTCTAGGGATAACTTTGTGAGTGTAGAAGACAGGATTGACTACATTGAAGCTTATTTGCAAAATGTTTTCTTTGATTTTGATAAATTCAATATCCGTCCTGATATGAAAGGTGTTATTGACAATGATGCTATGGTGCTCACTTCAATAGCAGCATCCCCATTAACCACAAGAATTGAAGGAAACACTGATGAATGGGGAACAGATGAATACAATTACGCTTTAGGTCTCAAAAGAGCCGTAGCGGTGCGTGATGCTTTAGTTGCAAAAGGTGTAAGTCAATCTAAAATTATTCTTGTAAGCTATGGTGAAAGCAAACCAACTTGTACAAGTAAGACAGAGGCTTGTTGGGCTGAAAACAGAAAAGTAACTTTTAAAATGTTACCTTAGTTTTTAGGAATAAGATTGCAAAAATTATTATTAACTTTAGTGGGTGTTAGTTTTGCTTTAGCGGAGCCATCAGCATTTAATGCTGGTGGTGAAGTGCCACCCAAATCAGAAACTGCTATTATCAATGAAAAACTTTTTAATCTTTCTGACCGCGTAAAAACGCTAGAGGAATCACAAGAGGGATTAAAAAGTGTTTTGGAAGGACAAATCCAAAGGATTCAGAGTAATTCTAATAAATTTGTCCGTTTAAACGAAGATAATAATACGACTTTGAATGCAATGAAAACACACGTGGATTCTAATTTTGCCCTTCAAAATGAGAATATTGAGAAACTCAAGCAGAGTATCACTGCTTTGGGAGATTTAATTACCAAAAACAATCAACAAACCAAGCAAGAAATCGATTCTTTAAAAAAAGAAATAGGAACGCTTAAAGCTCTTCAAGAAAAGCCTAAAGAGCTAAGCAACAAAGCTGTAGAAAATAAAGAAAAATCGAAACAAGAAAAGAATCAAGAAAACAGCACAGATAATAATGCAACGCTAACACCCACAGATTTAGCACAAGATAAACAAGAAACCAAAGAATCCCAACAAGTACAAAAAAAGACAGAGGAAAAACCTAAAGAAGGAGAAAAATCCTCTGTCCCTAAAGATGCTTCCGTAGCATTTACAAATGGGGAGAAGTTTTTAAAAGATAAGCAATATGAAGAAGCTGAACTTAATCTCAAATATGCGGTAGAAAAAATGCATAAGCCTGCAAAAGGGAATTATTTACTCGGCGAGATTGCATTTGAGCAAAAACGTTATGAAGATGCTATTTATTATTATAAAACAAGTGCTACACGTTATGATAAAGCCGATTATATGCCCCGTTTGATGCTTAATAGTGCAAAATCATTTGAAGCCATTAACGAAAAAGATAATGCCAAAAAATTTTTGGAAACTTTAGTGAAACTCTACCCTAAATCACAGGAAGCTAAAGAAGCCAAAACACTTCTTAACTAATTAGTAAAGGAATAAAATGATAGAAAATAATTGTGTCGTAAGTATTGAATACGAAGTAAAAGAGACAGGAAGTAATGAAATTTTAGATTCTAACAAGGGCGAGAAACCTCTAGAATTTATTATGGGAGCAGGGCATATTATCAAAGGACTTGAAGAAGCAGTCGCCCATATGGAAGAAGGTGAAGAAAAAGAAGTCATTGTAGCTCCTGCAAATGCCTATGGAGAGTATTTTTCTGAATATGTACAAGAAGTCCCAAGAGACCAATTTAGCGGGATTGATTTGCAGCAAGGAATGACGCTTTTTGGGCAAGGTGAAAATGGTGAAACTGTGCAAGTGATTGTCAAAGATTTTAATGATGATAATGTGATTATTGATTACAATCACCCTTTAGCCGGTAAGGAGTTGCATTTTATTGTCAAGGTTTTAGGAGTGCGTGAAGCAACAGAGAATGAGTTAAATTGCGGTTTGCATTCTGGAGGACATCATCACGAGGGCGGTTGCTGTGGTGGTTGTGGTTGCCATTAAGCCACATTTTAATGAATTGTGCATTTGCCTACACTCACGCTCCTATTAGTTTTTATTTTAAGCCTAGTGCGAGGGATTTTGTGGTTGAGGAAATCCCTCTTTATGATTTTAGCGGAGAGGGTGAGCATTTAATCTTAAAAGTGAGAAAAAAGAATCTCACTACTTTTGAGCTTATTAAAACTTTCTCTAGTATTTTTGGTATCAAAGAAAAAGAAATCGGTTATGCGGGTTTAAAGGACAAAAATGCTTTGACTTTTCAATACCTTAGCTTCCCTAAAAAACAAGTTGATAATAAGATTTTTGCTCATTTTAAACACCCTTTGATTAAGATTTTAGAACAAACTTATCATCACAATAAAATTAAAATCGGACACCTCAAAGGAAATCATTTTTTTATTAATCTTAAAAAGATTGATTCCCTCAATAACCAAAAAATTTTAAATATTATAGAAAAAATTAAAATTTATGGTATTCCTAATTATTTTGGTTATCAACGTTTTGGACAAGAGGGGAATAATTTTTTGCAAGGGTTAGAGATTATTGAGGGAAAGAAAAAGCCACGTTCCAAGAAAATTGCGAATTTTTTAATCAGTGCCTATCAGAGTCATTTGTTTAATCAATGGCTTTCTTTAAGACTTAATCTTTCTTTTTTAATTAATTCTTCCAAAAGCACCGAGATTTTTAAAGCCCTGCAATCTTTTTTGCCTGATTATCAAATCCCTTTAATTTTTAAAGAGAAGCAATATTGTCAAAATCTCCAAAATCAACCCCATTTTTTTAAAATCTTTACAGGGGATTGTCTATGCCATTATCCTTTTGGGAGAAACTTTTTTGCTCAAGAGGAGAATCTCTCCCAAGATACTTTGCGTTTTGTAGAAAAGCAAGTCTCTGTAATGGGATTATTAAGTGGCAAAAAATGTCCTCCAACAAGCCAAATTGCTGGAATCTTTGAAGAGCCTTTTTATGATAATAGGATTCTTAGTGTAGGGCAGAGACGTTATGCGTGGATTTTTCCTGAGCAGATTCAATACCGCTATAAAGAAGAAGAGGCTCAAGGAGAATTGCAATTTTATCTACCCAAAGGAGCGTATGCGACAAATTTTTTAAGGGAGTTAGCTCATCAAGAATGCCAAAGTGATGAATCTAGCGAGTGCGATAAATTTACTCAATAAGGAGTCCAATGAATTTTGATACTATTATTGCCAAAAATCGTTTCAAGACAAACTGCGTGATTGCTTTGTATGTTTTTATTTTTATTTTTGTGGGCTTATTAGTGGATATTGTGCGGATTAATGCTCCAAGTCTCGATTATGGATTTTATGTTTTATTAACAGCCCAAACTATCCCGTGGGTAACTTTAGCCCTGATTTGCGTTGCTTTGGGAATGGTGTTTTATAGTATTAGCCATTTTAAAGGGATTTTATTAAGTGGCTCTCAATACAAAGAAATCCTACGAGGCAGTGAGGCTAATGCTATTGAAAAAGAGTTAAGTGGGATTTTAAGTGAGCTTGTTAAGGAAGCAGGGATAGACTTTACCCCTAAGCTTTATCTTATGGACGCTCCTTATATGAATGCTTTTGCTAGCGGTTGGGATTCTAGCAATTCTTTAATTGCTGTTACGACAACTTTAGCCCAAAAACTTACAAGAAACGAGTTAAAAGCTGTTGTAGCTCACGAGCTAAGCCATATTCGCCACGGCGATATTCGTCTTACACTAATGGTGGGTATTTTAAGCAATATTATGCTTTTGGTTGTGAATTATGGCGTTTTTTTATTTTTGGGAAATTCAAGGGAAAAAGGAGCAAATCTTGCTCGGAGCATTTTATTGATTTTACAAATTATACTTCCGCTTTTAACGCTTGTTTTGCAAATGTTTTTGAGTCGTAGTCGTGAATATATGGCGGATTCTGGAGCAGCTTATTTGATGGGCGAGAGTGATTCTATGATTAAGGCATTACAAAAAATTAGTGAAAATTACGCTCAATCTGATTTTTCACAAATTGATAATAATCCTACTAGAAGGGCATTGTATATCTTTGACCCTAAAGAAGTGTTTAGCACACACCCAAGTATCCCTAATCGCATTAAGGCACTTTTAGGTAAGTAAAAAGATAGCGTGTCATTGTAGAGATTTGGAGAAATAAAAATAAGGAAACAAAAATGGAAGAAAATATCAGAAAATTTTTTGATTTTATTGGAGAAGATAGGCAAAGAGAAGGGTTGCTTGATACACCAAAAAGGGTTATTCAAAGTTGGGAGTATCTCTTTAGTGGGTATAAAAGCAATCCCAAAGAGATATTAGGACGCGTATTTATTGATGGGGCGTGTGATGAAATGGTGGTGCTTAAGGCTATTGAATTTTACTCGATTTGTGAGCATCACCTTTTACCTTTTTTTGGTAAAATTTCTATTGGCTATATCCCAGATTCTAGGGTTGTGGGTATTTCTAAGCTTGCTCGCTTGGTTGAAGTATTTTCTAGGCGATTGCAGATTCAAGAGAAAATGACTTCCCAAATTGCTGATACATTAATGGAGGTTTTGCAACCTAAGGGGGTTATGGTTGTTGCTGAAGCAAAGCATATGTGTATGGTAATGCGAGGTGTGGAAAAACAAAATAGCCTAATGATAACCAGTGCAGTTAGGGGACTTTTTAAAAGCGATCCACGCACAAGAGAGGAGTTTATGGGGCATATCAGATAATTCCTCGTCATTGCATTTTATTCCGTTATTGCGAGGAAGTTTAGTTCCGAAGCAATCTAAAATAATCTCAATTAATCTTTAAAATCCAAAGCAAAGATGGTTACAATAAGCTAAATTAGAGATTGCCACGAAAAATCTTAGTGATTTTTCTCGCAATGACGCCAAAACATAGATTATCACGAGGCTAATGCCTCTTGCAATACAAATTAATCAAAAATCTCCCATAACGCTTGTTTGATAATTTCTTCTAAAGGTATGCCATAAAGATTTGAAATTTGGATTCCTACCAAAAAAACGAGTATCATAAAAATCACAAATCCTATCAGCATTAAAATAATAAAATTTCTCAAAAGTTTGAGGTAAAATTGCTCATCTAAGCTTTCATCAAGTGCTTTATAAAATATAAACCAATCTATAAAAAAGCTAATCCAAATCCCAAGAATAAAGAGTAGGGTAATGCCGATTAATCCAAATAAAAAAATCGAAATATAGGGTGATAGGATAGCATTAAAATCATAGAGATTTGCACCCCACATTAAAACAATATAGCTAATATGAAAGCCTAAAATCACAAAGATAAAAAGCAGCAAAAAGAATAGTTTTTGAATCCAAAATTCTGTTGTGCTTAAATAAGAGGAAAATTCTTTGCAAATGATTTTTCTTATTTGTGTATCTTCTTTGCCCTCATTCCTCAAATCAATGATTTGCGATTTCAAGTCTTTTAGCCAAGCTTTCCTTGAAGGGATAGCATTATTTTGCATTGAAAATCCTTATTGTATTTTTAGGAATTATGCCTTGAATTTGTCAAGATTATTTTAATTTATCAAGATTTGCCAAATTTGTGGCATAAGATTTATCAATATGGAATTTTTGGTATAAGGCTTCTAGTTCTTGATGATTTAAGTTACCAAGCAGATTTCTTGCTTCTAGTTCATCAAGAATTTCTCTTTGGCAGTCTGTCTCTTTAGGCCATTCTCTGAAATATTCATCTTTTGCGTTTTTATCGGTTGCATCAATCACTATTATTTTACCCACAAAGACAATATCCCTTTTGGCATCGATATTATTAACCACTCGCCATAAAATCATATACAAATTATCCAAATCATTTTTATGGGCGTCTAAAATCACAAGGATTCTAAGGTGCTTTTCAAGCTTTTTAAGAGCTTCTTGATTAAGTGTTTGGGTAAGGGAATCTTGTTTATTGACTCCTAGTAATGTGATAGGATTTTGGGTTTGGGTATAAAATTGCCGCACTATAACCAAATGATTAAAAATCTCTTTGAGTTTTGGCATAAGTTGCTCTTGATTTAAAATCTCAAGTTGAGTTTGATTTTTTGGGCTTTTATCGTAAGGGTTTTGATAATCCACACAATCTATGCCAAGCTTACCGCCTTGTGCGTATTGTGGTGAAGCGTGGTCGAGTGCATCACAGATACCGTGCGTAATGAGGCATTTTTGCACACAAAAGCGATTAAGAATATAGGGGATAATTTCTTTGGAATTTAGATTTGGTGCATCTTCACCAACAAAAATAGCGTGTTTGACAAAACTCATCTGTCCAACTCCCCAAAAAGCGTGCATACTCTGCTCGGCACTAGCAGGAAAGTTTGCTTTAATTTTAGCTAAAATGAGATTATGAAAAACCCCATTTTCTGGCATATAATAATCAATCAAATCGGGCGTAGTGGTTTGTAAAAGAGGGAGAAAAATCCTCTCTGTGGGGTAACCTAAATATTTATCCTCCAAAGGCGGTTTTCCTACAATGGTGGCAAGATAGACAGGATTTTTTTTGTGCGTAATAGCACTAAGCTCTAAAATCGGATAGGGTTCAATGGGGGTATAAAATCCTGTATGGTCTCCAAATCGTCCTTCATCTTTGAGTTTATGAGGGTCAACCCAACCTTCAAGCACAAAATCACAATCATAAGGCACACTAAGGGGATTGCTAACACAAGGGACAAGCTTTGGTTTTTGCTTTTTAATAAAACCATAGAGAGCAAGCTCAAAGATTCCTTTAGGGAGAGGAGCAGTCGCACACCAAGTATAGAGTGGATTACCGCCAATCCCGATACTCACTGGCATTTTTTGGTTAGCTTGTTGGTATTCTTCTAAAAGACGCATTGAGTCTTTGTGGATTTGCCAATGCAATCCCAAATGTTTTTTGTCAAAGACTTGCAGACGATACATACCCAAGTTTTTGATTTTTCCATCAAGACTTTGAGTGTAACACTGCCCCATTGTGATAAATTTTCCTCCATCTTCACTCCAAGTCTTTAAAATCGGCAAAGATTCCAAATCTAAAGTGTCGCTATAATGGATAACTTCTTGACAAAGTCCTTTTGTGGTTTGGATTTTGGGGGAACAAAATCGCAAATTCATAAGGTTATGAAGTGTTTTAAAGCCCTCTTGGAGATTTGTTGGGGGTTTGGTTTTGATAAAATCAGCAATTTGAGTAGCAATCGCTTCAATATCACCAAAGAAAAGCTTAATACGGCTAAAACTCCCAAAAAGATTCATTAAGACAGGGTATTGATAGTGTATCCCTAGAGCTTTATCCACAGGATTAGTAAAGAGCAAGGCTTTGGAATCCTCTTTTTTAACCTCCAAATAAGCAATGGTAGGGATTTCTAGATTCACATCAACTTCTTGTGTGATGATTTTGATTTCATTATGGGCTTTGAGTAAGTCAATTGTTGCCCTCATATTCCACTCCTAAATTAATTCTAATTTACGGATAATCAAAAATCTAGCCGAGAGATAAAGCAAGACTGAAATAAGGCTTACTAGCAAAATTTGATAAATCAAAAAGCCCGTGCCTCTTATATCGTAATCTAGCATTTCTTGAAAGTTTGAAAAAAACATCACGCTAATGACAGCACTAAAGATACTAATAACAATATATAAGCCCATATAAAAGCAAAAGCCTATAATAAATCTAAAATTTTGGATATGCCACACATTAAGGAGTGTTAAAACAAGCAAAAACATCATCAAAGCTTCCAAAATCCCTACGATAATAAAAACAATTATTAAAGGTTTCCTCGTTAGGATTTCAAGGATTACTCTATACATACTTAAAGCTTCTATATCACCATAGACAGAAACCACTTGCAAAAAAACAAAAATCACAAGCAGACTTGAGAGAGCAATTAAAATCACATTGCTTAGGATTTTGGCAATCAAAATCGTATCAAGTTTCAAGGGTAAGCAAAAAAGCAAATGCCCAAATTCTCCAAAAAGATATTTGCCAAAAGAATTAATAATCGTCAAAAATTGCACGATTATTAAACCCATAAAAGACCCTACACTTGCTGTAATAGAGATTATAGCGATGATAGCCCAAAACGCACTCTCTACTTCAAACACAAATTTTAAATTAGCTGCAAGAAACATAGAAATACAATATAACGCACATACAATAAGATAGGCGGATAGATTGCGTGAAAGCTCCCATTTCAGTAATTTTATCATTTAAAAGACTCCTTGAATGCTTCTTCTAAAGAGGGGTATTGGCTTAAGATTTGCTCTAAGCTTTGGTATAAAGCCACTTTGCCTTCTTTAAGAAAAATCGCTTCATCAATGATTTTTTGGACATCACTAAGCAAGTGTGTGGCTAAAATCACACTAGCATCTTTGGCGTAATTTTCCAAGATTAATTTAAAAACATTCTCCCTTGCCACAGGATCAACCCCTGCAATGGGTTCATCAAAAATATAAAGTTTGGCATTGCGTGAGAGGGTAAGCATTAGGG
This sequence comes from Helicobacter sp., assembly GCA_022511145.1. Classification (GTDB taxonomy): domain Bacteria; phylum Campylobacterota; class Campylobacteria; order Campylobacterales; family Helicobacteraceae; genus Helicobacter_D. The sequence goes on from JAFLSC010000006.1 coordinate 45,357, forward strand.
CAACTTTTTCTTGATTGCCTTTGGAGAGGGATTTGATTTTGCTTTTTTCATCAAGTTTGAGAGTGTGAAGGATTTTTTGGGCTTTATCCTTATCAAAATCTGCAAAGAAATCCGCAAAAAAGCGACAAGATTCTTGAATGCTCCAAAAAGTCGGGATTGCGTTTTTATCTGCCAAATAAGAAATCATCGCTTTGGTTTCCTCACCTAAGGGAATACCATTAATTTTCACGCTCCCGCTAAATTGACGCAAAAGCCCAACAAGGACTTTAATCAAAGTCGTTTTACCACTCCCATTAGGACCTAAAAGCCCGATAATTTTGCCTTGTGGTAAGGTTAGATTGATATTATCAAGGGCTTTATGGTTGCCATAAGATTTTGTAAGATTTTCTAAAGTTATTAGCATTGCACTTCTTTTTAAGTAAAATTTTTGCAAATTATACAAAAAATTTCTAATAATTCCTAGAATTTAGGAATCCTACTTTTTGATTTTAAAAAAATAAAGTATAATTTTATGTTAATTTTATGTAGGGAATAGGATAGATGAAACTTCGTTTAAAATCAAGAACAAGAAAACTCCGCATAAAAACTCGTAATCAAGTTTTCATAGGCGTCCTTGTCGCTTTTTTCTTTGCTGCTTTAGCGTGGGGATTGAGTTTGTTTTATTATCAAGCCTCTTGGCAGGTAAGTGCTTTTGCTGGGATTTTAGCCTTTTTGATTGTGCTTTGGACAAATGGGGCTTTACCACTAGGTATGGTTTCACTGCTACCGATAGTGTTATTCCCTGCTTTTGGGATTTTAGATATTAAAAGTGCAACAAGCAATTATGCTAATCCTATCATTTTTCTTTTTTTGGGTGGATTTATGATTGCCACAGCGGTTGAAAAAATCGGTTTACACAAAGTGATTGCCAAAATGCTTTTATCACATTTCCCTAAAACTCCCAAAGGTATTATTACTGCGTTTGGGGTAGCTAGTGTAGCTTTGGGAAGCACGCTTTCTAATTCCACTGTGGCTTTATTGCTTGTCCCCATTGCTCTTTCTATCACACAAGAGCCAAAGCTCAAAACTCGATTTCTCTTAGCCGTAGCTTTTGGGGCAAGTATCAGTGGGATTACTACACCTATTGGTACACCGCCTAATCTTATTTTTATCGGATTTTTACAAACGGTAGGTTTAGGGACGATTAGCTTTGTAGGCTGGATTCTTTTAATGTTGCCTTTAAGTATTTGTATGCTTTATGCGATGATTCAAATCCTCTCTTTTGGGTTAAACAAAGAAGAAATTAATATTGATGCCTTTGGGGGTGTTAGTGTGAATTTTGAACATAAAAGGCTTTTGGTGTTTTTGGCTATTTTGCTAGGGATTTTGGTTTTAAATTCGCCTATTAAGCCGATTTATTCTGGTTTAGGATTTAATGAAAATCTGATTTTGCTCTCTTTTGGGCTTTTAATGTTTATCCCTAAAATTGGTTTTCTTACTTGGGAGGATTCTCGCAGTATTCCCTATGAAATTAATTTCTTATTTGGAGCAGGATTTTGCGTGGCGATGGCAATCTCCAAGATTCAGCTTGGTGAGGCATTTGGGAGCGTATTGGGCTTTTTTGGAACTTTACCTTTAATTTTATTTGTGGTGTGTGTTTGCTTCTTTGTCTTACTTTTAACAATGTTTATTAGTTCCACTGCCTTAAGTGCAATTTTGCTCTCTGTGCTTTATGCTTCCACTAAGGAAGTGTTAGAACCGCAACTTCAAAGCCTTATTATGCTTATTGCAACAATTTGTGTAGGATTTTCTTTCTTGCTGCCTTTCTCAACACCACCTAATGCGATTGTGGCTAATCGCGGTGGTGTGAAAGTGTGGGATATGTTTAGATTTGGCTTTATTTTGAGTTTATGCGGTATCGCTCTCATTATAATCTTTGGAATGCTTTATTGGCGATGGTTTTTATAAAATCTATCTCAATGTGGTATAATTTAGGGAATTTTTCACACCTCGTGGCTCTCGCAATGACGCTCAAAGATTGCCACGAATGCTACGCATTCTTACTAATGGCATTCTACCTCAATCGTCATTGTATTACCTTTGTCATTGCGAAGTGTTAGCTGAAGCAATCTAAACAAGGAGTTTTATTGAAAAGGCAAGAATTTACCCAAGATGAAAAAGGCAATAGAATCTATCACTCTAAAGCATTAGATGAAATCCAAACAAATAGCAACATTGTCTTTAAAGGACACAATAATATACTTTATTTAAGTGAAAATGCGAAGTTAAATAATACAAATATTACTTTTAGCGGCGATAATGCTTTGATTTTCATAGGAAATTCGATTTTAAATAAAGTTGAAATCACAGCTTGCAACAATAATGTTTGCTATATTGGCAATAAAAATTATTTTAATCCTGGAAGTCCTAAATCATTGTCACTTTCTGAAAGAAAACATATTATTATAGGTGATAATTGTCTTTTTTCTCATAATATTTGGTTTCGTATAGCTGACCCGCATTTAATTTATGATAACCAAACTTATCAAAGAATCAACCCAAGTAAAAGTATTATCATAGGCGACCATGTTTGGGTTGGGCAAGATGTAGCTTTTTTAAAAGGGGCTTTTGTGTGTTCAGGAAGTATTATCGGAGCAAGAAGCTTAGTGAGTGGGAAAATTTATTATTCAAATACCATTAATGCTGGAAATCCTTGCAAAGAGCGTAAAAGAAATATTTTTTGGACGGGCGAGTGTGTTCATAATTGGGATTTGAAAACAACTTTAGCTCACAATCTTAAAAAAACAGAGGATTTTAAATTTAGTTTTAATGCTATGGAATTTTTAGACCCTCAAATTATAGATGAAACACTAGAAAATCTCCCTTTGGCTACACAAAAATTAGAATATATCTATAAAACCCTTTATGCCAACAAAAGCAAAAATCGTTTCGCATTAAATTCTTTTTTTAATATGCCTACCCAAACGACAATTTTTTATGGTGCAAAAGAGAGAATTACCCAACAACTTGCTTATCGTTTGGGTAAAATTTGCATAGAAAATTCTAAATCTTTTAAGGGTTACATTAAGCTTCCTTTTAAACTCCTCAATGAAACTCGCTCTTACCGCAGAGAAAAAGAAATTCAAAAAGCCTTAGTTAAACTTAATCCTACTTTTTCTTTACCCAAACTTGAAGAATACGCAGATTATAATGAAGCCCTAAAACTTAAAGAACATTTAAGTTATAAACTTGGCTTGGCTCTCATAGAGGCTAATAATGGGGGGGGGGACATTATCAGACTTCCGCTTAAAATCTATCGTTTAATCAGAGATTTTAAAAACTCACACTAATCTGAACTTTATCACTAAGCACCTCGCTATTGCGAGGAATTCTAGTTCCAGAGCAATCTCACCACCTCGACAACTCGTCTTTTTTCCACATTATTGTGAATGAAGTGAAGCAATCTTTAATGTTGAGGTTGCCACGAGCCTTGCGACTCTCACAATGATAAAGAATCCCAAAAATCAAGTTTGATATTTTTAGATTAATTTTTAAGAAAAGGTTAAAAAATTCTAGAGAGGCAATCCATTTTTTGATTTTATTAAAGGTTTTTGTATAATAGATAAAAATAAAAATCTAAAAACGCAATAAATGCAATGGGGGATACAATGGAAGCCAAGAAAATCTTAATTATTGGGGGCGGCTATGGGGGTTTGAAAGTCGCTTTGGGATTGCAACGCAAACTCAAAACGGCTGCAAAAATCACTTTAATTAGCAAACACGACTATCATTACCAAACAACTTTGTTACATAAAGTAGCAATCGGAACTTTAGGAGCGAGAAAAGCGAGGATTTATTATCGAAAAATTTTGGACCCTAAAAAAGTTTCTTTCATCAAAGATAAAATCATTCAGCTTTGTCCTGATGAAAATAAAGTTATCGGCAATGGCGGGGAGTATGATTATGACTATTTGGTAATTGGGCTTGGCTTTAAACCTGATAGTTTTGGGGTTAAGGGCGTGGATTCTTATGCTTATAAGCTTTCTTCACTCAATGCGGCTTTAAAATTGGCAGAAAATATTGAAAATAAATTTAAAGAATTTGTCCATACCAAAAATCCTAAGGATTTACAGATTATTGTTTGCGGAACAGGATTTACCGGGATTGAATTTGCAGCTGAAATGGCAACGCAGCTTGATGAGCTTTGCTTGATTTGTGGGATTGATAGAACAATCCCTAAGGTTACCTGTATTGGACGCTCTCCGCATATTCTGCCGGTTTTTAATGAAAAAATCGTTAGGGTTGGTGAGGAAAAATTGCAAAAAATAGGCGTTGAGATTATCTCTGGAGGGAATATTAAGGAGATTGAGGAAGGAAAGGTTTGGGTAGAAAAAAATAATGAAAAACTTGAGATTGAAGGGAATACGATTATTTGGAGTGCGGGAATTAAGGGAAGTGATGTTGTTGAAAAATCTCAAATCCCTAATAAAAAGGGGAGGATTCCTGTTAATGCACAATTACAATGCAAAGAGTATCCTAATATCTATGTGGTGGGGGATTGTGCTTTGGCAACCAACAAAGACGCAATCCACGCACCCACTGCACAATTATCAGCCCAAATGGGCGATTATATCGCTGAACTTCTCATTGCTAAGTTAGAAAATAAGGAATGGGATAAACCTTTTGTTTTTAATCATCGAGGAACGGTTTGTTCTATCGGGCATACTGATGGTATTGGGATTGTGTATCATAAAAATGTGCAAGGAGAGTTAGCGGCTTTTATGAAAAATACTATTGAAAATAAATGGCTTTTTAGTCTTGGCGGTTTTGAAATGGTTTTGAAAAAGGGACAATTCCGCTACCGCACAAGTAATTAAAGGGTTAATAAATTTTTTAATTGTTACTTTAAGATTTGAGAGTAAGAGAGTCAGTTTGCTCTTAAATTTGGGATAAATAAGGGATAAAATGCACGAATTTTCAATCGTTTCTTCTTTGTTGGAGAATTGTGAGAGGCTTGCTAAAGAAAATCAAGCCAAAGAAGTGTTAGTTGTTGAACTTGAAATTGGGGAGCGAAGTGGGGTGGAGCAAGTTTTATTGGAACGGGCTTTTGAGGATTTTAAAATCGGAAGTGTGTGTGAGAAAGCAGAGTTAAGAATACAAAAAGTCCCTGTTGTATTGTTTTGCGAAGATTGTAAAGAAGAAAATTCCGCACAAGAGATTAATTACACGCAATGTCCGCATTGTAAAGGAGATAGAGTAAGGATTATTAAAGGGCGTGAAATGCTCCTTAAACGATTAGAAATGGAGTAGGTAAGAAATTAAGATTTTTATGGCAATTCTATGTTTTAATTGAGATTGCTTCAGCTAATGCCTCACAATGACAAGATGAGGTTACAATAACAAGAGGGAATTACAATGGCAAAAGGAAGTCTCAATATAAGCGTTTAGGGACTTTGAATAATATACGCTTTGATAATTTTTTGCTCTTTTAGAGGTTTGTCATTAGAATCCGTAGGAGAATATTCAATTTTGCGTAAGGTTTTGAAGCTCTCCTCTTTATTTTCAGGGCTAATTTCCCCAAAGATTGTGTGTTTTCCATTAAGATGAGGTGTCCTTGTTGTGGTAATAAAAAATTGGCTACCATTAGTGTTTTCACCAGAATTTGCCATTGCAAGAATCCCCGCTCTATCAAAGGCATATCCCGGTGCAATTTCATCTTCAAAAGCCTGTCCCCAAATTGACTCACCGCCTCTACCACTTCCTGTGGGGTCGCCTCCTTGAATCATAAATCTTCGGATTGTGCGGTGAAAGATTGTTCCATTATAATACCCCTCATTGATGTGAGTAACAAAGTTTTCAACAGCCTTAGGAGCAGTAAGGGGGAATAAATCAAGCGTGATTTTACCTGCGGTGGTTTCAAGGACGGCTTGGATTCTTTGCGGATTTTGTGTGCTTTCTGCAATCTCTTGGGTAGAATTTTGCTCATCTTGGGAGAGATTTTCTTGACAAAAAGCATTAGTGCTTATGAGGCACAAAGCTAAAGTGATTTTAGATAAAAAGAGAATTAACGCTTTCATTTTGATTAATCCTTCTGATAACTTCTGCAAAAAGTGGGGCAACACTTAAAACTTTGATTTTAGGGCAAGATTGTCGGAGCGGAATTGTATTTGTTACAATCACTTCATCAATTTGGCTTTGCAAAATACGCTCATAAGCTGCTCCACTAAAAACAGCGTGGGTGCCAAGAGCAATCGCACTTGTTGCTCCTTTTTGTTTAAAGACTTCTGCAGCTTTTACCATTGTGCCAGCTGTATCAATCATATCATCAATTAAAATCACATCTTTGCCCTCAACATTACCAATTACATTCATTACTTCGCTTTCATTCGCCTTTTCACGCCTTTTATCAATAATAACAATCTCCAAGCCTAATCGTTTAGCAAAATATCTCGCCCTTGCTATTCCGCCAATATCAGGACTTGCAATGATAGGATTGGGAAGTTTTTTGTTGTCGATATATTCTTTAAAAACGATAGAACCATAAAGATTATCCACAGGAATATCAAAGAATCCTTGAATCTGTCCTGCGTGTAAATCCATTGTAATAAGACGTGTAATCCCTGCTTTTTGCAGTAAATCTGCTACGAGTTTTGCACTAATAGGCACTCTAGGTGCGGCTTTTCTGTCTTGTCTTGCATAACCAAAATAAGGCACAATCGCATTGATAGACTTTGCTGAACTGCGTTTAAGAGCATCAACCATAATAAGCAATTCCATTAGATTATCATTGGTAGGGGCACAGGTGGGCTGAATGATAAAAATGTCTTTACCTCTCACGCTCTCACATAAACGAACACTAATTTCCCCATCGCTGAACTTGCTAACATCAGCTAAGGATAGCTCAATATCAAGATTTTTTGCCACTTCTTGTGAAAAATCTCTATGAGCACTTCCAGTAAAAACTTTAAAATCATCCATAAACACACCTTTGTTTTATGAGTAATAAAAATGCAATTATATTCTTTAAAACCTAAATAAAGTTTTTATTTTTGATTTTTTGGAATTTTTTGATTAAGAGTGTCATTATTTAAGGAAAAAGGAGTGAGTAAAATTAATAAATTTTGAGGGCTAAAAATTAATTTTATGCCAAAAATTTGTATAATAACGCAATAATTTTTGATTTTTAAGGTGAAATGTGAGTATTTTGGAGATTTTAAAAAGTGAAGATTATCAAGGGATTGAGGAATTTTGCACGAAGCAATACCAAAGGAATTTAGAATTTTTTCATAAAGATTATCCGAGTTTATTTACTTCTTTGCAGCAAGAAGCAAAAGAGTATCAGCTTTTAATTGATAAAAGTGGGATTAATATTTTGAATTTTCAAACTAATAGCTTAATGTATCCTCTCCAAGAGGGGAAATCGCTAATGGTGCAAACGCACGAAAATTGTGCCTATAATCCCCCTGTGAATGATAAGTGGGAGAGATATTGGGGTGATGATTTGGCTTTTATGGATTCAAAATTCCCTTTAAGCTCAAAATGGGTAAATAAAATTATTGATTTTGGCTTTAAAGAAGGGGCTTTGAAAGATATTTATCATCTCCCTTCAGATTTTTTACCTTCTTTGACGCTTTTTGGGCTAGGGGGAGGGATTTTTTTGCAAATCCTTGTTGAAAATTATGCGACAATCCATAGTTTCATTATTTTTGAGGAGTCTTTGGATTTATTCCGCATTGCCTGTTTTTTTGTAGATTTTCCTACATTATTTTCAAAAACGCAATTTCGAGCGGGATTTATTTTTATTGAAAGCTTTATAAAACGCGATTATGTGCAGCATTATTTTTTGCAAAGACGCATTAGCTCTTCTGTGATTCGCTTTGAGCTTACCTTATACCAAACACCTAAAAATCAAAGTGCTAGACGCATTGTTAAAGAGTTGCATTTGCAAAATTTAAGAGGTTGGGGAACTTTTGAAGATGAAATGAGAGGAGTTCGTAATAAAAAATCTTTCCCAATTGAGAAAATTTTAATTGAACCTAAGCGAATCAATGCCCCTATTTGCGTTGTGGCTAATGGACCCAGTTTGGATTTTTTAATCCCTTTTATCAAAAAAAATCAAAATAAAATGATTATTTTTAGTTGCGGCACAGCCTTAAAGCCCCTAAGACATTATGGAATTGTGCCAGATTTTCAAGTGGAAATTGAGCGGCACGATTATTTAGATGGAGTTTTAAAAGAAGCCCCGCTAGGCGATGTTCCCTTGCTTTGTGCCACCGTTTTGGATAAAAAAGCCAAAGCTTTAGCCAAAGAAATTTATTTATTTGAACGCGATGGGGCAAGTGCGGCTGATTTGAATGAACCTAGTTTTAAAGTGAAATTCACCGCTCCTTTAGTGGGGAATGCAGGAGCCGCTTTGGCAAGTTATTTGGGTAGTGATGTGATTTTGTGTGGGTTGGATTGTGGATACAAAAAAGGAGCGAGAAAACACGCACAAAACTCTTATTATGGAGAGGAAGACTATGAGATTCCTCAAGATGCCTATGAAGTAGCGGGAAATTTGAGTGAGGGGATTTATTCTGATGCTTTGTATTCCCTCTCTCGCACTTCACTTGAAGAAGCCTTTGGGGCATTAAAGCCTCATAATATTCTCAATCTTAATGATGGAGCATTGATTGCAGGAGCAAGACCAACAAGGGCTGAAGAATTTGATTTAAAAGCAATTAATAAGGCTCAAGAGCTAAAAAATCTCAAATCTTTATTTAAAAATCCTCAAGAGGAAAATTTCTATCATAAGGAATCTAGCGTTTATTTGTTTGAAGCGGTGGCCTTAAAGAATAGGATTGGGGATTTGTTTAAAGCAAAAATCGAGGATAAAGCCGAGCTTTTTGTTCAAGTCGATAGAATTTATGAAGAAATTGCTAAGGTAGGTAAAAGCAATTCTTTTTTAGCTATTTTATTTGGCGGCTCTTTGAGCCATTTTTTGTATGCTATTATACTGGTGAGTTTGCATTATCCTACTAATCAAATCCAAAATATTTGGTTTGAAGCAGAGAAATTGTATAATGAGGGTTTTGAAAGTATGTTAGAGGATTTCAGGAAGGCAATTCTAGGGGAAAAATAAAAAGTGGAACACGAATTGCTTGATAGAAAATTATCTTATGTCAGTAAAGGATTAATATGACAAGAACATCAATTTCACTAGCTTTAGCAGGAATGCTATTAGGGGCGTCAGTTTCAGTTTTTGCAACTACTGCAATCAATGATAATCCTGTGGGGAGTGTTTCACTTCAGGCTTCAAGTCCAGCACCAAGTTCAATTGGTAGAAATTCTAACAATCCAGTGGGATTGCCGGGTATGGAAGTTGGAGGCGATGAAGTCGTGATTCCTAATGCACCCATTATTACTCCTTCAAGCATTATTGAAATTAGTGCGGTAGGAATGGGCGTTGCACCAGATACAAGTTATTCACCTGCACAAGCTTTGGCTTTAGCTAAAAGAGCAGCGATTGTTGATGCTTATAGGCAAATCGGTGAGAAAATGTATGGAATCCGCGTCAATGCACAAGATACCGTAAGAGATATGGTATTGAAAAATTCTACCGTTAAAACTAAACTAATGGCGGTTATCAGAAATGCTGAAATCGTGGAAACCGTTTATAAAGATGGTTTATGCCAAGTCAGTATGGAGCTTAAACTTGATGGAAAACGATGGTATCGTGTTCTTACCGGCGAAGAATTCTAATTTGCCAAGCGTTTTTAAGCTTTCTTATTAGTTTAGGTTTGTGGGCTGGGGGCTGTGCTAAAAGCCCCCAAATCTTAGAATCCACCTCGCCTAAAATTATTTTTTTTAAGACTTCCGAGTTTCAATTCTATGATACGGGTTTTGTCAAAAAATACCCCAATAAAACAGCATTAGAGATTTTTAATGCGGGAAATTTATTGCTTGATTTTAGTGTCTTTAAAAATCAAATTTGCCTTAATGGGCAGTGCTATTCCCCCCTTTCTTTGATTCGTAATTTTTTTAAAAATGATGCGTTAGCGGGATTAGATTTTGAAGCAATTTTGTTGGGAAAAGAGATATTTCAAGGCAAAAATAAAATCCAAAATGCCAAAGGATTTTCTCAAAAACTTTCATTTCAAGAAAATACCATTTTTTATCAAGTCTCGCAAGATAAGATTATCTTTAGAGATGAAAAAAGTGGCTTTATTTTGGAAATCTCCAATCTTTAAAATTGTTAGTAGCTTTATTGTTAATGCAAATCCCTTGTTATTGTAAAATTCAAGGTAAAGCCGAAGCAATCTTTAAAATCTAAAATCCAAAGCAAAGATGGTTACAATAAGCTAAATTAGAGATTGCCACGAAAATCTAGTGATTTTTCTCGCAATGACAGAGCTACTCGTGTCTTAAAGCTTCAATAGGATTAAGTTTTGAAGCTCTCTTAGCAGGGAGATAGCCAAAAAGTACCCCGATAAATCCCGAAAAAATAAAAGCAATAATAGCAATAGAATAATCAAACACAAAAGGTAATTCCATCAAAGCACAAACAATCATCGAGATAAAAAAAGAAAGCACAATCCCAATTATTCCTCCAAGAGAGCTTAGAGTAACCGCTTCAATCAAAAATTGCAATAAAACTTCACTTTGCAAAGCCCCAATAGCCAAACGCGTTCCAATCTCCTTTGTTCTCTCTGTAATAGAAACTAACATAATATTCATTACCCCAATCCCACCGACAATCAAGCTCACTCCTGCAATCGCTCCTAAAAATAATGTCAGCGTTCCCGTTGCACTTTCCATTGTTTGAAGGATTTGCTTAGTGTCGCGGATATTGAAATCTATACGAGAATCTTTGAGATTAAGGATTTGAGCGAAAATATCAGTGATATTTTGTGTAGCAACACTAGAATCCACATTATCTTGCAGGGAAATAATAACGCGTGAGATATTATAGAGAGTCGTGCTTTTAAGAATACTGCGTTGAAAAGTCTTAAGTGGGAGCAAAATCACATCATCTTGGTCATTTCCCATTGCCCCTTGTCCTTTAGATTCAAGGATTCCTATACATTCACAAATAATATTCCCTAGACGAATTTGCATTCCCAAAGGATTTTGTGTTTCGCCAAAAAGATTATCTTGAATGCTTTTTCCGATAATGCAAACATTACTCCCGCTCCGATAATCTTGAGCGTCAAATCCCCTACCGCTTTGTAAATCCCAGTTAGTTGCTACAAAATAATCTGATGTTACCCCTTGAGCTTTGGTTTGTGTGTTGTTTTGACGAAATTGTGCCAAAACAGAGGAATCCACAATAGGAGCAATCGCTCTTGTAAAATGCGAGGTTTGGAGTTTAAGTTTATTAATCTCTTCAAGACTAAATCGCCTCGGTGGAAGTCCGGGCGTGAGGTTAGGAGTAGGGTGAAGGATAAGGATATTGCTCCCTAAGCTACTAATGCTTTGGGAGATATTTTGAGTAACACCATTACCTAAGGTAATCATCACTACCACTGAGCCAACGCCAATAATAATTCCTAGCATTGTTAAAATAGCCCGTAAGAAATTGCGTTGAATCTGCCTAAAAGCAAGAAAAATAGCATTAATAATCATTATATTTCCTTATAAAAGATTTTTTGTCGCCTAACTTTTTAATCTTATGCCGCATTAATTTACCCCTTTTTATCATTGCTCTGCAATCTCATTTTTATCTAAAATCTCACCACCTTGCAATCCATCATCACTCTGCACCTTGCCATCTAAGAAATGAATCCTTCTTGTTGCATATTGTGCCATATCGGGTTCGTGCGTAACCATTAAAATCGTGATTTTAGAGTCTTCATTAAGATTTTTTAAAATCTGCATAATCTCGATACTGCGTTGGGTGTCAAGATTTCCTGTGGGTTCATCAGCGAGCAAAAAAAGCGGTTTTGAAGCGATTGCTCTAGCAATCGCCACCCTTTGTTGCTGCCCACCGCTTAATTCATTGCTAGAGTGATTGTGCCATTTTTCTAAGCCCACCATTTCTAACGCTTTCATTGAACGCATTATTCTTTCTTTTTTGGGGATTTGGCGATACAAAAGAGGGAGTTCAACATTTTCTAAAGCGGTAGTGCGGGGAAGGAGATTGAATCCTTGAAAAATAAAACCAATATAATGGCGTCTAAGCAAGGCTTTTTGCTTAAGGTTAAGATGAGTGATATTGACTCCATAAAAGTTATAAATCCCACTTGTAGGGGAATCTAGGCAACCTAAAATATTTGCCATTGTGGATTTTCCACTCCCACTTGGTCCCATTAAAGCGACAAATTCTCCTTGAGTGATTTCTAAATTAATCCCTTTTAGGGCTTCAAAAGTGTTAGGTGGCTTACCATAAGATTTTCTGATTTGGCGAAGTTGGATAAAATCTCTCATTTATTCATCATTTTTGATAGATAAAATTACTTCAGAATCTAAGCTTAAATCATCACTGATTATTTCTGTAAGTATGCCATTACTGATACCCACTTGCACTTCTTTAGCCACAGGCTCGCCCTTTTGTAAAATCCAAATTACTCCTTGCGTGCTTTGTGAAGTGCGTTGGTTTGTAGGAGAGACTTTAGGGGGTTTTGGTCGTGAAAAAAGATTAAAAGAGGATTTTGGGGATTCTTTTTTGGCATTTGTTGCGGGTGTTGGGTTAAAATAAAGGGCTTGACTAGGGACAAGCTTAGCATTGTGAGAAAAAGCGGTTTGAATATCTGCTGTTGCACTCATTCCCGGACGCAAAAGTAAATCTTTGTTTTCAATAAAAATCTTTGTTTCATAGCTTACGATATTATCACTCGAGCTTGAAGCCCCGAAATTCACACGATTAACAACAGCTTGGAATTCCTTTTGCGGATAAGAATCCACGCTAAAAGTAACTTTTTGCCCCTCTTTGACTTTACCAATATCCGCTTCAGAGACATTCACAATCAAATCCATTTCCTCTAAACTTTCAGCAATAATAAAAAATTCAGGGGCTTGAAAACTTGCAGCAACACTTTGCCCTACCTCAATCGAGCGACTTAAAACAATGCCATCAATCGGGCTTGTAATATGAGTGTTTTTTAAATCCACTTGCGTTGAGGCAATAGCTGTTTCAATTTCCTTGATATTAGATTTGCGTAATTCAACTTCACTTAAAGCCGCATTATAATTTGTCCTAGCGGTTTGTAATTCAAGGCGAGAGGGCGTTTTGCCTTGTGTTTTTTCATAAAGGCTTTTGAGCTGATTGTATTGCCATCTTTTTTCCTCAAGAGCGATTTGAGAGCTTGTAAGCTGGGCTTTGGCACTGCTTAATTGTGCTTGATATTTTTGCAAATTTTGCTCAATGCTTTCAGAATCAATCCTTGCTAGGATTTGGTCTTTTTGGACTTTGTCATTCACATCAACAAGCACTTCAATCACAAGCCCCGAAATAACCGAACCGATAGAAACTTCATTAGTCGGAGAGAGTGTGCCACTAGCACTAATGCTTGATTGAATATCACCTTGCATAATTTTTTGGGTTTGGTAGGTGATTTTGGGCGGACGAGATTGCCACCAAATAATAATGAGGATAAAAAGCAGCAAAATCCCTAAGATAATGGCACTTAAGGTTAATATTTTTTTGTAGTTTTTTTTGGGATTAATGGTGTTAAGAATAGTTTGCGTTGTTAGCATTATTGTCCTTTTTTAACAAAAAGATTCCCTCCAAAGGCTTTAAAAAGCACAATTAAAGAGGAATTTTGTGTGTTATAAGCAGTATTGAGGGATTTTTGAGCATTATTATAAGAGGCTTGATTGCTTAAATGTTCTAAATCATCATTGAGTCCCGCTAAGCGTCTTTGACTTGAGAAATCAAGGTATTCTTGTGCGTTTTGGAATTGACTTTTGAAATTTTCTAATCGTTTTTGTGTGCTTTGGGTGAGAAAAAGAGCATTTTCAATCTCCTCTAAAGCAGTGTTTAGAGTATTTTGCAAAGTGAGATAGGATTCTTGCAAAAGGGCATCTTGGAAGAAATAATTTTGTGTGAGCTGTGTGCGATTTAGCAAAGGAGCAGTGAGACTCGCAGCAATCTGCCACACGAGATTTCCCGCGTTAGCACTGCTAGGTTGTATTATTTCATCGATACTAGCACCTATTGAGAGGATAGGAAATAAGCTCGCTTTGGCGTTGGCTTTATTGTAAATTTGTGCGTGAAGGCTGAAAATAGCGGCTTTAATATCGGGTCTTGAGAACAAAACTTCAGCGGGGATTTGGTTAAAAGCATAGGATTTTGGTGCGATAAAGTCATAAGAGGGCGATAAATCAAAAGGAAGCGTGTAAGAATCAAGCAAAACCAAAAGGGCATTTTTGGTCTCTTCTTGCCTCTCTTTTAAAGCTTGGAGTGTGTTTTGCTCATTTGTGAGAAAATCTTGTTTGGTAAAAAGCTCGGTGCTATCGAGCAATCCGCTTTGCACTTTATTTTGGGTAAGATTTAAAATGGTTTGGTAAAGTTGGATATTTTCTTGCGTGAGGAGGATATTAAGGTGCAATTCCCGCAAAGTAAAATAAAATGTTGCCACATCGCTAAGCAAGATGATTTGGGTATTTGAGAGATTTTCTAGGCTTTGGAAGTAGAGGGATTCTCTTGCATTTTTAGCCGCATAGTTTCTGCCAAACAAATCAAGCTCCCAGCTTAAGTTTGCTCCAATAAGGGTACTGTGAGAATCTGTCTTTATCATCGGTTCTGTGTTGGTTCTTGTATTATTTTGGGAAAGGTTGAGATTGCCACTCACGCTAGGGAAAAGCTCACCCCACGCACTTTTAAGTTGGCTTTGAGCTTGCAGGATACGCGTTTTTGCAATTTGAATATCAGTGTTTTTTTCTAAAGCGAGATTGAGGAGATACTCCAAAGTAGAATCACTAAAGAGGGCGATAAGCTGCTCTTTTGGGGGTGTTTGCTCCTCTTGGGTTAGGGGATTGAGTGTCGTTGTGGCGAATAAATCGGCTATTTCTTGGCTCTCTTTTGGGGTGGAATTAGGCGTCAAAGTGGCGTTTTGGAAACTTTGAGGGAGATTTTGAGAAAGCTCTTCTTGACTTGGAAGAGTCGCACAACCACTTATAAGCAGGGCATTTATCAAAAGTAGAGTTTTTAGGGTAGAAATTTTTTGCAATTTAATCCTTTGAAAAATCATTGTCGTATTATAGCAAATAATGTGAAGTAAATCTAAAGGGGTGTGGAGGAATAGGCAATGACGGAAGAGAAGCCGCGAAATAATGATTTAAAAATATTCTAAAAATCGTTTTTTATAAATTTATAATCTTTTTGTAGGTATAATTTGCTCTTTAAAAAGTTTGAAAAATATCATTTTCAAACTTTAATTCAAACAAAAATTTAACAGATAAGAGATTGAAAATGTTACATGAGAGAATATTAAAACTATTTTTAAATGCAAAAAAACTAAGAAAACTTGAGCAAAATCCTAAAGCCTTTTTTGAAGATGCTCTTGCAAAACGAATTATTCCCTTTCAACAAACTTTAAACTCCCTCAAACCTAAAAAATATCAAGGCTATCAAAAATATGCTATCATTTCAGCTGTTTATAATGTAGAAAAATATTTAGATGATTATTTCAAATCTTTCATTCATCAAAGGCTTGATTTTAAAAACAATATCCTTTTAATTTTAGTCGATGATGACTCAAAGGATAAAAGTGCAAACATCATTGCAAAATATCAAAAAAAATATCCAAAAAATATCATTTATCTCCATAAAGAAAACGGCGGTCAAGCAAGTGCTAGGAATCTAGGTTTAAAATACTTAGAGCAACATTTAGCACAAACTCAAAATGCTTTAAATCCTAAAAACACTCAAGCAAATGATAATAATTTAAACCAAAGCTTACCCTTTATTCCTACTTGGGTGAGTTTTAGTGACCCTGATGATTTTTTAGACAGAGATTGTTTATATCAAGTGGATAAGGTTTTATGTGAAAATAAAAATGAAGATTTGGTTATGGTAGCTTGTAATATTATATTTTACTTTGAAAAATTTAAAATATACAAAGATAACCATTCTTTAAATTTTAAATTTAAAGAAAATCAAATTCTTATCAATCAATATTTAGATGATTTCATACAACTTGCTTGTAATTCAGCCTTTCTTTCTCTGCAAAGACTTCTTAAACAAAATATCAAACAAGATGAGGATTTAAAACCTAATTTTGAAGATGCAAAATTTCTTAATGAATTTTTACTTGAAAATCTTAATTCTAAAAGTGCTTTTCTTAAAGAAGCAAAATACTTTTATAGAAAAAGAAAAGATGAGAGTTCATCTTTGGATAAAAAATGGACTCAAAAAAGCTTCTTTCTTAAAGTTCCAAATATCGGTTATCTTTATATGCTAAAACATGCTAAAGAAAAAGGTAAAATTCCAATGTTTATTAAAAAGCTTGTTTTTTATGACACATATTATCTTATTAAAGATCAAATCAATTCTTATAAAGCATTTATTCTTAATGAAAGAGAAAAAGAAGAACACAAAGCTTTACTTGATGAAATCTACTCTTATTTTGATGAAGAATTAATTTTAAATACTAATTTAGGAGCAGGACTTTGGTTTTTTCACAAAGTGGGCATACTTAATTGCTTTAAAAATACCTATCCCCCTTTTCAAATCGCTTATATAGATGAGATAGATGATAAAAACGAACAAATTTTAATAAAATACTTTACTCCTGATGATAAAGATATAGAAAGTATAAGATTTGATGATGTTGAAGTTTATGCAGACTATGAAAAGATTGTTAAATATAGCTTTTTAGATAGGGTGTTTTGTTATGAAAAAAGACTTTGGGTGAAAGTGCCAAAAAATACACAAAAATTTGAGATTTTTATAAGGGGGCAAAAAGCAAGAATTATTTTTAAGAGAAAACAATATCTAAATCTAAAGAATGAAATTGCCTCTTTAAAAACACAAAGGCAAAACAACGAAAATCTTTGGCTTTTAATGGATAGAGACACAGAAGCTGATGACAATGCTGAACATTTCTATCGTTACCTTTCTAAAAATCACCCTGAATGCAACATAGTTTTTGCTTTAAGAAAAAACTCAAAAGATTATGAAAGACTTAAAAAAGAGGGCTTTAAGCTCGTTTCTTTTGCAAGCAAGGAATTTGAAGAAGCACTTAAAAAAAGTTCGAAAATAGTGAGTTCGAATGCAGATCTTTATTTAACAGATTATTTCGGCGGTGATACTCTAAAAACCAAAGATTTTATTTTTCTCCAACACGGAGTTATAAAAGATGATTTATCAACTTGGCTTAATAAAAGAAAAATTGATTGCTTTATCACTTCAACGAGACAGGAGTATGAAAGCATTGCTAAAGATTATAATGCCTATAAATTTAGCTCTAAAGAAGTGGTTTTAACAGGACTTGCAAGACACGATTCTTTACTTTTAGATACCAAAACTCCTTTAAAACAAATTCTTATAATGCCAACTTGGAGACTTTATATTACGGGGGAATCTGTTGGAAATTCTAGTCAAAAATATTATAATTCTAAATTTACTCAAAGTAGATATTTTAATTTTTGGAATGCTTTTTTGCAAAACAAAATTCTAAAAGAACTTTGCGAACAATATCATTATCAAATTATCTTTAGTCCCCACCCAAACAATATGCCTCATTTAAAAGACTTCAAGCTTCCTCCTTATATCCATATCAATGAAAATAATCAAAGTCTCCAAAAGCTTTTTAAGGAAAGTGCTTTGCTCATCACCGATTATTCTAGCGTAGCCTTTGAAATGGCATATTTAGGAAAAAGTGTGCTTTATTATCAGTTTGATAAAGAAGAATTTTTTGCAAATCATACTTATGAAAAAGGTTATTTCTCCTACGAAAATGATGGCTTTGGTGCTGTTGTTTATTCAGAGGAAGCTTTATTAAACGAGCTTGAAAACTTGCTTAAGAAAGACTGCAAGCCTAGTGAGCCTTATAAAAGCAGGATAGAAAATACCTTTGAATTTAAAGACGGAAAGTGCTGCGAGAGAATTTATGAAGCGATTTTAGAACTTGATAAGCCTTATAAAAAGCTTTGGACTTTAAATTATGTGGAGCAAAAAGCCAAAGAGGCACTAGAGCATAAAATTTATAAAAATGCAAGTGAGAGGTTTAAATTTATTTTGGAACATTATAAGGAGTATAAACAAGAAAATAAAAGCTTTGATGAAGGATTTAAATTGAGGGAATTTCTTTATCATTTCTTGCTTTCTTCAAGACTTAATTATGAGGCTAAAGAAGCTGTAGAATTCATCAAAGAAAAAGGTTTTGAAAAAGCTTTAAACAAAGAAGATATTAAGCTTTATTTTGAATTTGTAAAAAACTTAATTGAAGCAAAAGAGTTTCAACTCGCTATACAAAGACTAGAAGAGCTTAATGTTCCTAGAGAAAATCAACTTGAATTTTCTTATTTAAAACTAAGAGTTTATAGCTTTTTGGGCGATAAAGATGCTTTTGAAAAAGTCTATAATGAACTTAAAACAACTTACAATGTCTCTAAAGAAACTTTAGAACTTGATTTGTTTTTATTTCAGCAAGAACTTATCAAAGAACTCTCACAACCTGCGGGGGGGGGGTGTGTGGAAACCCTATTTAAAATTTATAGATGAGGTTTATTAAGGGAAATTTAAATAAGCACAGAAGTATTTAAGGTAAGGAGAATTGATGATTTGGAAAGAAGATGATGTCATAGATATTGCAAAAGGAAAAAAGGCTATACAAAGCTCTATATCTCGGTTTTCTCAAATTGATGATGCAAGTAGGGCTTGTGATAGTGATATTGAAGTGCAAGATTTTGCTTTTTGCACAGATAAAGAGGATAATCCTTGGTGGATGTTGGATTTAGAAGAAGAATCGGAAATTGATTGCATTAGAATCACTAACAGAATTAGTGAGCAAGAAATTGCAAAAAATATTAGTGTTGAGCTTTCTTTAGATAAGAACACTTGGATAAAAATATCTCCTAGTTTATTTGAATGGCAAGAACTTAATATCTTAGATGTAAATATCCTTAAAAGTGCTAAAGCAAGATATATCAAACTGACTCTTAATCTAAATGCCTATTTTGCACTTAAAAAAGTAGAAGTGTTTGTGAGGAAAGTCAAAGGATATGTGATTAGCGGACGACCTGATGGACTTGGAATGCGTATAGGTGCTACGATTTTGGCTCTTTATATTGCCAAAAAAACAGGTTTGAAATTTATGCTTTCTTGGCCAAATTCAACGGATACAGACCATATGGGAGCTCTTCCTAACGTCACTGGTAATATTTCTTATGCTGGTGAAATTCTGCATGATAATGAAGTGTTTGAAGAGGATTTTCTAAAAAAACATCTCATTCAAGAAAAAACTAGATTTTATGGAGATGATTTTTCTTTATCTGATTTGCAAACAAAACCTAAAGAGCTTTTTAAACGAAAATATGGGGGAATCTGTGGTACTTATCCAAATTTTAAAGGTTTTGATGAAGCTCAAAAAGAACAATGCCTTAAAGAACTCTCTCAATGTTATAAAGAAATCAAATGGTCTTGTAAATGCTTAGATATTTTAAATGAAGTTGAAAAATGTTTCAAAAATTTAAATGATAATTTTATCGCTTTGCATATAAGGGGAGGAGACGTTGTTTATGGAAATTTTAGAATTGCTCCTAATGTTTGGCTTGGCGCGAGGTTTTTTCCTTATGAAATTGCACTTGAAATTGCTTTAAAAGAGTTAGAAAACGGAAATAATATCTTAATTTTTGGACAAGATTTTCAATCCAATCAAAAATTAGAAAATTATCTTAATGCTTATAATCCTAATAAAAATTTAAAAATCTTTTCTGTGGATTCTTTGCTCTCACAAAATTATGCTAATGCTGAACGAAGTTTTTTTGAAATTAATTTAATGTCTAAGGCTTCAAAAATCTATGCAACGGGTGGTTCTGCATTTTCAAGAGCAGCGAGTTTGATTTCGGGTAAGGAGATTTTAGTCTCTTTTTATACGCTTTATTCAGCACAAGAGCTTTATGATATTATGCTTAAAAATATTGATATTTTATCGCTTAGCAAATACCAAAAAGCTTTTTCTTATTATCAAATTTTTATGTTCTCAAGGCGGCTTAACCAAGCTCTTGATTTATCTTTAGAATTTGTTAAAAGAGCCTTAGAATTTGATAATGAAAATGATGGGTTTAGAGTAGCGATAATGGATATTTTATTTCAGCAAAATCAATATGAAGAAATAGAAACAATGCTTAAAATTTGCTGCAATGAAAGACTGGATACTCTATGTGATGCACTTTACGGCAATCATACAAGATTCGGATGGGCTAAAAACCACTACACTTCAATCTATCAAAAATACCTTGATTTCAATCTTAAGCAAGATTTTCCTTACATTTCTTTTATCGCCGCTAAAATAGCAATGAACTACTATAAAGATTATAAAATGGCTTTGGATTTCATAAAACTAAGCCTTCAAAAAGAACCTTCTAACGAGCTTTTCTTGCAAACATACAAAGCATTGTGCAAAATTTTAAAAATTGATGAGACTAAGCAAAATATTACACAAAAGCCTAGTGATGCTAAAGCAAGAATCCACAACCACTTAGCCTATAAACTCGGGCAAATTATGATAAGAAATTCCAAATCTTTCTTTGGCTTTATTAAAATGTCTTATCTTTTAATGGCTATGACTTTAGCTCATAAAGAACAAGAAAAGATTTATAAAGAAAAAATCAAAGCTAATCCAAAATTAGCTTTACCTCCACTAGAAAGTTACAAAGACTATAAAGAAGCCTTAAAAGAAAAAGAATGCTTCACTTATAAACTAGGAGAAGCTTTTATGAAAGGATTTAAGTCTTGGTATAAAGGAGGACTCATTAAATTTTATTTTGAAGCTAAAAGACTTGAGAGGAAATTTAAGAGAAAATAAACTCTCTGTAATTAAGACAACTTAAAGGAAAGAAAATGAATCAAGAAATACAAGAATTTATAGAAAAAATGAAAGATTGGGAAAGGAATTTTCCCATTGAGGAGTATGATTATACAAAATATGATTGCGAAATAGCAGATATTGCAAAAATGCAAAATGAAAAAAATTATGATGGACTTATCAATTTTTGGAATGAAAAATTAAAAGAGGATTATTTTGAGCTTAAACACCCTATTTATAATGAAATCAAACTTAGAGCTGTGGGAAATTACTGGGATACCCAGATGGGTAATTATGTCGTGTTTTTAGATAAAGACAAAAAATCTATTATGGTCATGTATCATAGGGAACATTTGATTAATTTTGTTTTAGTAGAGGGCAAGATCTTGATTGTTTATATGAGAAAGTGGCTAGCACCACAACTTCTTAATTTTTTGAGAAAAACCAGTAGCCATATTATAAATCTTATTTACAAGTGTATTGCTAAGGATTATAATGTGAAATTTGCCTTTACTTATGCGACGAATAGACCTGATCATCAATTCTTTTGGATGGGGGATAGCTATACTCGTTTAAATAAACCTATAAAGGTTCACAATAACAATTTTACTTTCTTTTATCCTAAAGATTGCCAAAAAATCGACAATGAAGATTATGTTTATCTTTATCCAATTGCTTATCCTTCGGCTTATATGCATTTTGATGACTCAAAAGAACAAACGGAATATAATAAAGAATTTCAATCTCTTGTATATAATGAATCCCTACAAGAATTCACCACCCTAGTGGAACCCAAAGATTTAGAATTTAAAGATGATTTCTCTCTTACTCTTTGGCTAGGACTTCCCGGAGAAAAAAGAGCTTGGCTTGAACAAATAGAAGGAACTGCTTTAATCCTTAAAAATCTCCTCCCATATTTTTCACGCATTAAGGTTTATATTGATGGTATGACAGCTTATGACAGACAAATACAAGATTTCCCAGAAAATAAAATTCTTCATAATAAAGTTATTAGGGCTACCAAAGAAGCTTTAAAAGATACTTTAGTTTTAGATGTCGATGAATTTGATGGGGGGGGGGATTTTAAAAATACACAATCTCTGATAGTATTTAAATCTCTAGCAGGTTATGATTATAGAACTAAAATTTGTTATTGCTCTATGTGTGATATAGCCGTTAGTGATAGTGGAACGACGACTTTCACTCCTTTCGTATTCTGCAAGAAACCGGGTGTGATTTTTTATAAGAATCAGGGAGGAGCTCTTTTTAATGTAGCCCATCAAATTCTTATAAAAAACTCGAAATATCGAAGAATTAATGAAAAAGGGTTAAGTACTTCGGATTACCACATTCCCCCAGAACACATTTACAATCTTGCCGTAGAAGTTTTAGAGGAACTTAAAAACATTAAAATGCATAGACTTAATGTGCCTCCTGTGGAATTGTATATTAAGAAATATGAGTTAGAGAAAAAGACACAAATCAAATTCAATGATAATGAAGCAACACAAAGCTTGCTCAAAAACATTGAAAATCAAAAAATGCTTTTAGAAGTAGATAATCTTATCCTTGATAAAGAGTTAAAGACGCTTCAAATTGATGAGGCTAAACACAGCATTGAGCTTAAAACTCTTCAAATCAAACAATTACAAGTTGGTTATACTAAACTTGTTGTTAGAGATGATTTGCCAAGTGCCAAAACAAGAATCCACAACCACTTAGCCTATAAACTTGGTAGTGCGATTATAGAAAACTCTAAATCTCTCTTTGGTTATATCA
>JAFLSC010000060.1 GCA_022511145.1 Helicobacter sp.
AGAGATGATTAAGAAAACAAGTGTGGCATTGCGGATTAATTGCTTTGCAAATATAGCGTCCAAAAAGAACCATTGCTAAGGTAGAATTGCCTTTATTGCTTTTTAGCAACAAAGAGGGTGCAAACATTTGCTAAAAAGGCTTTTGTATAAAGAGGGATAAAGCCCTCATTTTCTAGTTCCTCACAAAGTTTTTTTGCCGTTAAAAATTCCTCAATAGAATCAGGGAGATATTTATAAGCTTCATAATTGCGGGATATAGCTCCTCCGATAAAAGGGAGGATATTTTTGGTATAAAATCCCATTATTTTTTCTAAAAGTCCGGGATTTTCGCATTTGGTAAATTCTAAAATCACTAAAATCCCTCCCTTTTTACAAATCCTTGCAAATTCTTTTAATGCCTTTTGACGCTCTATAACATTGCGAATCCCATAAGCGATTGAGAGAATATCACAACTTGAATCCTCTAAAGGCAAAAGTGTCGCTTCACATTGAATAAAATCAACTTCAGGAAGTTTTTTCTTCGCGACTTCTAGCATTTTTTCACTTGGGTCAAGTCCGATGATTTTTTGGATTTGGAGGGAGTGGAGCTTGGCGTTTTTTTGCCAATGGATAATCATATCTCCCGTTCCACACGCAATATCAGCGATTGTAAGATTGCTAAGGGATTCTTTGGAGAGATTTTTAAAAGCTAAATGACAAGCCTTTTTCCGCCAAGTTATATCCGCCCCACAACTCATTACGCGATTAGCCAAATCATAGCTTTCTGCGATATTATCAAACATTGAAATAATATCTTGCTGTTTTGCGTTCATTTTATTTTACTCCAAACTTGCTTTAGCGATTTTTAGCCACGCTTGGAGACTTTCAATCTGCACTAAAGTAGCTTTTGTTGATGTGCCACCATAGGAATTTCGGCTATTCATTGAGTTTTCAAGATTTAAGGATTGATGAGCTTCTTTAGGGATTCTCTCATCACACGAACAAAGCTCTTGAATACTAAGCTCACTTAAATCTTTTCCTCGCTCTTCAGCATAGGCAACGACTTTACCGGTGATATGATGTGCTTCTCTAAAGGGAATGTGGCATTTTAAAACAAGAAAATCTGCTAAATCAGTTGCACTCAAATGCCCTTTTTGGCAGGCTTTACGCATATTTTCAGGAAAAATCGTCATTGTTTTTAAAATGTCATTAAGGATTTTAAGGCAAATCTCTAAGGTTTCATAGCTATCAAACACGCCTTCCTTATCCTCTTGTGTGTCTTTATTGTAAGCAAGGGGCAATCCTTTCATCACAACAAGCAAAGAGAGGAGATTCCCATACACACGCCCACTTTTTCCTCTTAGAAGCTCTGGCACATCGGGATTTTTCTTTTGAGGCATAATGGAACTTCCTGTGGAATAAGCATCACTTAGGCTAATAAATTTAAACTCATAACTACTCCATAAAATCAGCTCTTCTGCCATTCTTGAAAAATGCAAAGCAATCAAAGAGCAATCATAAAGAAAATCTAAGGCAAAATCCCTATCACTCACACTATCAGTTGCATTGAGTGTTGGGGCAATAAAACCAAGTTTTTGTGCAACAAAAAAGCGGTCTGTTTGGTAAGGAGTCCCAGCAAGTGCCGCTGCTCCTAGCGGACAATAATTATTGCGTTTAAAAGAGGATTCAAGTCTTTCAAAATCACGCATAAACATACAAACATAAGCACATAATAAAAAGCCAAAATTCACAGGTTGAGCGTGTTGGAGATGAGTCATACCGGGCAAGAGAGTTTGTGTGTGATTAGAGGCAATCCCTAAAAGGGTTTCAATGAGTTGGAGGAGTAAGAGGCGTAATTTTTTATTAGCCTCTAAAACATAAAGACGAAAATCAAGAGCTACTTGGTCATTGCGACTCCTTGCGGTGTGGAGTTTTTTTCCTACTTCTCCGATGATTTGAGTCAGTCTTTTTTCAATCGCCATATGAATATCCTCATCGGCTATTTCAAAAGCAAATTTACCTTCCTCTATTTCTTTTTGGATTTGTGTGAGGGCTTTTTTTATTTTTTGGACTTCATTATGTTTTAAGATTCCACATTTTTCTAACATTTGGGCGTGGATTTGTGAGCCTAAAATATCTTGGGTGTAAAGCTTTTTATCAAAAGGCAAGGAAGCATTAAATTCATCTAAAAGTGAAGCGGCACTTTGGCTAAATCTCCCGCCCCATAATTTCTTATTTTCCATTGTCTAGACTTAAAAGGGTTTAAGGATAACAAGGATTGTAATAATAATTAAAGCAATGGTAGGGATTTCATTATAAAGGCGAAAGAATCTCCCACTTTTTTGACAAGTGCCTTGCTGAAGTTTTTTAGCAAAACAAGAAAGGCTAAAGTGATAAAGGATTAAAAGGGCGACAATAAGCAATTTTGCGTGCAGCCAACCACCACTTTTAAGCAAAGAAGGTTCTAAATAAATCATTAACGCCCCTGAAATGAGTGTGCCTATCATTGCGGGATAGCCAATCATTGTAAAGAGTTTATTCTCTTGTATCGCAACAACCTCACAAAAGCCTTTATTCTCTCTATGTTCAGCGTGATAAACTAATAAACGCGGGAGATAAAAAAGCATTGCCATCCAAGAAACTAGCGTGAGGATATGCAAAATCTTAATATAATAATATTCCATTATTCACCTTTGATAAAAATTGGGGGAATTGTAGCACAAGAATATTAAAAATCTTAGCATAAAATGTATTTTATCTTGAAAAATAAAAAATTTTCTTTTTTAATTTAGGGTATAATCATACTCAAATTTGAATCTTAAAGGACTATCTTGCTTTTTGGCTTAGATTGGCAATTTATGCAAATGGCAGCCCCGAGTTTTTTTGAAGCATTAAAACTGACTTTGCATTTATCCTTTTTTGGCATTTTGCTTTCTTTTGTGATTGGATTTTTGGTTGCTTTGGTGCAATTTTATAGGATTTATGGGTTGTATTGGTTGTGTGAAATTTATGTTGAGATTTCCCGCAACACACCTTTATTGATTCAATTATTTTTTGTGTATTATGGGCTTTCAAGAGTGGGGCTTAAGCTTGAGGAATACACTTGTGCGTTAGCAAGCGTGGCTTTTTTGGGTGGAAGTTATATGGCAGAGGC
>JAFLSC010000061.1 GCA_022511145.1 Helicobacter sp.
AGGTAAAATTTTGCGATTGAAATAAAATCTTACAATCTGAAATCTAAATTTCAAAGGAATTTTAATGTTTGAACGCATTGATACGATTTTACGGAATATTGAGGAATCAGAAGCAGAAATCAAACTTTTACTTAATATTGCAAAAATCTCCTTTATTGATTATATTATGATTAAGCGAGGCTCACAAGATATGCCAGACCATTTAGAAGCGTGGAGTCTCCAAGAAATCGATAATGAAGTCGCTAACCTCAAAGAACAGATTGATGCTCTTGTTAAAATCAAAAAAGAAGTGCTTACTTGGTAAATCTTAACAAGATTATGATTTGTCTTTGTCAATGCTAAAATTTGATTTTTTAAAGGAAACAAATGGAATTAAAAATCGGCGATAAAGCTCCGCTTTTTTGTTTGCCTAATCAAGATAATGCTGAAGTGTGTTTGCGAGATTTTAAGGGTATGTGGGTAATTGTATATTTTTATCCTAAAGATAAAACACCCGGTTGCACGCAAGAAGCCTGCGATTTTAGAGATAATTTACAATCTTTAGAAAGTTTAGGGGCAGTGGTGCTTGGCATTAGCCCTGATAGCCCTAAAACGCACCAAAGCTTTATTGCCAAAGAATCTTTAAATTTTACTTTACTTAGTGATACGACTAAAGAAACCTTAAAAGCCTATGGAGCTTGGGGGACTAAAAAGCTCTATGGGAAAGAATATGAGGGCGTGATTCGCTCAAGTTTTATTATTAACCCCAAAGGAGAGATTGCCTACCTTTGGAGACAAGTTAAAGTCAAAGGGCATATAAAAACCCTACAAGAAAAGCTCAAAGCCTTGCAAGCTGATAAATAAGAATTAAATCTTAATCTTGTAATAGTGTTTTATAGTAATTATTACTAGTCTAAGCCCTATCCTTTACACGATAATCCATAATATCGCATTTACAGGGATTCCACATTCACAAATGTAGAATCTTATTATACAGATTTTATTTCGCGCAGGATTTTTCTAATCACATTTACGGCTTCCTCGGCAGACCTTAGTGAGTCTTGGTCATTGCAGTAGATTGCGACATCTAGCTCGGTTTCTCCGCTAACCTTGATTACAAAACGTTTCGTGTTATCACTATCTTGGATACTTACAGCACTAATATCTTTGTAGAAAAACTCATTTGTTTTACCCACATAGGCATCTTGATTTATCAAATCCACATCAGCAGTATTGACAAAAAGCTGATTTTTACCAAAATGCATAATCTCTACTTGCACAGGATTGTAGCGCATTAACCCATCATCGCCCACTTTTTCATACTGATAATTATACACACCAAGCACTTTTAATGGCTCTCGCACAATGTCTTCTTTAGAAATACCAAGTTTATCAAGAGATAATCCCGCCTTAATGTCCTTTAATTCGATAAACGAGGCGTCAATCTCCGCATCACTTGGGTATCGATTACGCATTTTTATGAGACCAATACCTACAAGAATAAATACACACGCAGCAACAAGCTTCCAAATATTCCAGCCATTTGTTAATGAATAGAGCATAAGCGCAGTCGCTAAAAACATCAAAATAGCCCCTATAATACCCGGCTTTTTTTCTGTAAAATAGGTTTTTGCCCTCTCTTGTGTTATCATTTTCTCTCCTTTAAATATGTTTTAAGATGAATTTGCTTAGTGTATCTGCGATTCCTAATTGTGTTTAAAATTTTCCGTATTCCACTTGATATAGATATTCTCTATTAGCATTTCACCGATATTAAGTTGTCCAGTTCGTTGTGCCATTTTGAGGATTGATTCTATTTTTTCTTTGCTTACTAAATGAATATCATATTCCACACTACCGCTACTTTGAAAATACAAAGCCATACTATCATTTTTTGCGCTAAAATCGGCCTTACAATATATGCGATTTTCTTTTTCTGACTCATCTTTTTCTTCAAAATTGCTAAAACGTATTCTAGTGCCATTGCGCAATACTTCAGCATCACGCATATTGAGCTGAGGATTTTCTATCATTAACTGCCTTACATAATGTTGCACTAACATCTCCCTTATATCCTGATCTCTACAAGTTGGCATAATACTACTTTTACCCCATATAACTCTCCACAACTCATCAAAGCCAAAAAATGCTCCCATCGCAACCAAGATAGTAATAGCAAGAAGATACCTCATCAAGATTCACCGCCCTCAATAAATTTAAGGCAAATTATATATA
>JAFLSC010000062.1 GCA_022511145.1 Helicobacter sp.
CATAAAAATCTAAAATATCAAAATAATTGAAAGAAACTTTAGTATTTTTGGAATTTGGTGTTATAATTTAAAATTAAAATAGTTAGGGAGTTAGAAAATGATTAAAATTACAGAAAATAGCCTAAGAGACGGGCATCAATCATTATTAGCAACAAGAATGAGAACAGAAGATATGGTAGAGGCTGCTAGACTTTTTGAGCAAGTGGGATTCCATAGTGTCGAAGTGTGGGGTGGTGCAACTTATGATACTTGTTTGCGTTATCTCAAAGAAGACCCTTTTGAACGTCTTGCAGCCTTTAAAGAAATTTTTGTCAAAACTCCTATTCAAATGCTTCTTAGAGGACAAAATCTTATAGGGTATCGGAATTATCCCGATGATGTTGTGCGTGAGTTTATCCGACTAGCTGCACAAAATGGTGTTGATATTTTTAGAGTTTTTGATGCCCTCAATGATATTAGAAATCTTGAAGTCCCAATTCAAGAGATTAAAAAACAAGGCAAACACGCTCAAGGGGCAATCTGCTATACCACTTCCCCGATTCATACGATTAAGGGCTTTGTAGAATACGCTAAGGAATTGCAAAAAAGAGGTTGTGATTCCCTAGCTATTAAAGATATGGCAGGATTAATAACGCCTAATATGGCTTATGAACTTACCAAAGCAATCAAACAAGAAATATCCTTACCCCTTGCTTTACACACCCACGCCACAGCGGGATTTGCATTTGGCTCACACCTAAGAGCGATTGAAGCAGGAGCGGATATTGTAGATTTGGCAAATTCTGCTTTAGCAGAAGGGACAAGCCACCCTTGTACTCAATCAATGGTAGCGGCACTTAAAGGCACACAATGGGATAGTGGGCTAGATTTAGAACCAATGGAAAAAGCTGCTGAAATCTTGAAACGCAACCGCAGAAAATATAAGAAGTTTGAATCTGAATATAATCTTATTGATACACGCGTTCTTGTTAATCAAATTCCCGGCGGTATGATTTCTAATATGGCAAATCAACTCAAGGAACAAAATGCCCTTGATAAAATGGATGAAGTTTTAGCTGAAATTCCTAATGTCCGCAAAGATTTTGGTTACCCGCCTCTTGTAACGCCTTCATCGCAGATTGTTGGCACACAAGCGGTGCTTAATATCCTAAGTCAAATTCGTTATAAGACACTCACAACAGAATCCAAAAATATCATTAAAGGCTATTATGGCAAAACACCTGCACCCATTGCTCAAGAATTAATTGATAGGATTAAAGCAGAGGGTGAAGAAATTATCACTCAAAGACCCGCGGATAAACTTGCTCCTGAAATGCAAATCGCTCAAGAGGAATCTAAAGATTTTGCTAAAAGTCCTACTGATGTGATTTCTTATGCAATGTTTGGTCCTATTGCAAAAGCTTTTTTAATCGAACGCAATGAAAACCGATTGAGTCCAGAACCGCTTACTACTTTTGAAGAAGGCAGTAACTCTCCTATGCCAAAAGATTTTACTATCAACGTTCACGGGGATACTTATCGTATCAAAGTGGAAGGAAGCGGTGCTAAAAATGAAGAAATACGACCTTTCTTTGTGCGAGTAGATGGGGACTTAAAAGAAGTTTTAGTGGAATCTCACGATAGCAAAAATCCTAGTAAAACTAAAAAAACCGATTCACTTCCTCAAGCCACACTCCCCGGACATATTATTTCGCCAATGCCGGGAAATCTTACAAAACTGAAAGTTAAAGTGGGCGATAAAATCAAAGAAGGTGATGTGTTAGCGATTGTTGAGGCAATGAAAATGGAAAATCAAGTCATAGCCACTATTGATGGGGAAATCAAAGAAATTTATGCCAAAGAAGGACAGCAAATTAGTGCCAATCTCGCCATTATGTTGGTAGAATAATTGAAACCCCTTAGCGTTAGTGAGTTAAATCATCAAGTCAAAAGTTTGCTTGAAGCCACATTTTTACAAATCAGTGTGTGTGGGGAAGTGAGTAATTGCACACACCACACAAGCGGACATATTTACTTTTCCCTTAAAGACAAAGATTCTAGCCTCAAATGCGTTCTTTTTCGCGGGAATGCAATGCGTTTGAAATTTAAAATCCAAGAGGGTATGCGTTTGATTGTCTTTGGAGGACTCTCGGTTT
>JAFLSC010000063.1 GCA_022511145.1 Helicobacter sp.
AAAGAAAGTAAGAATAAGTGTAACCATATCCCCATAAGTCCCAAGCCATAAAGGTAAAACTTGGGGACAATCACAAGGGGGACAACGAACTTTCTTTTTTTTAGCCATTATTCAAACTGACTCACACGCTCATTTGGAGGCAAGAAAGTCAAAAGCTTTGCCTCTAAGGAACGAGGGTTATCGCCTGCTTGAATAGACATAATTCCCTCAATAATTAAAATCTTAACCAAGGCTTCATCTTGTGCCCTAACACTAAGAATATTACCTATCGGTGAACCCACAACATTTCCGATAAAAGAACCATAAAAAGTCGTCAATAACGCAACCGCCATCGCAGGACCAATAGAAGCAGGGTCAGACATATTCAAAAGCATTGCCACAAGCCCGATTAATGTCCCTAACATTCCATACGCTCCCGCATAAGCAGCCCAAGTATCAAAAATCCCTGCGTTTGATTTATGCCTATCCAAAGTCCTATCCATATCAGTTTCAAGCAAATCACGAATACTATCGGGTTCTGCACCATCGATTGCCATATTTAATCCACGTTTTAAAAATTCATTTTCTTCTTGGTTAGATTGCTGCTCTAGGGACAAAATCCCATCGCGTCTAGCTTGTGTAGAATAATCGACAAGTTTTTTAATCAGTCCGGGAACATCAAAGGTTTGAGGTTTAAAAGCAACCATAAAATAAGTAAACATCTTTTTGAGGTTTTCCATTTTATAACCGATAAATAAACTCGTAATTGAACCCCCTACCGTAATAAGAATTGAAGGAGCGTCAAAATAAGGGGCAATCCCAACCCCCATCATCATCGCTGAACCCAACAAAATAAGAGAAAGAGACATACCTATAACCGTCGCTAAATCCATTCTTGTGCTCCTAAATTTTGCAAAATTTAAAACAAATTTCCAAATTCTAAACTTTATTGTGTTAAAATCTTATTAATTTTTGTAAGAAATAGTGAAAACTTGATAAATTTTAGGAAACCTATGGAAAAAAAACATCAAAATAACCAAACTCACACAGCAAAAAAAGCCAAAAATCCTCTCTCTATTGTTATATTAGCTGCAGGTAAAGGCACACGAATGAAATCCAAAATCCCCAAAGTTTTGCATAAACTTTGTGGCAAAGAAATGCTTTATTATAGCATCAAAGAAGCTTTAAAAATTAGCGATGATGTGAGCGTAATTTTAGGATTTGAGCACCAAAGTATCCAAAAAGCAATGGAACACTATTTTTCTCATCAAATCCATTTTATTTTGCAAGATTTAGAAAATTATCCCGGGACAGGAGGGGCATTAAGAAACTATAATCCAAAATATTCTAAAATACTCGTTTTAAATGGGGATATGCCATTAATTCAAGCTAATGAATTAGAAAAATTCTTAACCCTTCAAGCTGATATTGTAATGAGCGTCTTAAATCTCCCTAATACACAAGGTTATGGACGCGTCATTATTAAAAACAATGAAGTTTTAGAGATTGTAGAAGAAAAAGACGCTTCCTTAGAGATTTTAAATCTAAGCACGCTTAACGCGGGTGTTTATTGTTTTAGTGATGAAATCTTAAAGACTTTTATCCCCAAACTCCAAAACAAAAATCAGCAAAAAGAATATTACCTTACTGATGTGATTGCTCTTGCTAAACAAAATCATAAAAAAATTATCCCACTTTTTGTGGAGGTAGAAAATTTTAAGGGAGTTAATGACAAAGCGGATTTAGCTCAAGCAGAAGTTTTAATGCAGCATCGTCTCAAAGAATTTTGGCTAAAAGCAGGAGTAATAATGCATTTGCCTGACACAATCTATATTGAAGAGGGAGTGGAATTTGAGGGAGAATGTGAGATTGAAAATGGTGTATGCTTAAAGGGCGATTGTAAAATCATCAACTCCCACATTAAAGCTCATAGTGTAATTGAATCAAGCTTCATTCAAGATAGCGATATTGGTCCTCTAGCCCATTTACGCCCTCAAAGTGAAATTAAAAATACTCACATTGGAAATTTTGTTGAAATTAAAAAATCCTATTTACAAGGTGTTAAAGCAGGACATTTAAGCTATATAGGGGATAGCACAATCCAAGAAGGAACAAACATAGGAGCAGGCTTTATTAC
>JAFLSC010000064.1 GCA_022511145.1 Helicobacter sp.
GAAAGGGTGTCCTAAGCCAAAAAGAAGAATTAGAATCTTGCTCTTTTGTCCCTGTTCTTAGCGGGATTGAATAAATTTATATAATTTTAATAATAATCGATTATAATAGTCTTTAAAAATGCTTGTAGGAGGGATTATGCCAAATACAGAATTAATGAATATGGATTTAGATTATACCCTACACACCTATGCTCGCAATTATACCCATTTTGTTAGAGGCGAGGGAGCAAGGCTTTTTGATAAACAAGGTAAAGATTATATTGATTTTGGAGCAGGGATTGCCGTTTGTAGCGTAGGACACGGGAATGAAAGGTTAGCCCAAGCGATTGCTAACCAAGCTAAAACGCTTATCCACACTTCTAATCTTTATCTTATTGAACCCCAAGCAAGACTTGCTAAGAAATTAGTAGAACTTAGCGGGTATGATATGCGGGTGTTTTTTGCTAATTCAGGCGCAGAAGCAAACGAAGGTGCTTTAAAGATTGCAAGAAAATTTGGTGAGGATAAAGGCGAAATCAAACGTTACCAAATTATTACTTTGGATTCCTCCTTTCACGGCAGGACAATAAGCACTCTTAAAGCAACAGCACAAAGCAAAATGCATCAATATTTTGGACCCTTTCCTGATGGATTTGTTTATGCAAAAGATTTGCAAGATATTCCTAACAAAGTTAGTGAAATCACTTGTGCTGTGCTTTTGGAACTTGTGCAAGGAGAGGGCGGCATTACGCCTTTTGATAAAAAAGAAGTGCAAGATTTGGCTTGTTTTCTCAAAGAAAAAAATATTTTATTAATGGTTGATGAAGTGCAAACAGGGATTTATCGGAGTGGTGAGCTTTTTGCCTCCCAAAAATATGAAATTACCCCCGATGTTATTACAACGGCTAAAGGTTTGGCAGGAGGAGTGCCTATTGGTGCAGTAATGACAAGTCTCAAAGATATTTTTGAACCCGGCGACCACGGCAGCACCTTTGGTGGAAACTTTCTCTCGTGTGCCGCAGGATTAGAGGTGTTAGCGATTTTAGAAGAAGAAAAACAAAGCGGTAGATTGCAAGAGAGGATAAATTATTTTACCAAAAGTTTGCAATACTTAGGGGAAAGCTACCCTGAAATATTTTTACAAGAAGTGGGATTAGGATTGATGAGAGGACTTAGAGTTAAAGAAGCTGAACAATTAAATCTTTTTATCGCCAAAGCTCACGAAAATGGTGTTTTAATTCTTAAAAGCGGAAAAAATACAGCGAGATTTTTGCCTCCTTTGACTATTACCCAAGCAGAAATTGAGGAAGGCTTTAAACGTCTAAAAATAGCCCTTGATAGTTTATAAATTGAAAGTGAATAGAGATAAGGATTTAAAAATTAAATCTCTCTTAAAGCCCCACTTAAATCAATATGGCAATAGCCGTGCGGGTTTTTTTCTAAATATTTTTGATGATAGGCTTCCGCGGGGTAAAAATTCCCTAAAAGCTTAACTTCTGTAACAATGGGTTTTGGGTAGTATTTTTGTAAATTTGTAATAAAATCATTGATAAAAGGAAGCATTTCTGAATCCCTAACATAAATCCCACTGCGATATTGTGTCCCAAAATCATTCCCTTGTGAATTTAAAGAAAAAGGGTCAATGATACTAAAAAATCGCTTTAAAATCTCTTCTAAACTCAAAATTTCTTCATCAAAAATAAGTTCCAAAGTCTCCACAGCAGCCGTTTGTTCGCTACAAACCATAATATAGCTAGGATTAGGGATTTTAGAGTTAGCATAGCCTACTTGGGATTGTATTACGCCTTTGAGTAAATCAAAATAGCCTTGAATCCCCCAAAAACAACCTCCTGCTAAATAAATTATCTTTTTTCTCAAATTTTCTCCTTTTTTGTTATTACAATTTTTCTTCGTTATTGCAATGCTTTGTTGAAACAATCTAAAAAATTTTCACAAAGATTGCCACCATTGAAATAAAATGACACCCCACACTAAGATTGCCAAAATAACGCTCAAAAGAACTGCTGTGCTTGCACAATCTTTAGCAATTTTTGCTAGAGGGTGAAAATCTTG
>JAFLSC010000065.1 GCA_022511145.1 Helicobacter sp.
TTGCTCTTTTAGTTTTTTTAAAATGGCTGAACCTACAAGTCCTCTATGTCCTGCTATGTAAATTTTAGAATCTTTTTGCATTAAGCATCCTTTAAATGTTTAATATCGCGTTCTGAAAGAATAGGGTTAATTCCACCCCAATCAATACCTATTCTCTCATCATTCCACGCATAGGTAAATTGTTCGTTTGCATCGACATACTCACCTTCATAAGCCCATTTATAATAAAACACAACCTCATTCGACTTGACATAGTGAGCATTCCCAAAAAAGGGCGGGATAAAGATTAAAAGTTGGTTATCTTGATTTATAGTAAATTTCTCCCATTTAAGATAAGTTGGAGAGTCTTTACGACAATCTACTACTACTTGGTCAATCTCGCCCCAAACACAAGTTACAAGCTTATAGGATTTGTGGTCGCCGTGAATTCCTCTTAAGACATTATGATGAGAAAGGGTGAATTTATCTTGTATAAACTTAAGAGGGGGCGGCAAGAGTTTATCAATGCTTTCACTTAAAAAAGCCGTCCAAAGCTCACCTCTAAAATCCCTAAATTTATTAGGTTTTATAATATAAATGCCTTTTAAAAGCTTTGATTCTTTAATCTCAAATTCCGCAGCCATCTTAAGCCACCTTTAAACCATTAGCTTTTCGAATTTTTGAAATAGAATTTAAAGGCTTTATTTTGAAATTAAGATAAAAAAAATTGGATTGAATTTTTAAAAGTTTGTCTTTAAATAAATAAACTATAAGGAAAGAATTTAAAAATATAAATTTTAAATCATTTACCCCCCCCCCATTGTTATTTACATAATTGTTATTCATCATTTGAACTCCTTGTTCTAAAGTGATTTTTGCTTGCCAACCTAAATGATTGATTTTAGTGCAATCACTTAGCTTCTGTAAAGCTCCGTTGGGACGCTTTGTATTAAATTCTATTTTTCCATCAAAAGCAACAATCTTTTTAAGCAAATAGGCTAAATCTTTTATGGTGATATTTTGATTTGTTCCTATATTTAAGTGTGTGTTTTGAATTTCTTTTGTGCCTTTTTCATAGAGGTCTTTAAAATCCACATTTTGCAGTACAAAAAACACTGCCTCGCTTAAATCTTCACTGTGTAAAAACTCTCTAGTATGAG
>JAFLSC010000066.1:0-577 GCA_022511145.1 Helicobacter sp.
GAAACCGGTCAACATTCCGGTACTCCGGGAGTTTCGATGGAGCGACGCATGAGGCGAGGCCCGGCCGGGCGACGGTAGTCCCGGCCCAAGCGGCGAGGCGACGAGGGGCGGGCCAAATGACGCCCCGAGCCGAGCCGTGACGGCGAGAGGAGGCACGGCCGAATCGAAGCGGGCGCAGTCACGGTGCCAGGAAACAGCTCCTAGGCAAGGCTTCCGGAACCGTACCGCAAACCGACACAGGTGGGAAGGATGAGTAATCTGAGGCGCTCGAGCGAACTCGCGTTAAGGAACTCGGCAAAATGCGCACGTAACTTCGGGAGAAGTGCGGCTTCCGCCCGCGAGGGCAGGGAGCGGCAGAAAGCGGGCCCAGGCGACTGTTTATCAAAAACACAGCCATCTGCGAACCGGCGACGGGACGTATAGGTGGTGACACCTGCCCGGTGCAGGAAGGTTAAGGGGAGCGCTCAGCCTCGGCGAAGGCGCGAACCGAAGCCCCTGTAAACGGCGGCCGTAACTATAACGGTCCTAAGGTAGCGAAATTCCTTGTCGGGTAAGTTCGCTACCTTAGGACCGTTAT
>JAFLSC010000066.1:587-902 GCA_022511145.1 Helicobacter sp.
TAAGTTCCGACCCGCACGAATGGTGTAACGATTCTGGGCGCTGTCTCAACGCGAGACTCGGTGAAATTTATGTTCCGGTAAAGAAGCCGGATACCCATAATTAGACGGAAAGACCCCGTGAACCTTCACCGCAGCCCGGCATTGGGGTCCTGTCCATCATGTGTAGGATAGCTGGGAGTCAGCGAGGCGTGGCCGCCAGGCTGCGCGGAGACGACGGTGAAATACCAGCCCTGACGGACAGGGCT
Organism: Helicobacter sp.; assembly: GCA_022511145.1. Taxonomy (GTDB): domain Bacteria; phylum Campylobacterota; class Campylobacteria; order Campylobacterales; family Helicobacteraceae; genus Helicobacter_D. Next base: position 833 of record JAFLSC010000066.1, read on the forward strand.
TCTAACCCTCCCCCTGGAGCGGGGGCGGGGACAATGCCAGGCGGGCGGTTTGACTGGGGCGGTCGCCTCC
>JAFLSC010000067.1 GCA_022511145.1 Helicobacter sp.
TTTTCCATAAGTTCCAATGCCCTAAGCTAGTTATCGTCAATTTCTTTTATGATTTTTTCAATTATTATTGAAGCTTACATAATTTGAGTATGAGTTAAACTTCCTGACGACATATTTTCTTCAAGCAAAGCCTTTTCTTCTTCCAATTGGGGAATTAGAAGGTTAATTTCTTCTAACTCTTTCTTTTCTTTATAACTTAATTTATTTTTATTGCTTTTGTTTATTTTCTTTTCTTGAGAAGCAGGTCCTTTTCTAACTTTTTCATTAGAGGCATTTAAATTATTTAATTTTTTATTTTTAATTGTTTCTCTATATTCCGAATAATTGCCCGGAAAATCTTTAACGATCCCGTTTCCTTCAAAAACAAAAAGGTGATCGGCTATTCTATCAAGAAAGAATCTGTCATGGCTAACTACAATTGCACATCCTTTAAAGTTTATTAAATAATCCTCCAGAATTGATAAGGTTATAATATCCAAATCATTTGTAGGTTCATCAAGAATTAGAAAATTTGGATTTTTCATTAAAACAGTGGCAAGATATAATCTTCTTTTCTCTCCTCCACTTAATTTGGAAATATATTTCTGTTGATCTTCAGGAGAAAAAAGAAAACGCGTTAGAAATTGAGAAGCTGAAAGTCTAGTTTTCTCATCAATCTTTATTTCTTCAGCAATATCTCTTACAGCATCGATTACTTTTTTATCTTGAGGATAATTAATAATACCATCTTGACTATAATGACCCCATTTAATAGTGCTGCCAACGTCAAAGTGTCCATTATCCGGCTCGAGTTCACCTAGAAGTAATTTTATAAATGTTGTCTTGCCGGCCCCGTTCTCTCCAATTATTCCTACTTT
>JAFLSC010000068.1 GCA_022511145.1 Helicobacter sp.
AGCATTTATGAGCACGACTTTAGAATAAAAGCTTTGCTCCAAGGTGCCGATTCTACTATAGCCGAAAAGGTTACTTATATAGGAGATAGTGGTGTTGTTATTGATAAAGACCGCATCAATATTCAAATTCATAGAATTGTTCCGGGTAAGGACAGGGCACATCCGATGGAAGATAAGGAACAATATATGTTTGCAATCTATATACCAAAAGAAAAAACATACTTCATAAAGGGGAATTGATATGCTTGAAACAATTAAAAAGGCGATAGCAACAACTCCCTCGGACGGTGCAATATATTTAGTAGAGAAATTATCTGAAAACACCGGTTTTTTTGTAACAAATGGACACTTGTTGTATCTTGTGTATAATTTTGAAAATATCACACAAAAAAGCTTGTTGACAGATTACTTGTTGCTGAATACAGATGTTGAAATTCATTCTTTCAAGAATAATCAAAAATTTCCGTCGGGTAAGTATAATATTTTGGATTTTTGATAAAGCAACAAACAAAATAGCCGTTTATAGGCATGACCATAGATTGATGAAAGCCCCAAGAAATGAAAAGGAAGAGATAAGACAGCCAGCGACGGTCACGATAGGCAATAGCTAAAAGAAATATCGAAGATGCAGCGCCGGCACGTATGCCGTTTGTGCCGTAGGAAAAGGTAGAGAATGCCGCTAAAAATGCCAAAAGAGCGTAGAACGAATCGCGTGGGAAGAGTTTTATAATGGCTTTATAAGCACATAGAAAATATATCGCAGAGGTTAGAACAAATAAAAACCTAATGTCAACGTAATTAGCACCTAACCATGAGAATAGATTGTCGTA
>JAFLSC010000069.1 GCA_022511145.1 Helicobacter sp.
CGTTGCTGCTGTGCTTCAGCGGGGACTCGCCGTCGTCGAATATGCTGTCGTATATTTTCATGTCCGCGCCTTGGAACAATGCCCGTTCACCTGTGAAAATCTCCTGATATATTTCTTTCATTCCATTCACCTCATTATACTAATTCCTCATTTAACGTGTACATTTTTGTTGCTTCTAATTCTCCCCCGCCTCCGGCGGGAGAGAATTTGGATTGTCTGCTTTTTATGGGGAATTAGTATTATCGTAAATGCTGCGGATAACTTTTGCGGGCGACCCGACAGCTACCATATTTTCTGGTATATCCTTAGTCACCACCGAGCCTGCGCCTATCACCGCGTTATCGCCGACCGTCACGCCGGGAAGTATAGTGCAATCCGAGCCTATCCACACATTTTTGCCGATACGGATAGGTCGGGGGATAAGATCGCCGCGTTCCTCGGGCAGCATACCGTGATTAAGCGTTGCAAGAGTTGTATTATGACCGATAAGCGCACCGTCTCCGATATAAATGCCGCCCTGATCCTGAAACTTACAGCCGGAGTTGATAAATACTCTGCTGCCGATGTGGATATTCTTTCCGCAGTCGGTATAAAACGGCGGAAACAATCCGAAGCTTTCTCCGATCTTTCTTCCGGTAAGCCGCTCCATAAGAGCTTTGATCTCATCGGGAGTATGATACGAGCTGTTGATCTCCATTGTGATCTTTATAGCCTCTTGACTGAGTTCATGCATTTTCAGATGTGTCGGTGAGTTTGCTTTTATTTGTTCTCCGCTATCCATGACC
>JAFLSC010000007.1 GCA_022511145.1 Helicobacter sp.
AGCATTGAGCCTTGTATTATCATTGCCAAATTTCTTTGAGCCATTGAGGATTAAAACTTTTTTCATTTATGCTCCTTGTGATTTGCTAAATTTTAATGCGATTTGAGATTTTGTATTTTACTCTATTTTGCTTAAAGCATTTATGAGGTAAAATTGTGAGGAGATTGAGGGAATCTAAAGCAATAGTAGCTTTGTTTTATCTCTTAAAGTTTCTATTATTCTCAAATTAAATCATTATAATTTTCTTTTAGAGCTACTATCAAAATCTTCATTTGTTAATAAAGAATGCAAATAATCGTTAGTTAATAGTTTGATAAAAAATTTCATTTCTTTTTTGCTAGTAATTTCAATTTTGTTATTCTCGTTAAATTTTAAATTCCCTTTTAATTTTGTATGATTTTCTACAAAACTTTTTACCTCTTCAAATCTATTTTCAAGCATTTTTAATACTTTTTCATCAGTTTTTCTAAGTTTCTTAGCATTTGTAGGATTTAAGTTTTCTTGTAAGATATTTAAATTTTCTACAAAATTTATAGCAGAGATTGTATCTATAATATTTTGTGCTTCTTTTAAAATTACTTCTTTATAGCCATATTGTATTTCTAAAGGACTTTGGTTTAATATAAGGAAAAAATCTTTGTCAATTACAAAGTCTATTTTAGGAGAGATATTTAAAATATCTTGATTTACTTGTTCAAAAACTCCACCTTCAACAAATAATGATTTGAATTTGCCTTTACCAAGAAAACTCATTGCATAACATTGTTGATACAATAAAATATAATTATCACTTATGCCTATTTTAAAAAGTAACCCAAAAATATTGTCTTCTAAAGCATTTGCTGGGTCAATATTATCTAATTGTTCCCAATATTCTACCAAAAAACTAATTCCTTCATAAATGTTATCATTTTTAAAATATACATACTCATTTTCCCTAGAATTTTCATCAAATTCATTAATGGATTTGTATTCAGTATCTTCATTGATTGTATTTTGCAAAATTCCTAAAAACATCTCTAATAACATTTCGCTAGTATCATTGCTAAGTTGAGCTCGTTTAATCGTTTTATCTCTAAAAATAAAAAACATCTCTAAAACATTTTCCTCTTGTTCAAGTATATTTTTTAGCGTATTGTAAAAATTTGGTTGCTGATTCATTTTTTCTCTTTGATATAATAGAGATTATCTGTTATACAATTATAATTTTTTTCGCATTGATTTGGTAATTTACCTGTTGATAAAATAAATACTTCTTTATTTTTCCGCTCAATCTTTGCTCTATAAAGTTTAAAACCAAAGACTGCTACCAAAGGGTTTAAATATTGTAAATCCATTTTTATGGTAATTATACCCATAAATAAAATGATAAATATTGTTATCAACCAATCATTGATTGAGTTAAAATTTGAACTTACAAAAGGAATAAAATAAATTGATAAAGGAACGAAAAAATTGAAATTTTGAAGTTGTATCTCTGTAAATGATTCTGCTGATTGTTTGTTAATTTTCACTTTCACATAACAAATAAGAGCTAAAAAACAACAAGCAATAAAAGGGATTCCAAAATAACAATAAAACTCAACACTACACAGAAAACTTAAACAATTTTCTAAGTTCCATAATTTCAAAAAAATTAAAAATGATAAGGGCATTAAAGATGAGATATAAAATAAAATTTTCACTTAACTATCCTTTTTATAAACTATATAATTTTACCATATTTTATTTTACATATACCTTTAGCCATTCTCACTCCCATAGGCTTTGAAGTAAGGCGATATATTCGGGTTGTTTGGACTTTAGCACTTTGAAAGATTCAAGCAAATAGCAAAATTCTATCTTGCTTAGCCCATAGAGCTTAGCGATGTGAATATCTAGCTTTGCCCTCAAGGTATCATAGCTCTTTTGTGTGTTTGGAATTTCATTGTTTTTGATAGCGTATTTATCTTGCAACTCTTTAAATTGTCCCGTTTTGTCGTTATAAAGCTGTAAAATAAGGGCTGTTTTATAGATAAAAGCATAGTTTCTCTCAATCTCCTCATCGCTGGGTTGAGGTAGTGGGATTCTTTCCAAATAAGTTTTATTCACATTGATTTGCACCATACCCCTAGCGATAAAATCCACCACCAAAGCGTTGAAAATCCCCAAAGCAAAAAGGATTCTTTTGGTGCTTACAGGCTTTATGGTGATGTGTGAATGTGAATCTAAAATGTATTGTTTAGGAATATTCACATATACACTATCGCACGCACTTACATTCTTTGGTAAAAGTGAAAAAATAGCTGTGCGTTCATCTGTATCCCTTGCAATTTTTCTATAACCCAACCTAATAAAATTTCTTTCATAGACAATAAAAGCATTTTCCGCCTTCTCTTTGCTGATTTGAGGATACAAAGATTCTATTAGCCTCTCATATTCTTTAGCCTCAAGTCCTAAATCCTGCTTTAAGCGATAAATTTCCTTTCTTTTTAATCTCTTATCAAAGGCTGAAGGGTTTAAAAAATATTGTGGCTTGTTAAAATGTGCGTTAAATTGATGAATCATTTTGCCTTCAAATAAAGGCAAAAGTCCTTTTCTATGAGATTCTATAAACAAATCTTTATCTGTAGTTATATTTAACTCATTTCTAAAATCAAGCCATTCTAAAGAAAGTGGCTCAAAAGCCTCATAGCATTTGCGTAAAATCTCTAAATCTTTTTTGCTTCGCACTTCTTGGAGGGCAAGTTGATTAGGGCTTAGGGTTTTTATATCTTTAAATGTTAGTTTTATGATATTGTCTTTATCATAAATAGATTCTATGTTTGTTTGATAAAACATTGTTTTTATGGTGTGATTTTTCGCTTTGGTATTTTTTACTTGCATTAGGGCGAATTTATACCTTGAATCCACATCTTGAAAAATTCCTTCGCGGTTTTCAAAGCTATAAAAAAATGCTAAATTTTTATTCTTTAGAATTTCCGTGCGTAAAGCTAGGCTTCCTTCTTCAAGCATTAAAGCACTGGGAAGCACATAGTTTAAACTCGCCTTTGTTTTAAGTAGGCTTAAATTTCGTTCTACAAATAAGCGGAAAAGATTTATATCTTTGCCGACACGATTAAGCGGATAGGCTTGTTTGTAGTATTCATTAATGCTTTGTGTAAAAGCCTTTTGTTCATTATATTGTGCTTTTATATAAGGCTTATTAAGCAAATTTTTAGCGATTTCATCTTTTTTAGAATTTATCAATGTGCGGTAATTGCTTTGGTATTGTGGGAAAAAATCATTATCGCTAAATTCTGATTTATCCCAAGGGGGATTGCCCACTATGCAATCAAACCCCACAAACTCACCTTTGCTTACAATCTCGGGGAATTCAATTTCATAATTAAAGAAGCGATATTTTTGGGCGTAAGTGCAAATCGCCTTTTTTAAGTTTTCATATTCTTTAGCTTTGGCTAGTTTTTCTATATTATCACTTTGTGTAAGTGTGTTTAAAAGCTTTAATTCTTCATTATTCATAAAATTTTTGGCATTGAGCATATTTAAAAAGAGATTGAGATTTTCTAGTGTGGGAATAATCTCATCTTTGTAAAGCCTTTTGCTTTCTTTTATTTCCACTTCTGTGCTATCTTTGATAGAATCTAGTTTAGAAAAAACTTCGCTTAAAACTTGAAATTCATTTAAAAAATTATAAACAAACAAACTCTGTCCTGATTTTTTGCCCTTTTGCCTACTCATTTTTGTTTGCATATTATGATAGTAATCTTTAAGTTCCTTTATACTGCTGCTAATAAGAGCATTACCACATTTGATATGATGCTCTAAAAAGCTTAGAGGCGTGCCAAAGATAAAGCTATCTATCCACAAGGCAAGTTTGGTAAGCTCGACACTAAAGGGATTAATATCAACACCAAAAATCACGCGTTTAAGTAATAATCGCTTGATAATATCGCTCTCATCAACTTGATAATTTGGGACAAATTGCGTGATATTTTGCAATATAGAATCTCTTTCTTTTTCATAAATGGCTTTGAAAGTAGAGAAAGACTCTAAATCTTCTAGGACTATTTTTGTGATGATATTGAGACTTTCTACGAGAAAATGTCCGCTACCACAGGCATTATCAAGGATTTTAAAATGCAAGATATTGTCGCTATTTAAGGTATCTTTGATGGCAGATTCACAGAGGAATTTGGTAATGGATTCTGGAGTGTAAAAACTTGCTGTGCTTTTGCGGGAATTGCTTGTGTTTTTGAGATAAATTTGCCCTTTTTGGTAGGTTTGTTCGCGGTGGATTGTAGAATCTTTTTTAATCCTTTCATAATCATAGTTATCAAAATAGCCTTCAATGGAGGTAAGCTTATCTTTGGCTTTCTTGGGTGCATACACAAGATAAAAAATCTCCTCCTCGGCAATAGCAAAAAAGTAAGAGAGTAAGCCCTCATAAATCGTGCCTAGATGGGCGATACTTAGTGTGCGATAATCACGTCTAAAAAGGGTGGCTTCTCCTTTAGGATTTTCTCCTTGATAATTAAAAAGTGCATCTAAAATTTCAATCAAAATCTTATCATTGAAGGTCTTTGGGGCTTTTAAAAGTGGGGCGTTGTTTTCATCAAAAAGTCCGCCATTAAAGAGTGGCATATCTAAATTCGGATTGCCCTCATTATAGATTCTAAAAATCCTCTCTAGCTCATCAATACCCACAAAGCTTTCATTTTCCTCATTTTCTTTTACCTCTTGCTTATTGTTTTGTGCTTCGAGTTTGAGACGAGAAAGCAGGGTGTAGAGGCTAATTTTTTTCTTAAAATATAAGTGAGTGGAGAGAATGCTATCAAATTTATCCTCAAAATAGGCGATAAAAAGCAGGCGGAATATGAAATAAAGTGCGGATTGATAAATGTCTTTTAAATCCGCCTTGGGATTTTTGGCAAAAATACACGCACCGATTTTTTCAAAAAGACTATCCCTGCCATTAATCCCATAAATGATAGCTTGTAAATCATCTTCTATGGCTATTTTGGCTTGAGTATTTTTGTCTAAGATTTGTGTTATGGCGTTTGGGCTTTTAGAATCTTTATCGGGCTGTATGAAGTTTGAAGCAGCAAAAATATGATAAAAATAATTAAAAGCCCCAAGTTGTGAAGTATTATCTTGAGCATTTTTAGAATCCGCAAGAACCTCTGACATTTCTAAAATCGCCTCTAAATTCACTTCATAAAACACCTTTGTGGCAGTGAGTTTAGAATTATCATAAAAACGCCAAATGCGACCATTACTCAAAAAACCATAATCTTTTTTGAGGTTTGAGAGGTAACGCAGAATTTGAAAGTGGGGATTGTCATTTGTCTTTTTGTTATCCACCTCTATTTTGTAGGCTTTGGATTCTAAAATCACGCTAAAATATTCGTTGCTTGACTTTCTTTGCTCTTTTGATATTTTTTCATAAGCTACTTTTGATTTTGAATCTGTAAAAAGCAAAAAATCAGGCTTTTCTAACTTGCCTTGAATAATTTTTTCATCTTGCCTTACAAATTTCCAACCCAAAATTTTGAGCACTTTTGTGATGAAATCATCTTCAAATTGGAACTCATTTTGTTCTTTGAATTTTTCTTTATCATAGAGGCTTTTGATAGAATCTAATGCCTTTTGAGCAGCAGCAGAGTTTTTCTCAAAATCATAAAGCTTTGGAAACTCGACATTGAGCGTGTAGCTTGTAAAAAGGTTGTTGTTAAGAAAGCTATTGAGAAAAGTGGGATTCATCGTGCGCCTTTGTTGAGAGATTTTAGGGTTTTATTAAAAATAAGGACAAAATAATATATTAGTCATTTAAATGCTTTCCTGTTAGAATATCCAAAAACAATTGATTTCTGTTTTCTGCATCATATATTAAAGAATTATAATCCATAAAATTTATAATCATATTCCTAGCTTCGTGGTATTTATAGCAAATGGGATAATTACTCGAAGTATATATTTTATTATATGCTTTATCTTGTAGTAATTCTAATGTTTCATCACTAAATTTTAAAAAAGCATAAGCCCAAATTCTAATATTATTTCGTTCAGTCAAATTGATATATCTACCATATTTTAAAAGTTGCTCTTCTGCTCCTGCTGGAGTAATATTTTCTTCTGGTCTTTTAAATTCTATTAATAAAACATCTGTAATTTTTTTCCCATCGTAAGTATTTGATATAATGCTTAACACATCTGGTCTGCTCTTTAATTGCTCAGATAATTCTGGAAAAATATCTTTAATTTGAGTATCACTAAAAATTTTATCATAACACATAAATCTATCATCAAATAGCCAAACATTATTTGTCTTGTAACTTTGTTTATCATCACTTGTTTTTTTAGGCATAAATAGATTATGAACTTCAGTTTCTATATTTCCCTTTTTAACAAAATCTTTCAATTGTTGAATTAATTTATTTCTATCAAAGATATATTCAGCTAATTCAGCTTGTGTTACTTTGGTTAATTTTGTTTCATAATCTTTATCTGTTTTATTTTTAGCATCTCTTAAAAAGTCTTTATCTTCGCGAAATTCTTTTTTTGCATTTTCTAACATATCATTTAGGTTTAATTCACTTCTGTTTTCAAAATATGTCCCAAGATAAGGCAATTCTTCGATTGATTTTTTCCTATTTTCTTTGATTTTATTTTCTATATCAAAATTATGTTCTTTACAAATTTCTTTAATTTGATTCTCTAATTCATTATGTATTTCATTCCAATTTAAATCTTGAAACTCAAACGAATTCTTTTGTTTAGGGTAAATCTGCAATTCATTCCTCTCATCATTAACATTTTTATCAAAATAATCAGATTCTAAAATATAAAATATTCTTAAGTCTTTTTCTTTTGGCAGATTATATTTTCTCTCTTGGTCTAAATCCGAATTTTTTATCACAACTCTGCCATTTGCAACATAAAACCCTTCATTATTAACATTTTCTCCAAAAAGATATGATATTGCAAAAGAATAGTCTTTGATTTTAAAATCTTTCTTTTCAAACTGCGGTATATCATTACTTTTGACAATATCTATTTTTTCATTATTCCTATAAATAGCTATCTCAATATTTTTACTTTCTGTTTTAAAATAAGCCAAAAAATGCTCTTTAATCTGTTCTTTTATTTTAGAGAAATCAATATAAAAATTCGAATTAGGGGTTGATAAAGTTACTAGTGTTTTATCATAGAACTCTCGCTCTCTAGGATTAGTCATACCATTATAGTTAAAATCAAATTCCTTATCTTTGCTTACTATTTTCACATTTTTAAAAAGCTTAAGGTATATAAATCTCCCAATACCCTTACAACCTAATGATTTTTTATAATCAGTGCGATACTCTCTAAAAGATTTAATATTTTCCTCATTAAAACCCTCACCATTATCAATTGCTTCAATCTTGTCTATATAGGGAGTTTGATTTTTATTGTCCAAACTAGAAGCTATAATTCTAAGCTCAATATATGTCGCATTCGCTTGTATAGCATTCATTATTGCTTCAAAAATTACATTTTCAACTTTTATGTTTTTTAAATCTTCAACAACAGCTCTTATGTTTGTATTTACTTGTATTAATTCATTATTTACGCTCATTGTCATTACCACTCCTTGTTTGATTGTTTTAACTTATAAAGAGTTTTTTTACCCTCGTCCATCTTCAAGCACTTCTGCTTTGCCATTTGAATCTATTTCTAAAACCACATAAGGCAGTCCTTGCGTATTTAACTCCTGCATAAAAAAGTCGGGTTCATTTTGCTCCATATTCCACACCCCAGCACCTTGTGCAGAATCTACGCCTTGAGTCTCGCCACCACGAGGCATATCAGCATTATTTGCCCCATTTGCAATCTTTTCCACCCCAACGCCCCATTTGCCCTCGCAAATAAGCTTTGCACCAATCATTGCAGGCACACCTGTGGTATAGCTCACACCTTGCGCATTGACTTCTTTATAGCACTGCTCGTGGTCGCACACATTATAAATATAAATAGTGCGCTCTTTGCCATCTTTGATACCCTTGATATAGCAGCCGATATTAGTTTTGCCCTTCGTGCGAGAGGCAAGAGAGGCAGGGTCAGGCAACAGCGTCTTTAGCACTTGGATTGGCACGATTTTTTGCCCATTGTGCTCTATCTCATCAACCCGCAAAAGCCCGACATTCTCAAGGCATTTCATATGCGTGAGATAGCTCTCGCCAAAAGTCATAAAAAAGCGGATTCTCTGCAACCCCTTGATATTTCTCACCAAAGATTCTAGCTCCTCGTGATAGAGTAAATAGCTATTTTTTGCGCCCACCTCGGGGTAATCCCACTCTTTCATTAATGCCAAAGGCGCAATATCCCGCCACTGCCCGCCAAAATAACTTTCATTTTTAAGCTCCTGTGTGTTTGATTGCAAAGCAAAATGCTTCTCTGCACGCTCAAACTTGCGATAAATCGCATCTTGAGAGAGGTCAAAATTTTGTGCGTATTGACTTGTAGCATCTTTTACCCAAAAACGCGCCTTTGAGCTGACTTCTCGCAAATTAATTTCAGGATTAAAATTCGTAGCAAACGCATAGCCGTGGTCTCCAGCGTTACAATCTAAAATATCAATGGAGTAAATCTCATCAAAATAATGCTTTTGTGCATAGGCGCAAAAGACATTGGTTACGCCCGGGTCAAAGCCACTCCCAAGGAGTGCAAAAAGCCCTGCTTGTTTAAAGTGCGTATCATACGCCCATTGCTCTTTGTATTCAAAATGCGCAGAATCTGGGTGCTCGTAATTTGCAGTATCAAGGTAATGCACCTTTGTGCGCAAACACGCCTCCATAATGCTTAAATCTTGGTAGGGGAGCGCGACATTGATGACAAGAAAAGGGCGATATTTTTGAATAAGTGCGACAAGAGATTCTACATTATCCGCATCAACACTCTCAATCTCAATCTCACCTAAGCCCTTAGCGCGGATAGAATCCGCGATTATTTTGCATTTATCTAAAGTGCGTGAGGCTAAAATAATGCGACTAAATACAGCTCTATTTTGCGCCATTTTATGCACTACCACGCCACCAACACCACCTGCTCCAATTTGCAAAACTACTGCCATAGTAATTCCTTTAAAAGTTATTAAATAGATTTATCGGATTTCAAATTCTTCTGTAAAACAGATAAAATCTTCCCCAATTTCTACATAGGCTTCAGCCTGCCATCTCCCTTTTTTGAGTGTGTCAAAGGCTTTGCTTTGGTAAAAAAACAAATCAGAGATTTCCCCTTCTCCCAAGTCAATGTCTTCACGCGTTGTGTGCGGTCTTGTCAAGAAAAATAAAACTTTCGCTTCAGGAATGCTATGAGTTTGCTTTGCGATAAGACTCAAAAAGAGATGTTGAAATTCGCTAGAATCAGGAGTTTTATCGCCAATAAAACCTATGGCATATTTTTCTAAAAATTGCTGTCGTTTTTGTGTGATTTCATTTGCTCTTTCATCGACTTCTTGAGGCTTCCATTGACACATTCCTTGCAATTCCACAGGATTTGAAATTGCTGTTTTAAGAGTGAGTGTGATTAAGCAAACCACCGCCATTGCTAATAAAAAAATCCCCATAGGCCAATAATTTTTATTCACTTTTTCTCCTTAAATAAGTAAATGCAAATAAAATCAAAAGCACACTAAGCATTACATAAAGTATCGCTCTCGTGGCAGTCTTTACACCCTCATTTTGTTTGGGAAAGCTATGTTCTAGCGTGATATGATATTTATCTGCAATCCTATCGGTAATATCAACATAGCCATTGAGCAAAAAAGCCGAGATATTTTGAGGGGTTAGTTCATCATCAGATTTGGGAATTAAAGGCACAATGTATTCCCAATAAACCGCTTTTTTGTCAAAAACTTCTTCCATTTGGGGACTTGTGAGGATATTAATTTTTTTTTCTTTTTTGGAGAAAAAAAGCAATACATAGGGAGATTTAACAAGATTAAGGTAACTTTGTTCTTTCTCTTCAAGATTCATTGTGTCTAAATCTTCAAGAGCAACAACATAAAGACTAATGCCTGTTTTTTCATAGACTTCACTCGAGAGAATCTCCATAAAATCCGTTGTTTTGGTAATAAGCTGATTTTGATTTTCTAATACAAAATTTTGTGCAAAGAGGCTAACAGCAAAAAACAGGGAAAGAATCCCCATTTTCATTTTTGATAGCATTTTATCCTACATAAAGTAGCATATTAGGAATAAATGCAACTGATATAGAAGCTATGATTAAGACAATGTGAGCAGCAAAAAGTGCTTTTTCAAGACCGCTGTATTTCATTATAACTCCTTTTATTTCAAAGCTTTGTAATGTTGTGCGTTGCCTGCACTTCTCATTTGTAAAGTGTTCGGATTTTCAATCGCATAAGGATTATTTGCCTCCGCACTTTGTGTTATCACAGCAGAATATCCCAATCCAAAAACAATAGCAAGGAGTAAGACAACTGCGATAATAAAGCCGCCAAGCCCATTAAGTCCAAACAAACCATTCATTGACAACCTCCTTAATTTTTATTCGAGTAGATGTAATGAGCCAAAGCATCTTTTTGAGTGTTTGTTAGCATTTGAGTTTTAAAGGAAGGCATAATACCAATATGTCCTTTTTTACCTCTTTCTAGGACTTCTGCTACAAATGCAGGTGTTCCGTATTTACTCAAATCAGGTGCCATACCACCCATTCCTTTACCATCTTCGCCGTGGCAAGCATTACAAGTAGCTGCATTATAAAGTCCTTTTCCTTTTGCAACTAAATCAGGGTATTTTGTTTTCTTAACATCAGAGAGTTCAGCCATCACATAAGCAGCGACTGCTTTTTGGTCTTCGGAATTATCAAGAACACCCGGAACAACATCTTTGATAGGTAACATATCCCCCAAGCCATAGCCTGAACCTTTGCTACCATTATTGATAGTTGCGATGATCCCTTCTTCTCTACCCCAAGTGAGTAGATTTGCTGCTGTCCCATTCATACCTTCTGTTGTGATTCCGTGGCATTGAGAACATTGAACAAGGAAAATATTTTGCCCCATTTTAGTTAAAGTTGCCACATCGATGTTTTGCCATTGTGCTTCAAATTTCGCATTATAAGCTTTCACCTCATCGTTGTATTCACCAATTTGAGAATAGGTATTAAGTGGGTAACCCACAAACCAATACCATAATGCCCAAATAATCATTACAACATAAGTCATACCCCAACCGATTGGAATGTCATTTTTAAATTCTTTGATTCCGTCCCAATCTTCTTGTGTTAATTCGCCCTCCGCTTTACTATCCTTCATTTTTTTGATGTAGCCACCTACAATGAAAATAGTCAAAGCCAAAATTGCTGCTGCACCTAAGAGTGCAAGTTGATTTACGCTATCACTTAAATTCAACCATTCCATTTAGCTCTCCTTACTTTCTTTTTTGTTTCTTTCTTCAATTAGAGTATCATTCAGGTTATCATCAAGAGCAAGTCTTGCATATTTTTCATAATCAATCTTACCGCTTTTTTGACTCTTATATAAATGGTAAATGTAACCATACAACAAGACAACCAACAATAGCGTGATAAACCAATACGCATAACCTTGAATTACTCTTAAAGTCTCATATTCCACTTAGTTTGCCCTTCTTTTTTGTCCTAAACTATTAAGGTAAGCAATCAAAGCAACGATTTGCTTGATTTCGCCCCTCTCAAGTGCTGCTTTAACATCAGGATTTTTCATATCTTCAGCAACAAGTTTTGCTTCTGCTAAAATCTCTGCTTTTGCACTTTCTAAATCCCCTAATTTTGGATTATTTTCTGTATCATAAGGCATAGAGAAAACCACTTTTTGAGTGTAAGCTTCAGCATAAGCTGTTTCTGGGTCAATGGATTTTTGATACAAATGTCTATAAGCTGGCATAATAGAACCCGGTACTATAGTATCAGGATTAAGCATATGCTCTTCGTGCCAGTCAGTTGTTCTATAATCCCCTACACGATGTAAATCAGGTCCAGTTCTTTTTGAACCCCACAAGAAAGGTCTGTCATAAGCATATTCACCACTTAAGCTATAAGCCCCATAGCGGTCAGTCTCTGCTTTAAAAGGACGAATAAGTTGAGAATGGCAGTTATTACAACCTTCTGCAATATAGACTTGACGTCCTGCTGTTTCAAGCAAAGTGTAAGGTTTGAGATTTTCTGTTGGTCTTGACGCTTTAGCAAAATCAGGCAAAATCTCCACCAACCCACCGATTGAAAACACCACTAAAAATACTACCGTAAAGAAAAACGGATTTTTTTCTAACCAATGAAACATCTTATTCTCCTTCACTCTGCCATAGGTGTTGCATAAGCAGGTTCTTTTTCAAGTTCGCGACTTGCAACAATGGTCATAATAATATTATAAGTAAAGATGATGAATCCTAAGAAGTATAAAGCCCCTCCAATTGCTCTAATTATAAAGTAAGGTATCAACACTGCTACTGTGTCAATAAAGGAGTAAGCTAGGCTTCCAAATTCATCAGTTGCTCTCCACATCATACCTTGTGTGATACCCGCAATCCACATACTTGAAAAATAAAGAATAATGGCAACGGTTTGCACCCAAAATTGAATATCCATTAATTTTTTAGAGTAAAGCTCACGTTTAAACAATCTTGGTGTCATATGATAACAAGCTGCAATAATAGTGAAAGCAACCCAGCCTAATGCGGCATCATGGACGTGTCCGATAATCCAATCTGTAAAGTGTGCCAAGGCATTAACAGATTTGATAGATTGAATAGGTCCCTCTAATGTTGTTAGCATATACCAAGTAGAAGCCAAAACTAAGAATCTAATAAGCGGAGATTCTTTTAATTGATGCCATTGTCCTTTCATTGTCAAAAGCATATTAATAGCAGTTCCCCACGAAGGCAAAATCAAAACAACAGAGAAAATTGAACCCATTGTTTGCATCCAATCAGGAACGGTAGAATAGATGAGGTGGTGTCCACCAGCCCAAATATAAACAAACATCAAGCCCCAGAAAGAGAAAAGTGTAAGTTTATAAGAAAAGATAGGTTGTCCTGATTCTTTAGGCAAGAAATAATACATCATACCAATAATGGCTGAAGTGAAAACAAATGCAACCGCATTATGCCCAAACCACCATTGCACCATTGCATCATTAGTTCCTGCATATAAAGAGATAGAATGCAATACAGAACCAACACCTGATACAAGATAAGTAGGAATTGAAAGGTTATTGAAAATATAAAGGGCAGAAATAGCAACAAAAGTAGCGATGAAATACCACAAAGTGATATAAAGTGTTTGTTCGCGTCTTACTGCCATACCACCAAATAAGCTCACACCCCATAAAACCCATACAACAACAACAAGTAAATCCAAAGGCCAAACAAGTTCGGAATATTCTTTAGATTGACTAAGCCCTGCAAATAAACTTACAACCGCTAGTGCCATTAAAACAATATAAATCCAAAAATGCAAATACCCAATAATTTTCAAAAATAAATGCTCGCTGTAAGAGAATTTAAGCACCCTTTGCCCCAAATAATACCAAGCAGTCCAAATACCACTTAGTGTGAATCCGTAGATAATTCCATTGGTATGCAAAGGTCTCAATCGCCCAAAAGTCCCAAATTCGCCAGCTAAATAATTAAGGCTTGGAAATGCCATCTGAAAGGCAATCACAACACCCAACAACAATCCAACAATACCAAATGCGATAGTTGCAAATAAAAATAGCCTTGCAACAGAGTAATCATACTCCAACGCAGGATTTGACTGCATATATGCTCCTTCCTCAAAAGATTTCCCTCATAATCACTACACTAAGAGAATTCTATAATTCTACAAAAAATAACATAACCAAAAGCTTAAAAAAGATAAATAGTCCAATAAGTTTAATAAGCAAGAAACAAATAAAAAAATTTTTTAAATTCGCCCAATCTCATAGAGCTGTAAAATCCCAACAATTTTTTCTTTATCCATTACGACTAATTCTTTGATTTTATGTTTAAACATAAAGGCTTCCGCTTCAGTTGCCATCATATCTTTATCTATGGTTTTAGGATTTTTTGTCATAATCTCTTCGGCACTAAAATCAAATCGTGATTTTTCATTATCGTTTAAAGCTCTTCTTAAATCCCCATCAGTGATTAAACCTACCAATTGATTGTTTTCAACCACTAAGCAAACCCCTAATCGTTTTTGTGTTATTTCAGCAATAAGAGTTCTAAAATTTGTTTTTGGGCTTACAATAGGCAGATTTTCACTCACCATAATATCTTTGACTTTGGTGAGTAATTTTTTTCCCAAACTTCCACCGGGGTGAAAACGTGCAAAATCTTCTAATTGAAATTCTCTTGCTTGCATTAAAGCTACTGCAAGGGCATCACCCATTGCTAAAGTTGCTGTTGTTGAGGAAGTAGGAGCAAGTTGCAAAGGACAAGCTTCTTTTTGAATGGTAATATTTAAAAAATAATCACTCTCTTTAACCAATGTGGAATCTTTATTCCCACTCATCGCGATGAGTTTAATCTTTCGATTTTTAATGGGCAAAATCAGTCGCAAAAGCTCCTCACTTTCACCAGAATTTGAAATTGCCAAAAGCACATCTTCACTTGTTAGCATTCCCAAATCCCCGTGTAATGCTTCAGCAGGGTGCATAAAAAAACTCGGTGTGCCTGTACTTGCTAAAGTTGCTGCGATTTTTGCTCCAATGTGCCCAGATTTTCCTATTCCGCTAATAACAACCCTTCCTTTAAGATGCAAAATTAAATCAATAACGCCAGAGAAATTTTCATCAAGCAATCCGCTTAAATCCTTAATCGCTTGGGATTCTATCTCAAAAACTTCTTTAGCGATATTCAAATAATCTTGCATTATAACTCCTTATTGATTTTTAAAAGCTAGATTATATAATAAAGTTAATCAAAAATAATACTAAAAGTTCAATTTCTAAAATAAAAACTTTTTGATTTTACCTCTTTTGGGCAGCATTCATAAAAACAAAATCCCCTAATTGCTTTTTAAGATAGCACGCCACCACTTCACATTTGATTTTAAAAAGTAAATAAAGCCTCTCATCAGCACTTACTTCAAGTGATTCAAAATTTCCCATTCCTTTAGCTAAAATCAAATCAGCTTGTTGAAAAATCTCTTGGGCTTTGGCATTAGCAAGTTTTGGGATAAATCCCGGTGTGCCAACCCCACTATCAATAACTTCACAAAGCTCAAAGAGTTTGGATTGTGTTGTTTGTAAATCTTCAAGCGTAACATCATTAATAATCTCAAACCCTCGCACAAAATAAAAGATTTTCATTGTGGGATTGAGGTGTTTTAAAATTTGAATAAGAATTTCATCAAATTCATTTTCACCCGCATTATCACCGATATAGAGGAGGTTTTTTGATTGCCAAAGCTTAGCCAAAAAAGACTCACTCTCAAAAATCGCAAAAGGGGCAGTGAAAATTTGAGTGAGTTCTAAATCCAAATCAAAAGTTTTTTGTGCTCCATAATCAATCACATTCCCTAATGCCCCGCAACGAATCCCTAATTCCAAGATTTCTAAAGGCGGTATTGTTGCTAGCATTGGTAAAATTTTCTTTTGGAGATTTTCTTTGATTTCCCTTGCTTTAAGGATACTTTGGTGTTTGAGAGTTTTAAACAAAGAAGCTTTCCCCACAAAATCAGAAATTTTCTCATAAACTAAGATTGCTAAAAGCGTTGGGGGAATCTCAAAATTTTCCCCTAAATCCACCCCCTTTTCTTTTAAAAAATCTTTCAAAAGATTTTCTAAATAAGTTTTATCTTGAGGATTTAACTCTTGGAGTGTGCCTAAAGATTGGGGCAGGATTTGAGCTATATGGTTTTGCAAAGCAATCTCATCACAGCAGCGAGTATTTTTAGCTACTGATTGTGTTTGGGAGAGCAGACAAGTTAAACAAGCATAATGGAGATTAATTGTCTTCTCCTTGTTTAGGTTCCTCGTCTATTTCACCTTTAGATTGTGCTTCACCGCTCACTACTTTACCCCACATTAAGCGGTATTTGCGTTTTAAAAACTCAATTTCTTCTTGAGCAGCTTTAAGCTGTTCCCTTAGCGTTGCAATGGTTTTTTTATCATCTTCATAGACTTCTTGCGTATTAAAAAGAGCGTCTTTGAGGAATTGATTTTCATTTTTTACACTTAAGATTGTTTCTTCTTTGGAGCTTACCACTTTTTCGTGTAAATTTAAAATCGTGCCGATAGTTTTTTCAACAAAATCAGAATCCACTCCGCTTGAAGATTCCGGAAGCAAGATAGCATTCCCGTTGGTTTTGACCAAAGCACTTGTTCCGCTACCCGCATCAATAAGGACTTGCCCATCTTTTTCTTGACTTTTAAGCTCCCCATTAGCCACCATTTCTAAAATCTTTTCTTTTTCCAAGTTTGCGATTTTTGCAAATTCTTCGAGTTTTACCCAAGTTTCCATTTTAAACCACCTATAAAATTACTTCAATTTCAGCAGAATCTAATTCGATATTTTTGGCTTTCATCACCCTATCTTCATTGAGTTTTCCACCCAGTTCAGGATTACCTAACGCTAAAATCTGCATTGCCATATAAGCACTATTAATTGCTCCAGCTTTCCCTAAAGCAAGTGTAGCAACCGGCATTCCAGAGGGCATTTGCACAGTGGAGAGTAAGGCATCAATCCCATCTAATGCCCCACCTTTTAGAGGAACACCAATAACAGGTTTGGTTGTCATTGAAGCAACCGCACCAGCTAAATGTGCTGCCATTCCTGCTGCGGCAATAAAGACTTTTGCCCCCTTTTCCTCTGCTGCTTTGACATATTCCTTTGTCCGCATTGGGCTTCGGTGTGCGGAACTGATAATAACCTCATAAGGCACATCAAATTTTTTTAACACATTAATGCATTCTCGCATAATCTCATAATCGCTTTTACTTCCCATTAAAATCGCTACAAATTCCATAATATCCCTCAAGTTACATTGTAGGTTGCACAAAGAATAATGTAAGCAACCAAAGAAAAAAGCCGCCAATTAAGCTAAAAACCGCAAATATAAAAAGAAAATAAATGATGAGAGGTAAAAATACTAACCACCAAGACCAGTCAATTTTCCCTGCTAATTTTAAACCGATAAATAAAATTTGCAATGAAAATAAAAAAGTCACTAGTGTCATTTTATCCCCTAGCGGTTTTCTTAGTCGCTTTGAGGCGGACAATCCTTGCCCCATCAGTCTCCAAGACTTCATATTCGCAATATTCATCGCCAATAATATCACCCACCACAGGCATTCTCTCTAAAAGGCTAAAAACATAGCCTCCTATGGTAACTTGTTCGGCATCTTTTTCAAAACTAATGCCAAGCACATCAGCGACACGTTCTAAATCCAACATTCCATCAAAGGCGTAAATATGCTCCTCAATTTTTTGGTAACCCTCGCTTTTTTTATCGTGCTCATCAACAATCTCACCAATGACTTCCTCTAAAATATCCTCCATTGTTAAAAGCCCCGCTGTTCCTCCGTATTCATCAACAACCAAAGCAGTATGGATTTGTCGCCTATTCATTTGAATAAGAATATTAGAGATAGAAGCACTCTCGGGCACGATAATCATCTCTCTAGCAAGCTCATCAAAACTTTTAATAGGCTCTTTAGCAAGAGTATTATCAAACAAATCCCGCAAATGAATCATTCCAATGATATTATCCTTGCCTTCTCGACAATAAGGATAACGCGTGTATTTTGTTTGCGTTACAATGGCAATATTTTCCTCATAACTATTATCAGCATAAAGGCATATCATATCTTTTCTAGGTGTCATAATCTCTTTTGCCATTATTTCTGAAAAACTCACCGCATTTTGGATAATTTCATTTTCAATTTTATCCAAAAATCCGCCTTTTAAAGATTCCCCTACAATGATTTTTAACTCTTCTTCAGAGTGTGCACTCTCTGATTCACTTGCGGGTTTAATTCCAATAAGTCGCAAAACAAAAATCGCCAAAAAATCAAAAATCCTAATAACAGGAAAAAATAAAATCCAAAACATATGCAAAGGGCGAGCCACCAACAGCACGACTTTTTCGACTTTAGCAATCGCTATGGATTTAGGGATAAGCTCTCCTAATACAACGTGCAATAAAGTAATAAAGCTAAAGGCGATAATAAAACTGATACTATGGAGCAAAACAGGATTTTCACTCACAAAATATTTTAGAGGTGTCTCAAGCAGCTTTGCTATTGCAGGTTCCCCAATCCAACCTAATCCTAATGAAGCAAGTGTGATTCCAAGCTGCGTTGCTGAAAGGTAAGAATCCAACTTACCTGTGATTTTTAAGGCTAATTTGGCACTTGCTACCTCTCTCTTGACAAGCTCTTCTAATCTTGAGCGGCGAATTTTAACAATAGCAAATTCTGAAAGCACAAAAAAACCATTTAAAAACACGAGAAATAAAGCAAAGAAAGACAAAAAAACCGACTCAACTTCCAAAAACACTCCTTAAACAAAAATAAAAGATAATTCTAGCATATTAAGCTATTTGTTTTCTTAAATTTCTTTTTCTATTTCTTTGAGAGTGGAGGCATTCATTCCGTGGCTAAGCCCCATACCAAAAAGCAAAATCACCCACGAAACATACACCCAAATAAATAAAAATAACAAAATACTAAAAGAGCCATAAAGGGTAAGATAAGCTTTATTATAGAACACATAATACACAAAGCCCCATTTACACATTGACCAAAAAAGAGCAGTAATTAACGAGCTAATTATAGTATTTTTATTGCTAATATCAGCATTAGCCGAGATTTTAAAAAGCACAAAAAAAATCAACCAAGTAACCAAATAAGGAATCACATATAAAATCCACGAAATATAATCGCTATAACCCAAATCATTCAAGTGGCTATAAATGCGAGTACTTAGGTAGATAGAAAAGGCAATCCCTATGGGCAATAAAGTCATACAAGTCCAATACACCATTAAAGAATCCCAAAATTTCCTATGAGGTGTCTTAAAAATCTTGCTCGTGATAAATTGATAGTTTCTGAAAAATAAGATTGAAGTAACAAAGGCATAAATAAGCCCGATACCTCCTAGTTTAGCAGAATTTTTTAAAAAACTATCAAGGTATTCTAAAAAAATATCTGAATGTGTGGGGAGAAAATTGGTGATGATTAAATCTTGAAATTTTTTAAGGTATTCTTGAAATTCCGGTAGAGCTGCTGCAACGGAAAAAATAATCAAAAGCATTGGCAAAAGAGCAAAAATCGTATAAAAACTTAGACTCGCTGCATAATAGAGCAAATCCCCTTTTAAAAATAGATACAAATACCGAATGACAAAAATCAGTCTTTCTTTAATCAAAATGGCAATTTGATAAAGCAAAAATCCCCCTATTGACAGCTTGTTGCTATGCTATAACCATAGCTTTGAATGCGTTTGACTTCTTCTTGGGGTGTATTTCCTTTGGTAGTGAGATAATCCCCTAAAACCACAGCATTAATGCCGCATTCAAAAAGGGCTTTTTGCTCTGTTCCAAACACAACTTCCCTACCTCCTGCTATCATTAAGCGGGCGTTTGGTAAATATTCTCTTGAGAGTTTTACACACTCTAGGGCTTCTTCTTGAGTTAGAATTTCTTGTTTGAGAGGTAAAGCGGGATTAGGGATAAAGAAATTAATCGGGCTAGTGTGAGGATTAAGCGTTTGTAAGGCATAGAGCAAATCCATTCTATCTTGCCAACTCTCTCCCATTCCAAAAATCCCGCCACAACACAATCCAAGCCCAACAGATAAGGTATTTTCGCAGGTTTCATAACGTTCTTTGAAGCTATGAGTAGAGCAGATTTTAGGGAAAAAGTTTTGTGAGGCTTCAAGATTATGATTATAACTTGCAATGCCTGAATCTTTGAGGGCTTGCAGGGCTTCTTTTGAGGCAATCCCGCTACAACCAATTAAATGCAAATGCAATCCGTCCTCCACAATCATTCGTGCAGCTTTTGTAATGTATTCTAAACGCTTATCATCAAGCTCCCTTCCGCTTGTAACAAGGCAAAATCCTAAAGCACCATTGTTAGCCGCAGTCCTTGCAGCTTGCAGAACATCGTCTAGGGGCTTGTATTTGTAACGTTCAATATCGGCGTTGTATTTGGCACTTTGGGTGCAATAAGCACAATCCTCCGCACAAGAGCCACTAGAGACATTACAAATCGTGCATAAAAAAATATCTTTCATTGTTTCTCCTTAGATTTTAGAAAATTTCAAGCTCCCCTTATTTGATTTATTCTCAATTTAAGATTTTACCAAATATTAAAGCAATAAGAGGAGTTAAGAATCTTTAATAACTTCTTCCCTCCCGCTAAAATTTTGGATTTTTACACTCATTTTTTCCAAATAAAACACTGCAAAAATAGGGTTGTTGGGATTTTGATAAATATTTTTAAGCAAGGGGTATTTTGCAAACATTTTTGATTTTACCTCACTAGATTCTACAAACTTTGCTTCCCCACGAATCCTAATCCAAGTTTCTTTATCATCAAAAGCACAAATTTCTATACCCGCGTGATTTTGCATATGTTTATACATATTTTTTTCTTTAGAGGTGCAAAAATAAAGTTTCCCCTCATAATAAAGTGCTGATTGAATCGGACGCAAACGCGGATTTCCACAAGTCCCTTTTGTCGCTAAAAAAGCGGGGTGTTTATCGAGTAAATCTAAAATTTCTTGGTTCATTTTTTCTCCTTTAGGGATTTAAATCCTCAATACGTTCTTTACAGCTTACGCATTCTAGGATAGGTTTTTTTCTTAAAAGTCGTTTTGCCATTAAAGAATTGCATTTGGGGCAGTGCTGATTAGTAGGCTCATAAGAGGCAATAAAATCGCATTTAGGGTAATTAGAGCAGCCAAAAAATTTCCCTCTCTTGCTCATTCGCTCCAAAATCTCTCCCCCGCATTTTGGGCATTTGACACCTTTTAGAGCAACAGCTTGTGCTTTTGTGCCTCTAAGGGGTTTGGTATTTTTGCAATCAGGATACCCGCTACAAGCAAGAAATTCGCCATTTCTTCCGTGTTTTTTTATCATTGGCTTGCCACATTTCTCACACACACCATTATCTTCTTTATCCTCTTCTTTTTGCTCCCTTTTGATATATTTGCATTTGGGATACCCACTACAACCTTCAAATTCACCAAAACGGCTCATACGTTTAATAAGTTCCTTACCGCACATCGGGCAGATTTCACCGGTAGGAATGGCTATTTTTTGGCTTTTGATATTGGTTTTACCCTCTGTTACTTTTTGGATGAAAGGCTCATAAAAATCCCATAATAACTTTTGCCAATCTTGTTTGGATTCTGCGATTTCATCAAGCTTTTCTTCCAAATTAGCCGTGAATTTTGAATCCACAATTTCATTAAAATGAATTTCAAGGAGTTCTACTACCTTGAAAGCTACTTCTTGAGGCTGAATTTGCTTTTTTTCAATTTTAATGTATTCCCTTGAGGTTAGTAAAGAAATCGTTGGGGCATAGGTGCTTGGACGTCCTATACCAAGAGATTCTAAGGCTTTAATAAGGCTTGCTTCAGAATAACGTGGAGGCGGTTCTGTTTGGTGTTCTTTAGCCTCACATTTTTCTAATTTTAAAGTTTCCCCAATCTTAAAGTTAGGGAGCAGTTTATCTTTGTCTTCATTATTTAAAACAGCGTAAAACCCATCAAAAATGAGCTTTCTTCCGCTAATTTTCAAAAGGGCTTGGGGAGATTCAATCAAGACATTTTGCAGTTTAAATTCCGCATCATTCATTTGAGAGGCAAGAAAACGATTGTAAATAAGACTATAAAGACGCAATTCATCGCCCTTTAAGTATTGTGCGGCAATTTGTGGGGTGAAATCTATAAGAGTAGGGCGGATAGCTTCGTGTGCCTCTTGAGCGGATTTGGCTTTTGTTGTGTAATTTTTAGGTTTAGCAGGGACATATTCGCTCCCATAAGTTGTTTCAATAAATTTACGTGCGGCACTTTGGGCTTCTTTAGCGATATTAAGGCTATCGGTTCGCATATAAGTAATAACACCTTGTGAGCCTTTATGTGTCATAACGCCTTCATAGAGTTTTTGAGCTGTCTGCATTGTGCGAGAAGGGGAGAATCCTAAAAGTGAGTTTGCACTTTGTTGGAGTGTGGAAGTCATAAAGGGCGGTGGGCTTCCTGTTTTGTGTTTTTTGTTTTCAATCTCAATAATTTTAAAGGTGGATTTTTCTAGCGTTTTTGCAATCCTTGCTGCTTCTGCTTTATCCTGCAAGCTTAATTTTTGGATTTTTTTCTCTTCAAATTTAACAAGCTCGGCTTCAAGATTCCCTTCAAAAAGGCTATGAATACTATAATAAGTGATAGGTTTAAAATCCCTAATTTCCTTTTCCCTATCCACAACGATTTTTAAGGCACTACTTTGGACACGTCCCGCACTTAAGCCTTTTTGGATTTTGCTTGAAATAAGGGGACTTAGACGATAGCCTACAATCCTATCAAGCAGACGTCTTGCTTGTTGGGCATTGACTTTATCCATATCGATATGGCGAGGATTTTTGAGGGAATCTTTAATGGCTTTTTGCGTAATTTCGTGAAAAACGATTCTAGGCAGCTTATCAGGGTCTTTTCCAATCGCTTTAGCAATATGATAACCGATAGCTTCGCCCTCGCGGTCTTCATCGGTTGCGATATAAACTTGCTTGGCAGATTTTGCAAATTTCTTAAGCTCTGATACAATCGCTTCGTGAGATTTATCAATCTGATATTCAGGGATAAAATTTTGGGATTGAACTTTAATCCCAAAAGAATGTTTAGGTAAATCTCTAATATGCCCTTTTGAGGCAATCACTTCATAATCTTTTCCCAAAAAATTTTTAATTGTTTTGGCTTTTGTGGGCGATTCCACGATAATTAAATCTTTCAAAATTAATCCTAAAGTAATAAGATTTGGAATTTCAAATCATACAAAAATCATTCAATAAAAATCAAGAAAAATTTTTATTTCTCCAAAATAATTCTTTCAAATTCCCGCAATGACGAACCCAAAAGCGATTTCTTCTCGTTATTGCAAGAAAACCAAAGCAATCTTTTTGAGATTGCCACTTTGGATTGTTGCGAAAAATTAAAATTTTTTCTTGCAATAATGCTAGAATTACCACAAAATTTTTTCAAAATTTGGATTTTAAGCTTTTGTGAGATAAATTTGAGATAACAAGATTAAATTCAACCAAATCTCGGTAAAATTTGTATGCTTGATTTGTGATTTTAACGATAAAATACAACACTAATTAATCTTAAATTATTTTATAGCTTATTTTAATAAAAGTTTGATGATACTTTTTGTAAAATCATTGTAAAAATTATGGAGTGTTAGATGAAGATTTTAATGATTTTCTTTGTTTTCTCATTATCACTTTTTTCTCAAGAGGCGATTTTTGAGCTTATTACACCAATTCCTCAAAAATTTGATTATGACTTAGAAAAAGCAAAGTTGGGCAAAAAGCTTTATATGGATACTAATCTTTCTAAAGATAAAACCGTTTCTTGCAATAGCTGTCATAGTATCGATAACTACGGAGTTGATAATCTTGAATTTTCTTTGGGAGTAGGAGGGCAGCTTGATACGCCTTTTAATACTCCCTCTAGCTTTAATGCTGTTTTTAATTTCGTGCAATTTTGGAATGGTAGGGCAAAAGACCTTGTTGAACAAGCAAAAGCACCTTTTGTAAATCCTAAAGAAATGGGATTAACTGAAAATGAAGTTGTTAGTATTGTTAAGGCAAATCCTCAATATGTTGAGAGTTTCAAGAGACTTTATGGTGAAGTGAATTTTGACACTATTGCTTCAGCAATCGCAGAATTTGAAAAAACACTTATTACCCCTGATTCACCTTTTGATAGGTATTTAAAGGGAGATGTTGGAGCGATTAGTGAGGCTGCTCAAAGAGGTTTTCAAGTGTTTAAGAAAAATGGTTGCATTTCTTGCCACCAAGGACAAAATATCGGTGGAAATATGTATCAGAGGGTGGGGGTTTTTGCAGATTATCCTAATGCTCAAACACTAGGACGTTATGAAATCACAGGTAAAGAAGAAGATAAAATGGTTTTTAAAGTGCCTTCTTTGCGAAATATTGCTAAAACCGCTCCTTATTTTCACGATGGCAGTATTCCTACACTTGAAAATGCCGTGCAATTAATGGCAGATTATCAGCTAGGACGCAAGCTAAGCTCACAAGATTTAGCCGACATTATTGCTTTTTTAAACACATTAACAGGAGAAGTCCCTAATGCTATCGATTAAAAAAATCCCTTTTATCTATATTTTTGTTTTTCTTGTTTTTTTTGGGTCTGCCTCTATGCTATCGTTGTTTTACTTTATCTTTGATAACTTTGTTACCACAGAAAAAAATATGAAAATTATCAATTTGCTCCAAAAACTAGAGACTTTAGATTTAAGGATTGATGATACTTTTAAAAACCCTTTTAATTCTATTAATTACGACTTAATCGCACAGAGTTCCAATGAATTTCAAGAAATTCTCAGCGAATTAAAAGATGATAAAATTGATATTTCTAATCTCCAAGATTTGTTTTTGGCAAAACAAGAGCAATTACACCAATTTAAGAGTGCCAACTCTATTGCTTTAAATTCCAAAATTTATCTTTATGAACTTAATCAAGAACTTACCCGTATTAACCAACAAAAATCGGCTTTAAATCCGGTTATTCTTATAAGCAATTCTATTCTTGCTATTTTAGCAACCGAAAATGTTTTTCAGCAAGAAACACTCAAAGAGCTTGTTAGTAATTTAGAAACCCTCTCAAATTACGCTTACCTTAAAGAAGAGCCTTTAGATTTTTTTATCACCCATTACAGAATAATGTTTGAACAGCTCATCACGATGCGAAAAAACACCTCGTTTTTTGAGGAAAAAACGATGGCTTTGGCTATCGCCCAAACCACAAAAACAATCCAAAATCAACTTTATGCCCAAAATAGAGCCCAGTTCATTTGGGCATCGTGCATTTTTGTTGTTACGGTATTCTTGCTTTTATTCCTTGTCTTTTTATTGCTTAAAAGGATTATTATTCCTATTAATTTGTTAGAAAAAGTAAGTCGCAATCTTGCCTCTTCGAATGCGGATTTGAAATCTCGTCTTGATATTAACCCTGAAAGTGAATTAGGAAGAAGTGCAAAATATATTAATTCTTTTATCGAGATTGTGCAAAAATCCGTCTTGGAAGCCATAGAGAATGCTAAGAGTAATTTCAAAAATTCACAGCAACTCAGCGATGATGCCGTTCATTTAAAAGAGAGTGCGGATTCTCAACACAAACAAATTGCGGAAGTGCAACAAATTAGTCATCAACTCAATAGCCATATGGAATCAAGCCAGACTTCTGCTCAAGCAACCTTAGAAAATATGAATAAGGTGCATACATTAATAGATAAAACCCAAAATACTTTAAGCGAACTTGTTAATCTCGTCTCAATCGGGGAAGAAAAAGAAAAAGAGATTTTAGATAATATGGAAAATCTCGTGCAAAGTGCCGATAGTATCGCTAATGTAACCGATGTTATCAAAGAAATTGCTGACCAAACTACTCTTTTGGCTTTAAATGCAATGATTGAGGCTGCCCGTGCAGGAGAACACGGAAAAGGATTTGCCGTAGTCGCTGATGAAGTAAGAAAGCTTTCAGAAAAGACGCAAAAATCCCTCGTGTCTATTAATGCGACTATTTCTTTAATTACACAATTAGTTCAAGACAATAAAGTTGGCACAGATTCTGTGCATCAATTAATGAATCAAACTTCTGAAACCGCTAATAGCTTACAAGCTGAAGTAATAGATTCTATTGAAAGCCTCAATTCAGTTATTGCTGCGACTCAAACAATGCTTGATAAAAATAAAGAAGCCCAAGAGCAAGTAATAACGCTTAATAATAATGTCAAACAAGTAGAGGAGGTTGCTAATAAAGTTAGAAAAATTTCTACTGATGTTAATGTTATTGCACAAAATGTTTTGACAAACTCTTCTAATCTAGCCGAAAAATTAGGGAATTTTCAGTAAATAGCCTCAAATTTTTAGCTTAAAAGGGAGGACTAGCCTCTATCTTTTAAGCCAAGTTTTTCAATAAGTGCAGCGTAACTTTTAAAATCTTTCTTTTTGAGATAGCTAAGTAAGCGTTTCCTACGAAAAACAATTTTCATCAATCCTAAACGACTAGAATGGTCTTTAGGATTAGCTTGCAAGTGTGCTGTTAGCGTTTTGATTCTATCGCTCAAAAGTGCTACTTGCACTTCAGTAGAACCTGTATCTTTGGGATTTCTAGCAAAAGCAGAAGTAATTTCTCTTTTTTTCGCCGAATCTTGAGCCATAATCGACCTCCTGATTGGTATAAAATAAAGCCAAAATTGTAGCATAAAATCTTAAAAATGCAAATAAGCTCTAATAAGCTTTGAAAAAATTTTAAAAATTCTTGATTTTAATGCATAAAAGCATTAAAATATCGGCATTGATTTTAGGTAAATTTTGAGTTTAGGGATACACATTGGCACAAGAAAATGCAAGCAAACTCTCTTTTTTGAGCAAAATCGCCCCTTTTATGGGCTTTTTGGGAAAATCAAGAGATTTAACGGTTGTCCTTTTTATCGTTGCGATTTTAGCGATTATTATTGTCCCATTACCGAGTGCTTTATTAGACTTCTTTTTAGCAATCTCTATCGCTTTATCTGCCTTGATTATTCTTATCGCCCTTTATGTTAAAAAACCCACAGATTTTTCAGCTTTTCCTACTTTGCTTTTGATTATTACTCTATTTAGGTTATCCTTAAATATTGCCACAACAAGAATGATTCTAACTAATGGGCATTTAGGACCTGAAATGGTAAGTGATATTATCACAGCATTTGGACAATTTGTTGTGGGCGGGAATTATGTTATAGGGATTATTTTATTTGTTATTCTTGTAATTATTAATTTTATGGTTGTAACTAATGGTTCTACAAGGGTTTCTGAAGTCAAAGCAAGATTTACCCTTGATGCAATGCCCGGGAAGCAAATGGCGATTGATGCGGATTTAAATTCCGGGCTTATTGGGCAAGAGGAAGCTAAAGCAAGACGCGATGAATTAGCCACTGAAGCGGATTTTTATGGCTCAATGGATGGTGCTAATAAGTTTGTCAAAGGCGATGCGATTGCGGGGATTATTATTACTCTAATTAATATCATTGGGGGATTTTTAATTGGTGTTTTTCAAAAAGATATGAGCGTTTCAGCTTCAGCAGAGACTTTTACGATTTTAACGATTGGCGATGGTTTAGTCTCTCAACTTCCTGCTTTGATTGTCTCCACAGCCACAGGTATTATTGTAACGCGTTTTAGCCGAGAGGGAGATAATTTTGCCTCGGGGATTATTGACCAACTTGTTAATGAATCTAAAACGCTTTTGATTGTGGGTTGTATTTTGATTTTATTTGCGATGGTTCCGGGATTACCTACTTTTTCTTTAGGTTTTGTGGGGATTTTGTTTTTAACACTAGCTTTGCTTTTAAGCAAACAAAAAGATGAGGTGATTTGGCAGAGTGTGGCAATGCTCTTTGATAAAATTAAAACTAAAGCCTTAAAACAAGAGCCGCTCACTAATGAAGAGATTGTTGCACGCAAAAGGAGACAAGCCGCTCAAGAAAATCAAGGTTCCCAACAAGCACAACCTGTTAGACAAACCCAAGAGAGTGAGGAGGAAAAACGCAAAAAAGAAGAAGCTGAAATTGATTCTGCCTTAACTATTCGTGTTTTGCGGGTAACTTTAGGGTATCATTTAATTAAATTTGCAGACCCAGCACAAGGTGGAGAATTAGTCGCTAAAATTCGTGGAATCCGTAAATCAATGGCGGCAGATTGGGGGATTTTAGTGCCTTCTGTATCACTCAAAGATGATTTGAATCTCCCACCTGATGAATACCGCATTTTTCTTAAAGAAATTGAAGTGGGTAGGGGAATGATTATGGAGGGCAAACTCTTAGCCTTTGCTGATGGTTTTTCTGTGGAGTTACCTAATGGTATCCCCACTAAAGAACCTGTTTTTAATGTCGATGCCTATTGGATTGATAAAGAAGATAGGGAAGATGCGGTAACAGCAGGCTACACGGTTGTTGATGGGGCGACTATTATTAGCACTCATATTCAAGATATTATTGCACGTAATGCCGAGGATTTACTCACGCGTCAAGAAGTTTATAATCTCCTATCACGATTAGGTAAAGATTATCCTATCCTTGCAGAGGAAATCAAAAATGTTGGTGTGGGTGTGATTCAGCATATCCTTAAAGAATTGCTTCACGAGCAAGTTTCAATCAAAGATATGCTTAGCATTGCTGAAGCGATTGCCGATGGACAAGCTGCCTTTAAGGGTGATATGGTGAGTCTTGTTGAATTTGTCCGTGCGAGTCTCAAGCGGCATATTACTAATGTATTCCAAAGCGATGATGGTGTTTTGAGGTATTTTGCCCTCTCGCCTACTTTGGAGCAGTTTTTATTGGAACGCTTAGGAGATGCCCAAAAAGTAGGACAGAGATTGCGGCTTAGTCCAAATGAATCTCAAGTGCTTATTAATGCTATTTTGATAGCCCAAAATAAAGCTAATTCTTTGGGATTAAATCCGATGATTATTGGGGGTGTGCCGATGCTACTTCGCCGCTCTCTAGCAAATTTCATCGAAGAATACGGCTATCATCGCCATATTGTTGTTGTGGGACAAGCCGAGATTGATTACCAAAGCAAGTATGAAATTGTCGGAACGATTGAGATTGAACAAAGTCCACCGGCAAGTTAAGTAGCAAGTTAATGCGAGTCAAGAAGGATAATTAATGCAGTTTCATCACCTCTCTCATATTGATTTAGATGGTTATGGTTGTCAATTAGTTACGCAAGAATTTTTCAAAGACAATGCTACTATTTTTTTTTACAACGCAAATTATGGTAAAGAGGTGCAAGCAAGAATCGAGCAGATAATTCAAAATATCAAAGCCAACCCTAGCGATAAAGAAGTTTGGGTGCTTATTAGTGATTTAAATCTTACTCTTAGTGAATGTGAATGGCTTACTGAAGTGATTTTGGATTTGAATCTTAGCGGCTATAAAGTCAGTTATGAGTTAATGGACCATCATAAAAGTGGGCAGGAATGTGCCGATAAATACCAATGGTATCAGCTTGATACAAAACGATGTGCAACCAAAATCGTTTATGAGACTCTGCTAGAACGCTATCATAAGCCTAAAGTAGAATGGCTTGAAGCTATGGTTAGAATGATTAATAGCATTGATTTATGGTTAGAAAATGGCGATAATTTTGAATTTGGCAAAGTTGCAATGCGTTTGATTGTCGAGTGTAAGGAGCTTAATCGCTTTATGTTTGATGATGAAGATAGGATTTACAAACTCACACTTTTAAGAGAAGCGGCGAAATTTTTAGCAAAAGAGAGAGGGCATATCCTCCTAGATAATGCTATATTAGAATTAAAAAAGAAATACTTTAAAGGCTCGCTAGAGAGTGATACGCTCGATAATCTCATCTCAAGCTATCAGGTTGATTTACTCACCCAAAAAAGCGAAATTTGCAGTGTTTATTATCAAGAGGGGATTGCGAAATATCGGGGACTTTTGAGTTATAGCATTGGGAATATTTCTGTTTTGGCTAATTTATTTTTAAAACGCAATCCTCATTTTGATTTTTTTATTGATGTGAGTGCTAAAGGGAATGTGAGTTTGCGTGCAAATAATGTGTGTGATGTGAGCTTGATTGCCAAAAAATGTTTTAATGGCGGTGGGCATTTTAATGCGAGTGGAGGCAAAATCGAGGATTTTAAAGAAAGTTTTGTGTATGGTGATATTAAAGCTTGTATCACCGATATTTTTTATTAAAAGGAGTTACAATGAGTCAAAATGATAAAGAGCGAATTTTGGAGCTTGAAGAGGATATTGAGGAACTTTCAATCCAACTTAGCGATATGCTTTGTGTGGCTTTGCATTTAAGTGGTGTCAGAGAAGCTCATATGCAACAGGCACTAGAGGCTTATATTGATAATTTAGACGAGGAAAACGCGGAATATGGTGTAAAAGAGATTTTACAAAATCTCGCTAAGCTCAAAAAAACTCACCCGCATTTTTTCAGCTAAATAAGGATTTGAGGATTGATTAAGTTTGAAGCAATTAAAGGGCGGGATTGCAACCAAAAAGAAGTGGTATGATAAAGAAAATTGCGATTTTGTTTAGCGGGAATGGTAGCAATCTTGAAGCCCTCATCAAAGCCTTGCATCAAAAATATTTTAGGATACTTCCCAAGAAATCGCCTTTGTGTGATTTTCAAGGGGGCATTATTAGTGGGATTGAATCAAGCTTTCTTAATATTTCAGAAGAAGAATGCCAAGCGGAGGATTTTGGGGTTGAGGTGGTTTTGGCTTTAAGCAATAAAGCTAATGCCTATGGAATCACAAGAGCAAAAAGGCTAGGTATCCCCACAGAGATTTTAGAGAGCAAAGCTTTTTTGAAGCGTGAGGAATTTGATAGGGCATTAGTGCAAATCCTGCAAGAAAAAGGTATCAATTTGTGCGTTTTAGCAGGATTTATGCGGATTTTAACCCCTATTTTTACCGCACAAATCCCTGCTATTAATATTCACCCCTCTCTTTTGCCGCTTTTTAAGGGAGCAGAGGGGATAAAAGAAAGCTTTGAGAGTCCTATGAAGCTTGGGGGTGTGAGTGTGCATTGGGTAAGTGATGAACTTGATAGTGGAGAAATCATCGCACAAGGAGTGATTGCTAAAGAAAATAACCAAGAGGATTATGAAGCCAAAATCCATAAACTTGAACATTATCTCTATCCTCTAGCGGTTTTAGAAGTCTTAAAAGGGATTTGATGAGCATTTTATAATCATTAAAGTAGAACTACATTGTGAGGTGGAAGCCAAAGCAATCTAAATCTTAAAATATAGTTTATCTTTAATTTCAAATATTTTCATCAAAAATCCTTAAATTTAATTTACTCCAAATTTATCAATATTTCAAAACAAAATTGTTATAATCAAACGAAAAATAAAATCAATAAAACACTTCACAATGAGGGATAATGCTTGGTTTTTCTTTATGGTTTTTTACTTTGATGATGAGTTTTCAGATGATTGTTAAGAACTTTGGTTTTATTAATATTAAAGAAAAATAAATGGACTTTTCAAAATTCAGTGCAGTTCTTATTGTCAAAAATGGTGGAGCAACTTTGCTTGAATGTCTAAATTCTCTTAAAAGCTTTGATGAGATTATTCTGCTTGAAAATGGCAGTAGCGATGATACCTTAGAGATTGCTTATAAATTTAAAGAAAATTTCCCAAATTTACGCATAGAACAAAGCGAATTTATAGGGTTTGGAGCTTTAAAAAACTTGGCTTTAAGTTATGCAAGAAATGAATGGGTTTTTAATATCGATGCAGATGAGGTTTTAGAAAGCTTGTGCTTAGAAGAACTTGCTACACTTAAACTTGACAAAGAACATATCCTTGCCCTGCCGCGTAAAAATCTCTATAAAAAAGAATGGATTAAGGCGTGCGGGTGGTATCCAGACTTCGTGCTAAGAATTTTTAACAAAAATTTCACACATTTTAATGATAATGCAGTTCATGAAAGCCTTATCTTACCCAAAGAAACAAAAATTATCAAGCTTAAAAGCGGGATAAAACATTATGCCTACGATAATATCTATGGTTTGCTTGATAAAATGCAGCTTTACTCAAACCTTTGGGCACAGCAAAATCTCCATAAAAAAAGTTCTATGAGTAAAAGCATAGTGCGTGGAGCTTGGAAATTCATAAGGGATTATTTTTTCAAAAAAGGCTTTTTGTATGGTTATAAAGGCTTTATTATCAGCTTTTGCAATGCTTTGGGTGTGTTTTTTAAATACGCTAAACTTTATGAACTTAAAAAATACAAAATCACTTCTTGTGCTTTAATCATCACAACTTATAACCAAAAAGAACGGCTTGCCCTAGTGCTTGATAGTGTAAAAAGACTTGAGCTTTTGCCTGATGAAGTTTTAATTGCTGATGATGGCAGCAAAGAAGATACCACAGAGCTTATCAAAACATATCAAAAAAACTTTCCTTGCCCTTTAAAACATATTTGGCAGGAGGATAAGGGTTTTAGACTAAGTGAAATTCGCAATAAAGCTGTAAATTCCACTCATTGTGAATATATCATCATCATTGATGGAGATATGATTTTAGAACCTCATTTTATCAAAGACCACCTTGATTTTGCAAGGCATAAAGTATTTTTGCAAGGCTCACGCGTGATTTTAGATGAGGTAAAATCTCAAGAAATCTTAAAAAAGGGGGGGGCACAAAATGAGCTTTTGTTGCCATTTAATTTCAAAGCTCTTAGAAATTCTATCTTGGCAAATTTTATTTATAAACGCTCTAAAACCACAAGTGAGATTTTTAAGCAAAAAGAATTGATAAGGGGTATAAGAGGTTGTAATATGAGCTTTTATAAAGCAGATTTTGATGCCATAGAGGGTTTTAATGAAAATTTCATAGGCTGGGGACGCGAGGATAGCGAGTTTGTGGCGAGGTTTTTATTTAAGGGTGGGGAATTTAGAAGGCTTAAATTTTCAGGCATTGCTTATCATATCTACCACAAAGAAAACGCAAAAGATAAATTTGATAGCAATCACAAAATTTATCTTGATACTTTGGAGCATAAAAAAACAAGGTGGAAAATAAAATCTTAAAGAGGCTTACGAGGTTGATTTGAAATGAAAATTCTTTTAACGGCAAACGATATTACTTCAGGAGGTGGTATTCAAAGAGTTGTAACTCATCTTGCAAATGCTTTTAATGAAAAAGGCTATGAAGTTACTATCTTAAGTTTTTATCACGAAAATAAAACTACACCTTATCTGCTTGACTCTCGGGTAAAATTAGAATTTTTCCCTAATATTAAAGATATTCATACAAAAAATATGATTAAGAGAGTTTTCAATAAAATTTTCTATCGTTTTTTTGTGGCTTACAAGATGAAAAAACTTTATGTAGATTATGACATTATCATTTATAATTGCTATTTTTTTCCTTTTTTTAAAAACAAATCCACAAAATATATTAAAATCATACATAGATTTATGAAACATTTTAATTTTAGAAATATTTTTCGTTATAAAGTTTTTGATTGTATTATTTTACTCTCTGCCAAACAACAGCTTTTAGAGTGGCAAAAACATCATAAAAACATCAAAGTTATCCCAAACTTCTTACCTTCTATACCTGAAAAAATGGCAAATTTAAGTCAAAAAGTCGTTTTAAGTGTGGGAAGATTAAATAAAGAAAAAGGCTTTTTGCGTTTGGTTGAAATTTGGGATTTAGTCCGAAAACAAGAAAAATATAAGGATTGGAAACTCAATATTGTAGGGGGTGGGGAATTAGAACAAGAACTCAAAGCTAAAATCAAAGAGAAAAATTTACAAGAATACATTGAGTTGAAACCCTTTACAAAAGAGATTGAAAAAGAATACTTAAGTGCAAGTATTTATGTGATGGCTTCTTTTTTTGAGGGATTTCCTATGGTGCTTTTGGAGGCAGGCTCTTATGCTCTTCCTTGCATAGCTTTTGATGTTCCTGTTGGTCCGGGTGCTATCATAGAAAATGAAAAAACAGGCTTTCTAATTAAAG
Organism: Helicobacter sp.; assembly: GCA_022511145.1. Classification (GTDB taxonomy): domain Bacteria; phylum Campylobacterota; class Campylobacteria; order Campylobacterales; family Helicobacteraceae; genus Helicobacter_D. The sequence goes on from JAFLSC010000007.1 coordinate 33,745, forward strand.
ATAATGAACTTGAAGAATTTGCTTCCAAACTTTGCTTTTTAATGGATAATGAAAACTTAAAAGAACAAATAGGTAAAGCTGCAAGATTAAGAATACAAGAGAACTTTAGCAAAGAAATTGTGATGAAACAATGGGAGGAGTTGTTGGAGGGTTATAAAAGTTTTTAATATTTTTAGCTATTTTATGATATAATTAGAGTAATAAAATTTAAAAAAAAAAGGAGGTATGCAAACAAACATAAAAACAATAAATATAACTAAAAGGATAATTTATGGTTTATTATAATAATGACTTTATTCTAAAAAAGGAAATAATATGGAAGTAGTTTATAGTACTATGTTTTTTAGCAATTTTGGATATGTTGAATGCTGGTTTATCGATGGTAATTATTTCAGCAAACAATTATTTGGAACTTTAGAAGTAGCTCAAAGTAAAGCCAAAACCTTAAGAAACTGTGTTGGTTGCTTTGATTGTACGGATTGTCAAGACTTGTATCGGTTGTCAAAATTGTCAAGAATGTCAGAATTGCAATTATTGCAACTTTTGTTCTTTTTCTGATAGTTTAAGATATTGCAATGGGTGTAGTTATTGTCAAAATTGTGAATTTTGTAATAATCATAGCTATTGCAAGGATTGTAGTTTTATTACAGCACTAAATAACATTTTGTTAAATTATGTTATTAATAATATCCCTAAAATTCTGTAAAGAATTTTTGAAATCAAAGCCTTAAAAATTTTTGGCTTTGGTTTTTAGGGATAAACTTAAAAATTACTTAAGAAATTTCTACTAATTTTTATTAATATTTTCTCTTTGACAAACCTTATAATAGATTCTCTTAAGTTTATAGATATTTTTGCTTATGAGTCTTTATATAATATTATTTAGATTATCTTATACCATACTTCTTAAAATGATACAAAATCTTAGCAAGTTTTAAAATTGCTCCAAAGCTACTTTTATTTCTATTCCTTGCGTGTTCAATGACTTCAGCTAAAAGAATACAAAGCCCATAAGTACTTCCATCAAGTTTATCGACTTCATTGCTTAATTCTTTGCCTGAATTTTTATCTTTAATCAAATGATGAATTTTTAAACAATTCCAAGATTTAAGAGCATCAAGGGCAGATAAACCTAAAGATGTATATTCCTTAGAATAATCCTTAATTTGCTCTCTAAGCTCTAGTAATTCTTCTTTAAAAGCAGGTGTTTGTAAAGCCATATCCCACCAATACTCGCCCACATCTTTGCCACTCAAATCACTAAAACTTCTTAAAAATTTCCAAGGTTTATAACCTAAATGCAAGATTTTAGGCTCTTTAGCACTCTTTGAAAACTCCTCTCTTGTGTAGTTAAGGCGATTTTTATCCTCATCTTTGCAAATCACATAGCAAAAAGCGTGAGTTACAAAATTGTAAGCAAAGGGAAGTTTTAGTTGCTGTTCTTTTTTGATAATAGCGTTAAGCAAATTTTGATCGGCTGTCTTTGTATAAGTGATTTGCTTAGCGAGACTTTGACATTGCTCGCAAACTGTTTCATAAGCGTGAGTATTAATCAGTAAGAAACCCGAATTAAAATAATTTTTATCATAATAAAATATCTTTTCTTCGCCGTTTTCTTTGAATTTAATCTTTCTTCTTTTACTTCCTGAATCTCCAACACAAGCTACAAATTTATCTTTCAAATCTATGGCAAAAAGCTCTCTTATATCACACAAACACAGCATATCCGAATCAAGATACAAGCATTTTTGCAAATCTTTGATAAAATCAAAAGCTTTCAAACGATAATAAGGCAAATAATTCTTATGTGCTGCTCCACTTCTTGGAAAACCCTCAAATTCCTTTTCATCAATGATATGAATACGAATTTCACAAGGATAAATGAGGCTTAATTCTTCGCAGAGTTTTTCAAGCTTTTTTCGTGTTTCATCACTGACAAAATTACTTAAAATATGAAAGATATAGCCTTCTTTTTGTTCCTTTTTGCTCAATGAATCATAGTTTAAATGCTCGTATTTTTCTATAAAATTTTTAGGATTTTGTTTGCAAAGCTCTTTAAAGCTCTTTGAAAGATTTGTATTTTTAACTATGCTTGTGATTAAAACAGCACTAAATTTGATATAGTTTTCATCAGCATTAAAAACGATTGGAAACATAGAAGGTCCTCAATTTAAGTATCCTAGAACAAAAACTTTTTGGATTATATCTACAATTTTATTTATTTTTGTTGAAATAAAAATCATCACAGGGTTTTCTCGTCATTGTGAGAGCCTTTAAGCTCGTGGCAATCTCTGTTTTTATTTCGTCATTGCGAGAAAAATCACTAGATTTTTCGCGGCAATCTTTTTAAAAAAATATAAAAGAAAGATTGCTTTGTCATTTCATTCTTTGCAATGACAAGATGGGGAGATTATTTTGCTAATGCCTTGCAATGATGAAAAACAAGATTTAAAACCCACATTCATAAACTAAAATCTTGCTTGAAAATTAATTTTTTAAAAAATATGTGAAATTGACTTCAAAAAAAAACGATATAATGCGTTTTTATTTCATTAAAGATTATAAGGTTATATATGGTATTTTCCTCTTTTGCTTTTATTTTTATCTTTTTACCCTGTGCTTTGCTAGGATTTTATATACTCAAAAGCCTTAAATTTTATCAATTCGCTAAAATTTTCTTAGTAGGTGCGAGCTTTGTTTTTTATGCGTATTGGAAGCTTGAATATCTTTTTATCTTGCTTTTTTCAATTGTGGTGAATTTTTTTATCGCCAATATGATTTTAAACAAACGTGTAGGGGGTGGGAGAGCATTTATTTATACAGGTGTGATTTTTAATCTCGCACTTTTGGGCTTTTTTAAATACACTGATTTTCTCTTAGAAAATTTCAATCTTTTTTCCAAACTCGTAAATTTAGATTTTGAGATTCCATTACCACATATACTCTTACCTTTGGCTATTTCATTTTTCACCTTTCAACAAATTGCTTTTTTAGTTGATTGTCATAAAAAGGCTAACGATGCGGATTTAGAAAATAAACACAGGATTGATTTTGTAGATTATTGTTTATTTATCAGCTTTTTTCCTCAACTCATCGCAGGTCCAATTGTCCATCACAAAGAAATGATGCCTCAATTTCACGCTCTTTTAAATACTAAAAAAGAACTTGTAAATTGGGAGTTAATGGCTAAGGGTTTGTTTATCTTTGCTATAGGGCTTTTTAAAAAAGTTTATATTGCAGATTCTTTTGCTGTGTGGGTAAATGCGGGTTTTAGAGTCGTAGAGAATGGAGAGTTTTTAAATATTATAGAAGCGTGGGTAACAAGCCTTTGCTATACATTCCAGCTTTATTTTGATTTTAGTGGGTATTGTGATATGGCAATAGGCTTAGGACTCTTTTTTGGCATAGTTTTGCCGATTAATTTTAATTCGCCTTATAAATCCCTCAATATCGCAGATTTTTGGCGAAGGTGGCATATTACTTTGGGGAGATTTTTAAAAGAATACCTTTATATCCCTTTGGGTGGTAATCGTTTAGGCAAAATTATTAATCTTAGAAATCTTTTTATCGTGGCATTTTTGAGCGGAATTTGGCACGGAGCGGGTTGGGGATTTTTGATTTGGGGGCTTTTACACGCTTTTGCAATGATACTTCATAGAATTTATAGTTTTTGGGTAGAGGGACGTAAATTCTTAGAAAACAAAATTTATAAAATTTTGGCGTGGTTTTTAACCTTTAATTTCATCAATATTGCTTGGATTTTCTTTAGAAGTGAAAATTTACAAGGGGCGATAAATCTCTTAAAATCAATGTTTGGTGTAGTTTGGGTAGAACTGCCTTTTAAATGGCATAGTAGAATACCTTATGTTTTAGAGAGTATTGGTGGTAGAAATGATACTTTAATTTTTATTACCATTGCTTTTGTATTATGTTTTATTTGTAAAAATAGCATAGAACTCAATAAAAATTTCACTCCAAATGTAAAAACTATGGTTTTTGTAAGTTTGCTTCTTATCGTAAGCCTTTTTACCTTAGCTGCAATCCCTTATGTTGAGTTTATTTATTTTGATTTTTAAGGAGAATTTATGAGTATTTATAAAAAATGGATAATTTTAAGCTTGTCCATTTGTGCATTTATAGTGGTAGCTTTATCGACTTTGTTTTATATTTATGACCCTTTGATGCTTTATCATAAACCTTATTTTAATAGACCAATTACTTTTAAAAATATGAGAGTGCAAGATAAATTTCTCATAGATAATTATGATTTTAACTCTATTATTATAGGTTCTTCAATGTTGCGAAACACCTCTGCCAAAGAAGCTAATGATAAATTAGGGGAGGGGTGGATGAATTTAAGCGATTCAGATCTTGCTTTTAATGAAAGAATTGTGATTTTAAAGTATGCACTTAAAAACAAAGAAATTAAAAATATTATTACTTCTTTTGATGCTCATAATGTCTATGATGTTTCTAAATTTGATTTTATATACAACGATAATATTTTTGATGATATTCAAATTTATTTTAATAGAAAGTATATTTTGTGCGCTCTTTCATTTTCTGAAAAAGAATCTTGTATAGGACGAACTGGAAATGTTGAAATTTCTCCTACATTTTGGGCTGATGAGAAAGATAAACATCCTTTTAGCGATAAATGGGTACTTAAAGAAGAAAGATATAAAGATATTTTCTTGGATATTTCATCAAATAACCTAAAATTTAAATCTAATGTGGTCCCAAGAGGTAGAAATATAGAAATAACTAAAAATAATATTAAAAAATACGCATTGGAGCTTATACAAGATAATCCTAATATCAATTTTTATTTTATTGTTCCAACTTACTCAAGATTGTCTTATAAGCTCAATCAATATGTAGAAAGAAAAAATACAAACTCTTTTTTTAGATATAAAGCTATATTGCAATGGTTTATTTTGGAGGCAAGCAAATACCCTAATGTGAAAATCTATGGTTTTGATGATTTGGATTATGCAGATAATGTATCAAATTATAGGGACAGATTGCATTACAACATTGATATGAACTCAATGCAACTTGACGCTATCAAAAATAACACTCATATTCTTACACCACAAAATATGGATAAATACTTTGAAATTATGGAAGAAAAGATAAGAAACTATGATTTAGAACCTTTTATAAAAAAGGCAAAAGAGGTTTTAAAAGAAAAATAAGTTTTAATCTGATTTAAACAAAATACTTTTAAATGCAATTCGCCCTTGCCTATGCTCTTTTCTTTCTACGCTTCTTTTTAAATTGATGATAAAAATTTTCATAGCTTTTGCTTATTACCCTGCGATTGCATAAGCTCGTGTTTCTCGAATCACACTCACCTTGACTTCCCCGGGGTATTGTAAAGTTGCCTCAATATCTTGTGCGATTTCTTTTGCAAGGAGATAAGATTCATCATCGCTAATATCATCGGATTTTACAATCACTCTTACTTCTCGTCCCGCATTAATCGCATAAGCGTGCAAAACACCTATTTTTGCTAAGGCAATATTTTCCATTTCACTAACGCGTCTAAGATAGTTTTCTAGCACTTCTCGTCTTGCACCCGGTCTTGCCGCAGAGAGTGCATCAGCAGCACAAACGGCTGCCGCTTCAATGCTTTTGATTTCCTCATTGCCGTGATGAGAGAGGATTGCATTAAGCACAACAGGGTGTTCATTGTAACGGCGTGCAATTTCAACACCTAATTCCACGTGAGAGCCTTTGGATTCGTGAGTTCGGGCTTTCCCTATGTCGTGTAATAAACCCGCTCGTGTGGCTAATAAACAATCGCCCCCAAGTTCAGCTGCAATAATCCCTGCGAGATTTGCTACTTCCAAAGAATGAGCAAGGGCATTTTGCCCATAACTTGCCCGATACCTAAGACGTCCGATAAATTTCTTGATTTCAGGATGAATATTGCTAAGTCCCAAATCCAAAGTAACTTTTTCCCCCTCTTCAAAAACACTTTCTTCAAATTCTCTAAAACATTTTTGATAAATCTCCTCAATCCTTGCGGGTTGGATTCTCCCATCTTCTACAAGCATTTCAATAGTTTTAACCGCAATACTTCGGCGATAGAGATTGTGTGAGCTTACAATAATCACACCGGGTGTATCATCAATAATAATATCCACACCACAAATCATTTCTAAAGTTTTAATATTTCGCCCCTCTTTCCCGATAATTTTTGCCTTTAAATCATCATCAGGTAAAACAATGGTGTGAATGAGTCTTTCAGCAGCAAATTCTCCCGCAAAACGCGAAGTAGCTTGTGCTAGAATATAATTAACGTGCTGTTTAACATTAGCTTTAGCTTGTGCCTCAAGTTTGCGGGTAAGTTTGGCAATATCTTGGCGGGATTCCTCTTTAATATTTTCAAAAAGCATTTCCCTTGCTTCTTGCTTACTTAAGGACGATAAATTAGCGAGTTTATCGGTAAGTTGTGTAAGGCGATTTTGATAGTCGATTTTAAGTTTTTTTGTAGAATCTTGCTCGGCAAAAAAGCGATTCCTTTCTTTATTAAGCAAAGTTTTCTCACGCGAGAGTTTATCAAACTCTTGTTCAAGTTTTTGGTTTTCTCTTAGCTTTTGCTTTTCAAATTGTAAGAGATTGTTTTCGTATTCTTTAATCACTTTTGAAGTTTTGATTTCATACTTTTGCTTTGCTTCAATCTCAAGTTCTTTGGCTTTGATTTTACTCTCTTGTAAGAGCTTTTCTGCCTCATATTCAATGGCTTTTGCTTTTGCTTTAGATTGTTCTAAAAAGACTTCTGATTCAACGCGTGAAAATTTGCGTGAAATAAGGTAACTTCCGCCGCCTGCAATTAAGGCTGATAAGGCGGAACTTGCGAGAATCCAAGTTATCATTGTATTTTCCTTTTCTCAAAAGGAGTGCAAAAGGCGTAATAAAGTAATTTCCGCTTATATCGTAGGGGTTAGTAATCTCTAAAGAGTGATAAAAAAACTCACGACAAACAAATACAATCTTGGGTTTGTTTTTAAGCGTTTCAAAAAATCTATCATACATACCTTTTCCAAATCCTATGCGTTTAAATTGATTGTCAATGCCAATAACAGGCACAATAGCTAAATGAATCGTTTTAATTTCTCTTAATGAATTTGGAGATTCAAGCACTCCAAATTGTTTTTTTTGTAATGGAAATCTATATTTTACCATTTTAAAACTGACATCACACATAAAAGGCGTAAAAATTTCAATATTTTTTTGTTTTTTGAGGATTTTAAGGACTTTTCTGCAATCAAATTCAATCCCCAAAGGGAGATACAATAAAATTCTAAAAGGTTTTTTGCGTGGATTTTTTGGGATTTGAGTTTTAAGGAGAGAGAGGAGGATTTTTTGGAGTTTAGAATCTTTGGAAATTGTATTAGGAAAAGTAGCAAGGTGTTCTAGGCGTATTTTACATTGTTTGCGAAACAAATCTTTTGGATTTTGGGGATTTGGGGAATTTGTTTGTGAAGTGAGGGATAAGGTGGGGGATTTTGGAGAAATCTTGCTTTTTTGGCGTTGAGGTTGCATTCATTACCTTTTATAAGAAAATAGTAATGCAATTAAAACAAGACTTTGGATAAAAAGCAATAAAAAATGGAGATAATAAACTTGATAAGTTTTTTCACCTTCTAAAAAATAATAAAACAAAAAGGCAATCCCTAAACCTAAAAGATAGCCTACCTGCTTAGCTCTATCGAGTGTTGCAAGAGTAGATTTTTCAAAAATCAAAGTCTCACACCGCACCAAGTAACCTCCAAAAATAAAAGTGATTTGATACAAAACATAAATTACAATCGCACCATAAAAGGTATCAGGAGCAATCAAATAAACCCCAAGATAAAAAAAGGGGATTATCTCAATCCCTAGTAAAATCACCTTATAAGCTCTCTCTTGTAAGATTTGCGTATAAAAAAGAGTAAGAATCCAAGACCCAATTGCAAGGGCAATCCCGCCAAGAGAATAAGTCTCTTGTGGCAAGGATTGATAAATGACAAAAATTGTCCCCAAAGATACTCCCAAAAATAAGGAGTTTAAAATCTTGTAACCTTGATAAAATAAAAGATTGAAACTTTGCATTAGAATCTGTATTTCACTCCCCCACCTAAAGTTGTTTCAAATTCATAGGGGTAATACCCAAAAGAAGTTCCACCATAAGCCACTATAACATTTTTGCGATTGGTAAGGTTATGAACAAACCCATACACTTCCCAATCTTTATAAGTGTAGCTAACAGAGAGATTGAGACTCTGATAATTAGGCATTATTTTATCTTGATTAAGAAAATCATCATAAGCATAGGTTTTTGAGCCGTATTTATAGGTAACACCTACATTAAGATTAGGCACAGGGAGGTAATTTGCACCTATTGCTAAAGTGTTTTGTGAGATTCCGGGGATTTTATTGCCTTTGAAATCTCCACTCGTGATTTTAGGATTAACATAGCTATAAGCCAAAGAAGTGCTAAAATTCTCTAAAAAATGGGTGGTGAGCTTCACCTCACCTCCTATTCTTTGGGTTTGCTCTAGGCTTTTGTTTTGCCAAGTTAAAGCATTATAATAAGCCTCCTTGCTGCCTTGGATATAAAAAATCGCACCGCTTAGGGTATGGATTCCAAAATCACCTTTTGTGCCTACTTGGTAGCTATCAAAGGTAGCGGTATCAATGAGATTGTTTAAACCTCCTGTGGCATAATCAAACATATAATCCACATTAGGACTAACAAAACTCCTCGTATAAGAGCTAAAAATCTCAATTTGTGGGTGAATTTTGTAATTTGCCCCTACTTCTGCTCCTATGAGATTTTCTTGTTTATCAGCGTGTTTAGTGCCATTTTGTATTGTGTTAATGTGTTGGGCTGAAATCCCTCCATTAAGCCTAAAGGAATCCCAATATTTTTGGGCATTCCCATAAAGCATTTGCTGATAAACTTTGGCTTCATTGATTTTTTCTTGTTTGCGATTTTGCCCTCTTGCCTCACCTCCTGCTTCTAAGCGGTAGGAATCCCCTTGGTATTGAGAGTTAAAATTTCCTGCAAAACCCTTGCCTTCATATTGATTAAAAAAATTAATGTATTCACTCTCGTTGCGGTTGCCTCCTAGATTGATTTCCGTGGTGATTCCATTTTGTGCGAAATAAACAAGCCCGCTATTATAATACAAATCCCAACGCCTTTGGTGTGTAAAGGTATCCCCACCCCACGCAGGAGGAATAGGACTTTGGGTTGGGTTAGCATTGAATTGCTCTTGTGTTAGGGGATTAGCGTATTTTATGGCATATTTGGCATAATTGAGATTGCTTTTTAAAAGAAGTGAATCTTCAGGAGCATAAGAGGCTGAAATGCCACCATTTTTGTTATAGCTTCCATCTTTCTCATCAGAATCCACAGAAATATGCCTTGAACCTCGTGTGTGCTGATATTGTCCATAAGCTCCAATATTCAAAGTATCTCCAACATAACGGGAAAAAAATTGTGAATTTGAAGTTTGATAACTCGCATAACTAAGATGAATTTCACTTCCTGCTTGCTGTTTGGTTTTGATTTTTAAGACTCCACTAACCGCCCCATTACCATATTGCGTTGTTCCACTAGAGCGGATAATTTCTATTTTTTCTACCGCATCAAGAGGAATCGCACTTAGGGAAATAGGACTAGAGTCTATATTTTCAAATCGCATTCCATCAATAATAATAGCAAGATTTTTATGGTTAAATCCCCTTAAATTAATCATTTGCGTGTAAGGATTGCCATAATTGGTTGTGATTTTAAGTAAAGAATGAGTGTTTAGAAAATCGTAGATATTTTGAGCATTGGATTGTTGAATTTCTTGCTCATTAAATTCTTCTTTGAAATCCTCATACTCTACAAACTCTTGAGAATGGGTTATAGAAAGTTTGAGTGATTGAGCATCTTGAGAGTTTGATGATTTTTCACTCATCGCAATATTTTGACTTTGAGCAATCAAGGCACTATTGAGTGCTAAAATCGCTGCTAAAGAAAAATATTTTCTTCTAAACCCTTTAGGTTGTAGATTTTTGTGATGTTTCATCGTTTTCCTTTTTGGTGAATTTTGTCTTCTTAAAAAGTTAATTTTCATTTTTTAATTAGAAAAACACTTCATTAAGAAGCGGGGTATTATAGCATTTTTTAAGTCAAGAGAGTTTAGAGAGCATAAATATAAAATAAATCATTTGGTGGTTGGCTTATTGCTGAAACTTGCGATAGAATTTTTGTGGCAATCTTAATCGTTAAAAACTGCTTCACCAAAGCCTTACAACAAATGTAAGATTTTCATAAACACGCATTATCTTAAATCTAGTATTGACATTTAAAGTAAAAAAAGATAGAATTCACCCTTATTTTTGTCATTATGTATTTTATGATTTGCTGGCGTAGCTCAGTTGGTAGAGCAGCTGCCTTGTAAGCAGCAGGCCGGGGGTTCGAGTCCCTTTGCCAGCTCCATAAATTTATTTTTCAGTGTTTGACCAGTTTAAAATTGGGGTGAGATACTCAAGTGGCCAACGAGGGCAGACTGTAAATCTGCTGGTTCTACCTTCCGTGGTTCGAATCCACGTCTCACCACCATTTATTATTAAGTTTGCGGGAGTAGCTCAGTTGGCTAGAGCATCAGCCTTCCAAGCTGAGGGTCGCGGGTTCGAGCCCCGTTTCCCGCTCCATACTGGGAGCTGATTCTACAAGTTTCTTACTTTCAGCCTTTAAACACTCTAAAATAATAAATATGCCCATATAGCTCAGTGGCAGAGCACTTCCTTGGTAAGGAAGAGGTCGGCGGTTCAATCCCGCTTATGGGCTCCAGTTTTTCAAGTCGTGATAGAATTGTAGAGAATGTTACGATTCTTTAATTTTAAAATTGGTAAAAATAGTGTAAAATTACAGCTATTTTTAAACTTAAATTGAGGAGAAGTCTTATGGCTAAGGAAAAATATGTCAAAAATAAGCCCCACGTTAATATCGGAACAATAGGGCACGTTGACCACGGAAAAACAACATTAAGTGCCGCAATTTCTGCTGTTCTATCAACAAAAGGTTTAGCAGAAATGAAGGATTATGATAATATCGATAATGCTCCCGAAGAAAAGGAGAGAGGTATTACGATTGCTACTTCACACATTGAGTATGAAACAGAAAAAAGACACTATGCACACGTGGATTGTCCCGGACACGCTGACTATGTTAAAAATATGATTACCGGTGCGGCTCAAATGGACGGAGCGATTTTAGTTGTTTCTGCTGCTGATGGTCCTATGCCACAAACTCGTGAGCATATTTTGCTTTCACGTCAAGTGGGTGTGCCTTATATCGTTGTGTTTATGAATAAACAAGATATGGTTGATGATGAAGAATTGCTTGAACTCGTTGAAATGGAGATTAGGGAACTTCTCTCAAGTTATGAATTCCCCGGTGATGATACTCCTATTATCGCAGGTTCTGCTCTTAAAGCCCTTGAAGAAGCAAAATCAGGCACTTTAGGGGAATGGAGCGATAAAGTAATGAAACTTATGGACGCTGTTGATGAGTATATCCCTACCCCAACTCGTGAAACTGATAAAACTTTCTTAATGCCTATTGAAGATGTTTTTTCAATTGCTGGTCGTGGAACCGTTGTTACTGGAAGAATTGAAAGAGGTGTTGTAAAAGTAGGGGACGAAATTGAAATTGTAGGGATTAAGCCTACCCAAAAAACAACCGTAACCGGTGTAGAAATGTTTAGAAAAGAACTTGATGCGGGTGAAGCAGGGGACAATGTAGGTGTCCTTTTGCGTGGAACAAAAAAAGAAGAGGTTGAGAGAGGTATGGTGCTTTGTAAGCCCGGCTCTATCACACCACACAAAAAATTTGAAGGTGAAATCTATGTCCTCTCCAAAGATGAAGGAGGAAGACATACTCCATTTTTCAATGGTTATCGCCCTCAATTCTATGTAAGAACAACCGATATTACAGGTTCAATCCAGCTTCCTGATGGCGTTGAAATGGTTATGCCCGGCGATAATATCAAAATCACCGTTGAATTAATCAATCCTATCGCTCTTGAGGAAGGAACACGTTTTGCGATTCGTGAAGGTGGTAGAACCGTAGGTGCAGGTGTTGTTTCTAAAATTATTGAATAGGTTTTTCTATGGCAAAGGGTAATCGTGTCAAAATCGGACTTAAATGTTCAGAGTGCGGTGATATTAATTACAGCACTTTTAAGAATGCAAAAACACAGACAGAGAAACTGGAGCTAAAAAAATTCTGTCCAAGATTGAATAAGCACACGCTTCACAAGGAAGTTAAGTTAAAAAGTTAAGGAGTTTTCCTTAGCTTTTTTCGTAGGTCAGTAGCTCTAATGGTAGAGCGTCGGTCTCCAAAACCGAATGTTGGGGGTTCGAGTCCCTCCTGGCCTGCCATTTTGGAATAAAGAGAGACAAACAGATTATGAAAAAACTTATCACTTATTATAAAATGTCAAGAGAAGAATTGCTAAAAGTTATTTTTCCTCTCAAAGAGCAAGTGAGAAATGCTTTTATTTCTGTTGTAGTTGTAGTGAGTGTTGTGGCGTTATTTTTAGCATTAGTTGATTTCATTCTTGGAAGTTTTGTTTCAAGTATTTTATAAAATTTAGGATTGTTTATGGCATTGTATTGGTATGCGATTCAAACATATTTTGGTAGCGAACAAGCGGTTAAACGCGGGATTGAAAATTTAGTCAAAGAACATCATCTAGAAGAGAGATTAACCGAAATTGTTGTTCCCACTGAAGATATTATTGAAGTAAAAAACAATAAAAAGAAAATCAGTGAAAGAAGTCTTTATCCCGGATATGTTTTTATTAAAGTTGATTTAGATACAGCTTTGTGGCATACTATTCAATCTTTACCTAAAGTGAGCCGTTTTATTGGTGAGGCAAAAAACCCAACACCTTTGAGTGAAGCCGATATTAATCATATTATGCAAAAAGTTCAAAATCGTGCTGCACCTAAGCCCAAAATTATTTTTGAAGCCGGTGAGGTAGTAAGGATTATTGAAGGTCCTTTTGCAAATTTCACAGGAACGGTTGAAGAATATGATATGGAACACAGAAAGCTAAAACTCAATGTCTCAATCTTTGGTAGAAGTACGCCTATTGAGATTCTTTATTCACAAGTCGAAAAAATAGTTTAGTAACTAAAAACAAGGATAAGCTATGGCAAAGAAAATAATTGGTGAGCTAAAACTTCAAATTCCTGCAGGTAAGGCAAATCCTTCCCCGCCTGTTGGTCCTGCTTTAGGGCAAAGAGGGGTGAATATTATGGAATTTTGTAAAGCTTTTAATGAAAAAACAAAAGATATGGGGAATTTTAATATCCCTGTTATTATCACCGTTTATCAAGACAAAAGCTTTACTTTCATTACCAAAAAACCGCCTGTTACGGATTTGATTAAAAAAGTTGCGGGTATTGCTAAGGGTTCTGATAACCCTTTGAAAAACAAAGTGGGGAAATTAACCAAAGCACAAGTTTTAGAAATTGCAAAAACAAAAATGGACGATTTGAATGCAAATTCTGAAGAGGCAGCGATTAAGATTATTGAGGGAAGTGCCAGAAGTATGGGCATTGAAGTTGTGGAATAAAAAGACGCGTTGGAGTATAATATGGCAAAAAAATTAACAAAAAGAATGCAAAATCTTCTCAATAAGGTTGATTGCAAAAAAATATACGATATTACAACCGCTTCTGCAACTATCAAATCTTTAGCATCAGCTAAGTTTGATGAAACGGTTGAGATTGCGTTGAGTTTAGGTGTCGACCCAAGACACGCTGACCAAATGATTCGCGGAGCTGTTGTTTTACCAAATGGAACAGGAAAAGTTGTCCGTGTTGCTGTATTTGCCAAAGGTGTAAAAGCCGATGAAGCAAAAGCAGCAGGAGCAGATATTGTGGGCGATGAGGATTTAGCAGATTCTATCAAAGAGGGAAATCTCAATTTTGATATGGTTATTGCAACGCCCGATATGATGGCTCTAGTAGGTAAAGTAGGGAGAATCCTTGGTCCAAAAGGTTTAATGCCAAACCCTAAAACCGGAACCGTAACAATGGACATTACTAAAGCTGTGAGCAATGTAAAAAGCGGTCAAATCAATTACAGAGTTGATAAAAAGGGGATTATTCACGCTCCGGTAGGAAAAGCAAGCTTTGATGCTAAAAAAATTGAAGAAAATGTTGTAGCTTTAGTGAAAAGCATTAATAAGCAAAAACCTGCTAGTGCAAAAGGTAAATACATAAAAAATGCAGCCTTATCATTAACGATGAGTCCATCGCTCACGCTTGATGCTCAAGAATTAATTGATATGAAATAATTTATTCTTGTTTTTATCTTAGACTAATGACTATGGGGGCGTAAGCTTAAAATCTACCCTATATAAGTCTTTTGTCGGAAAGGAGGTTAAAAAATGACTAAAACGCAAAAAACAGCTCTTATCGAACACTTGAGTGCAGAATTTAAAGCTTCTAGTGCGATTGCAGTTTGCGATTACAAAGGCTTGAATGTCAAGCAGCTTGAAGAATTAAGGGCAAATGCTAGGAATCAAAATATCAAAGTGCAAGTCATTAAAAACACACTTGCTACTATTGCTTTGAAAAATTCTAGCATTGAAGGTTTGAATTTAAAAGAAAATAATATTTTTGTTTGGAGTGATGACCAGATTGCTCTTTCAAAAATAATTTGTAAATTTTCAGATTCTGTGGGCGGTAAGCTTGTTATTAAAGTGGGCTATTATGAAGGTCAAATTGTCGATGCTAAGCATATTGAATCTGTTTCGAAACTCCCTTCAAGAGAAGAGCTTATTGGAATGTTGTTGTCTGTTTGGACTGCTCCTGCCCGTTATTTTGTTACAGGGTTGGATAATTTACGCAAACAAAAAGAAGCCGAAAATTAAAATCTAAAAGGAGATAATATGGCAATCACAAAAGAAGAAGTTTTAGAATACATTGGTAACCTTTCTGTTATGGAGCTTTCAGAGTTAGTGAAAGCTTTTGAGGAAAAATTCGGTGTTTCAGCTGCTCCCACCGTTGTAGCAGGTGCAGTTGCAGCCGGTGGCGGTGCAGCCGGTGGCGAAGAAAAAACCGAATTTGATATTGTTTTGGTTGATAGCGGCGAGAAGAAAATCAATGTTATTAAAGTTGTAAGGGAAGTTACAGGTCTTGGTCTCAAAGAAGCTAAAGAAGCCACAGAAAAAACTCCATTTACCATTAAAGAAGGTATCAAAAAAGAAGATGCCGATGCAATCAAGGCAAAATTTGAAGAAGCCGGTGCTAAAGTCGAAATTAAATAGTTTTAGGGAGGCTTGCCTCCCTTAATCATTTTTCTTCCAAAATTCTATCATTAATAGAGGTAACAAGAGATGCCAGTAAGTTTAAAATCAGGAAACAGATTAAGAGTTGATTTCACTAAAATTCCTCAAAATATTGCAGTTCCTAATTTATTGCAATTACAAAGAAATAGTTATGATTCTTTTTTAATGGCACAAGAAGGGAATGAATCAGGGATTGAAAAAGTATTTAAATCCATTTTTCCTATTCACGATGTGCAAAATCGAATCAGTTTGGAATATTCAGGTTGTGAATATGGAAAGCCTCGCTACACCGTTAGAGAAGCTATGGAGAGAGGCTTAACTTACTCAATTCCCCTTAAAATTAAAATCCGCTTAGTGCTTTGGGAGAGAGATGAGAAAACAGGCGAAAAGCTAGGTGTAAAGGATATTAAAGAGCAAAGTATCTTTGTGCGTGAGATTCCTTTAATGACGGAGAGAACAAGCTTTATTATCAATGGAGTAGAGAGAGTCGTTGTCAATCAGCTTCATCGAAGTCCGGGGGTAATTTTTAAAGAAGAAGAGTCCTCAACATCAGCTAATAAGCTTGTTTATACAGGACAAATTATTCCTGATAGGGGCTCTTGGCTTTATTTTGAATATGATGCCAAAGATACGCTATTTGTTAGGGTTAATAAGAGACGCAAAGTCCCTGTAACAATCCTTTTTAGAGCCTTAGGGTATTCTAAACAAGATATTTTAAAAATGTTTTACCCGCTTTTAAAAATCAAATATAAAAGTGGTAAATATTTTATTCCCTTTGACCCAGAGGAGTTTATCGGTCGCGTAGATTTTGATATTAAAGATGCTAAGGGGAATCTTATCGTTGCAGCCGGTAAGCGGCTTACTGCTAAAAAAGCCAAAACGCTTAAAGAAGAAAAGCTCAATATGATTGAATATCCGCTTGACACTCTAGTTAATCGCTATCTTGCTGAACCTATTATTGACAAAGAAAATGGCGAGATTCTTTTTGATGCTTTGACTTTGCTTGATGAGCAAAAACTTAAAAAGCTAAACGAACTCAATATCAATGATTTTATTATTGCTAATGATTTAGCAAATGGCGTGGATTCTTCTATTATTAATTCGTTCATTGCTGATGCGGAATCACTCAAATTACTTAAACAAACTGAAAAAATCGATAACGAAAATGATTTAGCAACGATTAGGATTTATAAAGTAATGCGTCCGGGCGAACCGGTAACAAAAGAAGCAGCCAAACAATTTGTTCAACAGCTTTTCTTTGACCCAGAGCGATATGATTTAACGCGTGTGGGGCGTATGAAAATGAATCATAAGCTTGATATTATTGTGCCTGAATATGTAACCGTTCTTACACACGAGGATATTATCAAAACCGTGCGTTATTTAATGCACGTCAAAAACGGACAAGGGCGGATTGATGATAGAGACCATTTAGGTAATAGGAGAATCCGTGCTATTGGTGAGCTTTTAGCAAATGAATTGCACACAGGATTAGTAAAAATGCAAAAAACAATCCGTGATAAACTCTCTACAATTAGCAGCGGATTAGAGGAGCTTATGCCTCACGATTTGGTAAATTCCAAAATGATTACAGGAACGATTTTGGAGTTTTTCACAGGAGGACAACTCTCTCAATTTATGGACCAAACTAACCCTCTCTCTGAAGTTACTCACAAAAGGCGATTATCAGCACTAGGCGAAGGTGGCTTGGTTAAAGAACGAGCAGGATTTGAAGTGCGAGATGTTCACCCAACTCATTATGGGCGAATTTGTCCTATCGAGACACCAGAAGGGCAGAATATTGGTTTGATTAACACGCTCTCTACTTATGCAAAAGTTAATGAATTAGGCTTTATTGAAGCACCTTATCGTAAAGTGGTGGATAGAAAAGTAACAAACCAAATTGTTTATTTAACCGCAACACAAGAAGAAGGAGCAGTGATTGCACCAGCGAGTACGATTCTCAATGCCGATAACACAATCAAAGAAGAAATTATTGAAGTTCGGAAAGATGGCGAGATTACTCTTATGGAATCTTCTAAAGTGGATTTAATTGATTTAAGTCCTAGAATGGTAGTAGGGGTTGCAGCAAGTTTGATTCCTTTCTTAGAACACGATGATGCCAATAGGGCTTTGATGGGTTCTAATATGCAACGTCAAGCGGTGCCACTTTTGAATCCTGATGCCCCTATGGTGGGAACAGGGATTGAAAAAATCGTCTCAAGAGATTCGTGGGAAGCTGTTAAAGCAGCAAGAAGCGGGGTTGTAGAAAAGGTTGATGCTAAAAATATTTATATTTTAGGTGAAGATGAGAATGGGGCTTTTATCAATCATTATTCTTTGCAAAAAAACTTGAGAACTAACCAAAACACCTCTTTTTCTCAAAAACCCATTGTAAAAGCAGGGGATATTATTCAAGCGGGTGATGTGATTGCTGATGGTCCTAATATGGACCAAGGGGAGCTAGCCTTAGGGAAAAATATTCGTGTGGCTTTTATGCCTTGGAATGGCTATAACTTTGAAGATGCTATTATTGTGAGTGAAAAACTTATCCGCAATGATGCTTTTACTTCAATTCATATTTATGAAAAAGAGATTGAAGCGAGGGAATTAAAACACGGAGTAGAGGAAATCACGCGAGATATTCCCAATATCCGCGAAGAAGAATTAAGTCATCTTGATGAAAGTGGGATTGTTAAAATCGGAACTTATGTCAGTGGAGGAATGATTTTGGTAGGGAAAGCTTCTCCAAAAGGTGAAGTAAAACCCACACCCGAAGAGCGACTTTTACGGGCTATTTTTGGTGAAAAAGCAGGGCACGTTGTCAATAAATCGTTGTATTGTCCCCCTAGCCTTGAAGGGACAGTGGTTGATGTTAAAATCTTTACCAAAAAAGGCTATGATAAAGACAAACGTGCGATTGCCGCTTATGAGGAGGAAAAATCTCGCTTAGATATAGAACATCACGATAAACTCTTAATGCTTGATAGGGAAGAGAGCTTAAGGATAGGTTCTATTCTTTCTAAAGAAAAGCTAGTAAGTAATGCCAAAATAGGCGATAAAGAATACAAAAAGGGAAGCATAATTCCTAAAGCGGAACTTGAGAGAGTTAATCGTTTTACAATGGGAACTTTGATTAAGAGCTATTCTAAAGAAATTCAAAGCCGATATGATGTCCTAAAAACAAATTTTCTTGGACAAAAGAAAAGTTTGAGCGAAGAGCACGCGGAAAAACTTGCCGTCATTGAAAAAGATGATATTTTACCTAGCGGTGTGGTAAAACTTGTAAAAATCTATGTGGCAACCAAACGCAAACTTAAAGTGGGCGATAAAATGGCAGGGAGACACGGGAACAAAGGGATTGTCTCTAATATCGTTCCTGAAGTGGATATGCCCTATACCAAAGATGGCAAACCTGTTGAAATCGTCCTTAATCCCTTAGGTGTTCCTAGCCGTATGAATATCGGACAAATCTTAGAGGTGCATTTAGGTTTGGTAGGTAAGAATCTCGGTGAGCAAATCTCTGCTTTATTTGAAGAACAAACAAAAGATTGGGTGAAGACTTTGCGTTCTAAAATGATTGAGATTGCTCAAACAGCAGGTATGAGTAGCTCCAAAAAATTCTTAGAATCTTTGAGTGATGAAATGCTACTTGATTATGCAAGGGATTGGAGTAAGGGCGTGAAGTTTGCTACACCAGTGTTTGAGGGAGTAAATACTCAAGAATTTGAAAAACTCTTCAAACTTGCCAAAATTGATACTGATGGTAAAACTGAACTTTATGACGGGCGAACAGGTGAAAAAATGATGGAGAGAGTCAATGTAGGCTATATGTATATGCTCAAACTCCACCATTTGGTTGATGAAAAAGTTCATGCCCGAAGCACAGGACCTTATAGCCTTGTTACACAGCAACCCGTTGGGGGTAAAGCACTCTTTGGGGGACAAAGATTTGGTGAAATGGAAGTTTGGGCACTTGAAGCCTATGGTGCAGCTCACACACTCAAAGAAATGCTTACAATTAAATCCGATGATACAGAAGGACGCGTTAAAGCTTATAAAGCTATTACAAGGGGCGAATCTGTTAAAGAATCTGAAATCCCAGAAACCTTTTATGTTTTAGCAAAAGAACTTCAAAGTTTAGCCCTAGATGTCAATGTTTTTGTGAAAAATAAAGAAGGCGAAAATGAACCTGTGGTGATTAAAGAAGATGAAAGACCAAGCGATTTTAATGCCTTCCAGCTTTTGCTTGCAAGTCCAGAGAAAATTAAGAGTTGGAGTAATGGTGAAGTTAAAAAGCCTGAAACCATTAATTATCGGACATTAAAACCTGAACGCGATGGTTTATTTTGTGCGAAAATCTTTGGACCTGTGAGAGATTATGAATGCCTTTGTGGTAAATACAAAAAAATGCGTTATAAAGGTGTGGTTTGTGAAAAATGTGGGGTAGAGGTAACAAGCTCTAAAGTAAGACGCTCAAGAATGGGGCATATCGAGCTAGTAACACCTGTGGCACATATTTGGTATGTGAATTCCCTGCCAAGTCGGATTGGGACTTTGCTAGGTGTGAAAATGAAAGATTTAGAACGTGTTTTGTATTATGAAGCTTATATCGTTAAAGCACCCGGAGAAGCCTTTTATGATAATGAGGGGACAAAACCCGTAGCGAAATACGATGTTTTAAATGAAGAGCAATATCAAAGTTTAGCTCAAAGATTTGAACATACAGGATTTGTTGCACAAATGGGTGGCGAAGCGGTAAAAGAATTGTTGGAAGGTTTGGATTTGGTAGATTTAATCGGAGAGCTTAAAGAAGCGATTAAAGCAACCAATTCAGAGGCAAAGAAAAAAACAATTATCAAACGCTTAAAGGTAGTGGAAAGTTTTGTTGTCTCGGGAGGTAAAAATCGTCCCGAATGGATGATGCTTACCGTTCTCCCTGTGCTTCCACCAGACTTAAGACCTTTAGTTGCTTTAGATGGAGGGAAATTTGCAGTAAGCGATGTGAATGATTTGTATCGCCGTGTTATTAATCGGAATCAACGTTTAAAAAGGCTCATTGAGCTTGATGCTCCTGAAATCATTGTCCGCAATGAAAAGCGAATGCTTCAAGAAGCCGTTGATGCCCTCTTTGATAATGGACGCAACGCCAATGCTGTTAAAGGAGCAAATAAACGACCACTTAAATCTCTCTCTGAAATTATTAAAGGAAAACAAGGGCGATTCCGCCAAAACTTGCTAGGAAAAAGAGTGGATTTTTCAGGACGTTCTGTTATTGTTGTGGGACCAAATTTGAGAATGGACCAGTGCGGATTGCCTAAAAATATGGCTTTAGAGCTTTTCAAACCGCATATTCTCTCTAAACTTGAAGAAAAAGGACACGCAACAACACTTAAACAAGCCAAAAAAATGATTGAGCAAAGGCACAATGAAGTGTGGGAATGCCTCCAAGAAATTGTTGCTGATTATCCTGTGATGTTAAATCGTGCCCCAACTTTGCATAAACAATCTATTCAAGCTTTTCACCCTAAACTTATTGATGGGAAAGCTATTCAGCTGCACCCTTTAGTTTGTGCAGCTTTTAATGCGGATTTTGATGGGGACCAAATGGCAGTTCACGTGCCACTTTCTCAAGAAGCAATCACAGAGTGTAAGCTTTTAATGTTAAGCTCGATGAATATCTTGCTTCCTGCAAGCGGTAAAGCTGTAACGGTGCCAAGTCAAGATATGGTTTTGGGGCTTTATTATCTCTCTTTATCTAAAGAGGATTCCAAAGGCGAGCATAAACTTTTCTCTAACATTGACCAAGTAATGATTGCCTTAGAATCAGGGATTGTAGAAATCAGCACAAAAATCCGAGCTTTTGTAGATAATAGGGTTGTTTCAACAACAATCGGACGTATGATTTTGCGTTCCATATTACCTGATTTTGTTCCTGTGCATTTGTGGAATAAAGTTTTAAAGAAAAAGGATATTGCCGCACTAATTGATTATGTGTATAAAGAAGGGGGAGTAGGAATTACTGCAAGTTTCCTTGATAATTTGAAAAATTTAGGATTTACTTATGCTACAAAAGCTGGAATTTCTATCTCTGCTGATGATATTATTGTGCCTGATAGCAAAAATAAAGTAGTTGAGGAAGCCAAGAAAAAAGTGAAAGATATTCAAGCACAATTTGGAGCAGGTTTATTAACCGAGCAAGAACGCTATAATAAAATTATTGATGTTTGGACGGATACTAATAATGCTCTAGGTAATGAAATGATGAAATTGATTGAAAATGATAAAGAAGGTTTCAATTCAATCTATATGATGGCAGATTCTGGAGCAAGAGGGAGTGCAGCACAGATTCGACAACTCTCTGCGATGAGAGGACTTATGGCAAAACCTGATGGGACAATCATTGAGACACCTATTACCTCAAACTTTAAAGAAGGCTTAAATGTGTTAGAGTATTTCATCTCAACACACGGAGCAAGAAAAGGTTTGGCTGATACTGCTTTAAAAACTGCTAATGCGGGTTATTTGACAAGAAAGCTCATTGATGTTAGCCAAAATGTAAAAGTCGTAATGGACGATTGTGGCACTAATGAAGGGATTGAAATCACTGATATTACCGTGGGGAGTGAGCTTATTGAGCCACTAGAGGAAAGGATTTTTGGACGCGTGATTGCAGAAAATATTATTGACCCTATCACTAATGAAGTTTTAATCAGTGAAGGGGCATTAATTGATGAGGAAAAAGCAAGAAAAGTCAAAGAAGCTGGAGTTAAATCTGTCATTATCCGCACTCCTGTAACTTGCAAAGCCGAAAAAGGCGTGTGTGCTAAATGCTATGGCTTAAATTTAGGGGAAGCAAGAATCAGCAAAATCGGAGAAGCAGTAGGCGTTGTGGCAGCACAATCTATTGGGGAACCCGGGACACAGCTCACACTTAGAACTTTCCACATTGGAGGAACAGCAAGTAGAAGTCAAGAGGAACGACAAGTTATAGCAACAAAAGAGGGATTTATCCGCTACTATAATGTAAAAACTTATAAAAATCGAGAGGGGAAACGCATTGTTTCTAATCGTAGGAATGCTGCTATTTTACTTGTTGAGCCTAAAATTAAAGCTCCTTTTGAGGGAGAATTAAAAGTTGATGTTGTTTATGATGAAGTGATTGTGTCTGTGATTGGCAAGAAAGAAACTGCCAAATACACTTTAAGAAAAAGCGATGTTGCCAAACCTAATGAACTTGCAGGAGTTACAGGGAAAATCGAAGGTAAATTCTATATCCCTTACCCGAGCGGAACGCATATCAGAGATGAAGGAAGTATCGTAGATATTATCAAAGATGGTTGGAATATTCCTAATCGAATCTCTTATGCTAGTGAGCTTAAAGTTGAGGATAATGCTCCTATCACCCAAAAAATCTACGCTAAAGAAGAAGGGATTGTGAAGTATTATTACCTTGAGGGCGACCACCTCAAACGTGATAGAGAGTTTAAAAAAGGTGAAAAAGTTACTGAAAAAGGTGTGTTTGCGGTAATTGCTGATGAATTTGACCAAGAGGCAACAAGGCATTATATCGCAAGAGATTCCATTATAGAAGTTGATGATAATACCGCAGTCAAAAGGCAAACTTTGATTGCAAGACCAGAGAGCGATGAGCAAATCATAATAGCCGATTGGGACCCTTATTCTAATCCTATTATTGCCGAAGAGGCAGGGGTGATTAAATTTGAGGATATTTTACCGGGCTTAACGGTTTCTGAACAGGTTGATGAATTAACAGGACAAACGAGGCTTGTCGTTAATGAATACATTTCAGGCTCTTATAAACCTACCTTGGTGCTATCAACCAAAAATGGTGGTTTGATTCGCTATGCTTTGGAGTCTAAAACAGCGATTTTTGTAGCTGATGGTGCTAAAGTGGAAATGGCAGATATTCTCGCTAAAACCCCTAAAGCTTTGGTTAAATCCAAAGATATTACCGGTGGTCTTCCGCGGGTATCTGAACTTTTTGAAGCAAGAAAACCCAAAGACCCAGCGGTGCTTGCAGGTATTGATGGGATTGTGAGTTTTGGAAAACCTATTCGGGGCAAAGAGCATATTATTATTACCACTAATGACGGAAGAATGGCAGAATATATGATTGATAAATCCAAGCAAATTCTTGTTCATAATGGTGAGTTTGTGCATTCAGGTGAAGCAATTACTGATGGTGTGATTGCAAGCCAAGATATTTTGCGTATAGGTGGCGAAAAAGAGCTTTATAAATACATTGTTAGTGAAGTGCAGCAAGTCTATCGCCGACAAGGTGTTAATATTGCCGATAAACATATTGAAATTATCGTTTCTCAAATGTTGCGTCAAGTCAAGATTTATGATAGTGGGGATACAAAATTTATCGAGGGAGATTTGGTGAGTAAGCGATATTTCAGGGAGGAAAATGCAAAGATTATCAAAATGGGTGGAATCCCAGCGATTGCAGAACCAGTGTTGTTAGGTATTACAAGAGCAGCAATCGGGAGTGATTCGGTTATTTCAGCGGCTTCTTTCCAAGAAACAACTAAAGTCTTAACAGAGGCAAGTATTGCTGCTAAAATAGACTATTTAGAGGACTTGAAAGAAAATATTGTCTTAGGTCGTATGATTCCAGTGGGGACAGGTATTTACAAAGGTAAAAAGGTTAAAATCAAAGAGAGTTAAAGTTATTTATAACTTAATTTAAGAGAATTTAAAGCGTGATTTAAATATAATCCGCTTCATTTTCTCTATATTATCAAGTAAGGAAGAAAAAGTGCCAACGATTAATCAATTAATCCGAAAAGAACGGAAAAAGGTTATCAAAAAGTCAAAATCTCCCGCTTTAGCGGTTTGTCCGCAAAGAAGAGGGGTTTGTACTCGTGTTTATACAACCACACCTAAAAAGCCTAATTCGGCTTTAAGAAAAGTGGCAAAAGTGAGATTGACAAGCGGATTTGAAGTTATCAGTTATATCCCCGGAGAAGGGCATAATCTCCAAGAACACTCCATTGTTTTAATCCGTGGGGGAAGGGTTAAAGATTTGCCCGGGGTAAAATATCATATTATCCGTGGTGCCCTAGATACAGCAGGAGTGGCAAAAAGAAGTGTCTCACGCAGTAAATATGGTGCTAAAAAAGCTAAATCTGGTGATTCTAAAAAATAAGTGAGGTAAGAGATGAGAAGACGAAAAGCTCCCCAAAGAGAAGTATTAGGAGACCCTATTTATAACAATGTTGTGGTGACAAAATTTATTAATAAAATGATGTTTGATGGTAAAAAAAGTGTGGCAGAGAAAATCATTTATGCAACTTTTGAAAAAATCGAAGAAAAAACAAAAGAAAAAGGGATTGAAACTTTTGAGAAAGCTTTAGAAAAAGTCAAACCGCTTGTAGAAGTAAGAAGTCGGAGAGTAGGAGGAGCAACTTATCAAGTTCCTGTTGAGGTGCGTCCTGCTAGGCAGCAATCCTTATCAATCCGTTGGTTATTAGATTCTGCAAGAAAACGCAATGAACGGACAATGATTGACAGATTGGCAAATGAGCTTATTGATGCGGCTAATGAAAGAGGAGCAGCATTTAAGAAAAAAGAAGATGTGCATAAAATGGCAGAGGCTAACAAAGCTTTTGCACACTATCGTTGGTAATAATTAAAGGAAAAATATGGCAAGAAAAACTCCACTTGATAGAATCAGAAATATTGGGATTGCAGCTCATATTGATGCGGGTAAAACAACGACTTCAGAGAGAATTTTATTTTATACTGGTGTGAGTCATAAAATCGGTGAAGTCCATGATGGTGCTGCTACAATGGATTGGATGGAGCAGGAAAAAGAAAGAGGAATCACTATCACTTCAGCAGCAACAACTTGTTTTTGGAAAGACCATCAAATCAATTTGATTGATACTCCCGGACACGTAGATTTTACAATCGAAGTGGAACGTTCAATGCGAGTTTTAGATGGGGCTGTGGCAGTATTTTGTTCAGTGGGTGGTGTGCAACCACAATCTGAAACGGTTTGGAGACAAGCTAATAAATACGGTGTCCCACGAATTGTTTTTGTTAATAAAATGGACAGAATTGGGGCAAATTTCTATAATGTAGAATCCCAAATCGCCACAAGATTGAAAGCTAAACCTGTGCCTATTGTCATTCCTATTGGTGCAGAGGATAGTTTCAAAGGCGTTATTGATTTGCTTACAATGAAAGCAATCGTATGGAATGATGAATCAATGGGAGCAAAATACGATATTGAGGAGATTCCAGCAGATTTACTTGAAAAAGCACAAGAATATCGTGAAAAATTAGTAGAAAATATTGCTGAACAAGATGAAGTTTTAATGGAAAAATATCTTGGTGGTGAAGAATTAAGCATTCAAGAGCTTAAAGCAGGAATTAAAAAAGGTTGCTTAGCAATGGATATTATCCCGATGCTTTGTGGTTCAAGCTTTAAAAATAAAGGTGTTCAAACGCTTCTTGATGCTGTTATTGAATATCTCCCAGCACCAACAGAAGTAGCTGATATTCGCGGTGTTGATGATAAAGAGGAAAAAGAAATCAGTGTTAAATCCACTGATGATGGTGAATTTGCGGGATTAGCTTTTAAAATTATGACAGACCCTTTTGTGGGACAGCTCACTTTCGTGCGTGTTTATCGTGGGAGTTTGGAATCAGGAAGTTATGTTTTAAATTCAACAAAAGGCAAAAAAGAAAGAGTAGGACGACTTCTTAAAATGCATTCTAATAAGCGGGAGGATATTAAAGAAGTTTATGCGGGTGAGATTTGTGCTTTTGTGGGTTTAAAAGAAACTCTAACGGGAGATACTTTGTGTTCTGAAAAAGAACCTGTTATTTTGGAAAAAATGGAATTCCCTGACCCTGTTATTTCCATTGCTGTTGAGCCTAAAACAAAAGCTGACCAAGAAAAAATGGCACTAGCTTTAGCAAAACTTGCTGAAGAAGACCCAAGTTTCCGTGTGCATACTGATGAAGAATCAGGACAAACGATTATTTCGGGTATGGGTGAATTGCACTTAGAAATTATTGTTGATAGATTAAAGCGAGAATTTAAAGTGGAAGCAGAGGTTGGACAACCGCAAGTTGCATTCCGTGAAACAATCCGCCAAAGTGTTGAGCAAGAATGCAAATACGCTAAGCAATCTGGTGGTAGAGGACAATATGGACACGTCTTTATCAGACTTGAGCCTCAAGAAGCAGGCAAAGGTTATGAATTTGTCAATAATATTTCAGGTGGGGTGATTCCTAAAGAATATATTCCTGCTGTGGATAAAGGAATCCAAGAAGCAATGCAAAATGGTGTTTTAGCAGGCTATCCCGTGGTTGATTTTAAAGTTACTCTTTATGATGGAAGCTATCACGAGGTGGATTCTTCAGAAATGGCATTCAAAATCGCAGGTTCAATGGCTTTTAAAGATGCTTGTAGAAAAGCGGGAGCTGTTTTGCTAGAACCGATGATGAAAGTTGAAGTAGAAGTTCCTGAAGAATATATGGGTGATGTGATTGGGGATTTGAATCGCAGACGCGGACAGATTAACTCAATGGACGATAGAATGGGCTTAAAGATTGTAAATGCTTTTGTTCCTCTTGCTGAAATGTTTGGTTATTCTACAGATTTGCGTTCAGCTACGCAAGGGCGTGGAACTTATACAATGGAATTTGACCATTATGGTGAAGTACCAAGCAATATCGCCAAAGAAATTATGGAGAAAAATAACGGATAGGCGGAGTTTCTCATTCAAATTGGGTAATTCTGATGAGTATTGGCTTCATAGATTTTGATATAACGATTTTGTTATTGCTCTTTTTAGTGTCTTTTTGTGCGGGATTTGTGGATTCTATCGCAGGAGGTGGAGGAATGATTACAATCCCTGCTCTTTTATTAAGCGGCGTCTCTCCCATTGAAGCTTTAGGAACTAACAAACTCCAAAGCTCTTTTGGGAGTTTTTCAGCCACCTGCTCTTTTTACCAAAAAGGTTATATTAATCTGCAAAAATCCTTCCCTTTAGCCATACTTGTCTTTATTTTTTCAGGATTAGGGACAATTAGTGTGCAATTTATCAATACGGCTTTTTTATCAAAATTTCTTCCTTTCTTGGTTTTATCCTTTGGGGTATATTTTTTATTCGCCCCAAAAATTACTGAAGAATCCCAAAAAAAGCCTCAAATCACACTTTTATTTTTCGCTTTAGCAGGGATTGGTTTTTATGATGGATTTTTTGGACCGGGCACAGGTTCTTTTTTAATGATTGCCTTACTTATGTTTGGGGGCTATGGGCTAACTTGTAGCCTTGCTCACGCTAAACTTTATAATTTTTCAACTAATTTTGCCTCTGTGGTATTTTTTGCCTTAGGTGGAAATATTTTATGGGGATTAGGCTTTATAATGGCAATTGGGCAATTTTTTGGGGCTAGACTTGGTTCTAGAGCAGCAATAAAATATGGGATTAAAATTATCAAACCTTTAATTGTGTTGGTTTCTTTTTTAATGTCTGCTAAATTACTTTATGAGCAATTTATGCTTTAAGGAGGAGTAATGAAATATTACTTTTTTACAGGTGCTGCAGGTTATATCGGCTCTCATACAGCCTATTGTTTCTTAAAAAAAGAAAAATGCAAAATCGTGATTTATGATAATCTTAGCACAGGATTTTATGAGAATATCGCCTTTTTAAAAGAGGAATTTTCAGACTCCTTAGAGTTCATTCAAGGCGATTTATCTGATAAAAAGCAACTTAACAATGCCCTTTTAGCTTATCCTTATGAGGCGATTGTGCATTTTGCAGCAAGTTTGATTGTCAAAGAATCAATGACTAATCCGCTTTTGTATTTTCGCAATAATGTGGCAAATACGATTAATCTCTTAGAGGGGGTAATAAGCTCAAAAATCCCTAATTTTCTTTTTAGCTCAACAGCGGCGGTTTATGGTGAGCCTACCTCTAATGAGCCAATCTTAGAAGATGCCCAAAAAGTGCCTATTAATCCCTATGGTGAATCCAAGCTAATGATTGAAAAAATCCTCTTATCTACTCAAAAAGCTTTTCCGGATTTTAGAAGTGTGATTTTGCGTTATTTTAATGTTGCAGGGGCTTTGATGGCAAAATCAAATTTAGGGCAGAGGACAAGAAATGCAACGCATCTCATCAAAGTGGCTTGTGAGTGTGCTTGCAATAGGCGTCCTAAAATGGAGATTTTTGGCACAGATTATGCCACCCCTGATGGGACTTGTATTCGGGATTATATTCATATTGATGATTTAGCAAATGCACATTTTGAATCTCTTAAGACTCTGCTTAACACCAAGCAATCACAAATTTATAATGTTGGTTATAAAAGGGGTTTTAGCGTTAAAGAGGTAATTGAATGTGTCAAAAAAGTGAGCGGTGTTGATTTTCAAGTTGATTTAGCCCCTAGACGATTAGGCGACCCTGCATTTTTAGTTAGTAATAATGAAAAGATTTTACAAAACACTGCGTGGAAGCCACAATATGATAATCTTGAAACAATTTGTAAGAGTGCTTATTTATGGGAGAGGCAATTACAAGATAGATGAAATCACACAATCTACAAAATCTTTAAAAATCTTAAAGCAACCAAACACTCTTTTTATTAACTTGTTTCTTTATCGTCATTGTGATTTATCCCATCATTACAAGAAAACCTTACCCGTCATTGCAAGAAAATTCGTTAAAATTTTCGCGACAATCTTTGTAATAACTCAAAGAGAGATTGCTTTGGCTAACGCCTCACAATGCAAAAGCTTAATGGCTTATTTCAAGATAATTTTCTTTAATAAGTAACTCAACCACTTCTTTAAATAAAGGCACTGCTGTTTGTGAAGCAAAATAAGCATCAGCCTCATCGGGTTCAAAGACGCTAATGCCAATAGTGTATTCTTGTCCTTTGGTATCCTTAGCAAATCCAAAAAACGAGCTATTGTATTTGCGGATATATTTTCCCCCTTGGGCGATATGGGCTGTGCCTGTTTTGCCGCCGGTTATGATACCCTCTACTTGAGCGTTTTTACCCGTCCCTTCAGAGACAACTTTTGTTAGAATCTCTTTTACGGCATTAGCGGTTGTTTCACTAATAACGCGTTCGGGCGAGCTGTGTTTGAGACGAAAGCGACTACCATTAGAATCTTGGAGATATTCAACCAAATAAGGATTATAAGCAATCCCGTGATTAATGATAATATTATAGGCTTTAAGCATTTGGATAAAGGTTGTCCTCAAACCATAACCATAAGAAGCAGTTGCACGATAAACTTCACTGCGAAAACGATTGGAATCAGGGATAATCCCTACTTTCTCATAAGGCAGATTGATACCGGTGAGATTACCAAAACTAAAAGACTGCAATCCTTCATTATATTCAGCAGGTTTAAGCCTTTGGGCGATTTTAGCCATTCCGATATTACTAGAGTAAAGTAAAACATTCTCAATACTTGCTGATTTGAGTTTGTGTGTATCAGTAATGGTAAAATTGCGAAGTTTGTAATAACCATTTTCAAGATTAATAACTTCTTGAGGGTTAATGAGGTTTTTATCAAGCAAAATAGCATAAATAATGGGCTTAATAATACTTCCGGGCTCATAGGAGTATTCAATCGCATTGACATTTAAAAAGGGATAATCGCGTTTAGTAATAGCGTTGGGATTGAATCTCGCACTTGTAGCAAGGGAGAGGATTTTACCACTTTTGCTCTCCATAATCCCTATAATCACTTCTTTGGCATTAAGGTTTCTTTTGCTGCTATCAGCGAGCCGTTCAATCTTTTTTTGCAGTTTTAAAGGAATGCTTGTGATAATATCTACCCCATCTTTTCTTTGTGAAAAAGTAGATTCTCTGTTTAATATCACATTAAATCCAATATCCCTTTGCCCTATCATTAAGGCATTGCTGCGAGGTTCTAATTCCTCATCAAAACTTTTTTCAATCCCTTTAACCCCACCAACACGCGTAATTTGATTATCGTTGAGTTTATTAATATAGCCTAAAACAGGCTCCATTGTATCATTATAGAGATAATCCCTTCCCTCCCCACTCTCTACAATAGAGAGTCCGTATTTAAAAACTCGTCCATTGCTGTCTTCATAAGGTTGAAAAACATCAAGAGCGTTAAGTTTGAGATTGAGTTGTTTGAGGTAGCTCGCACTTTTGGAATCAATATTGTAAGAAAGGACAACATTGCCTTTTTCTTTAAGTTTTTTTTCAATTTGGCTTTTAGGGATTTGGCTGTAAATTGAAAACAGATTGATAAACAAATCTTTTTTTTGAGGATTGATATTATAGGTATTAACTACGGCTTTATAAACTTTTTTGCTTGAGGCAAGAACAAAACCATCACTGCTATAAATTGAGCCTCTAATAGCACTTTCAATGCGTTTGGCTTGGAAGTTTGGAAGCTTTCTTTCTGTAAAAAGATGATAAAAAGCCGCTCCCAAAAAAAAGCATAGCCCTACTATTATGGTTAAAAAAAGAAGTAGAATCTTCCCTGCTTTTTTAGAGCTTACTTCATTAGGGGGCATTACATTTGAGTTCTAATTAATTCTTTGTAAGCACTAATGGCTTTATTTCGCACTTCAAGCATTAACTTCATACTATTTTCTGCTTTACCTATGGCAATAGCGGCTTGGTGCAAATCTTTAAGCTGCCCTGTTGCCATATCTGCCATTACTTGTTCGGTTACTTTTTGATGTGTATTAACCTCATCGACTGCCTCTTTTAGCATACTGCCAAAATTTTTACTTGGCGGATTAAGCTCGTGATTAGGCGAGAGATTAGGGACATCTTGTAATTTTGTATTGAGTTTATCAACATCAATACCATATTTTTTAATTTCCATTGCCATTCCTTTATGCTTGGAACATTGAGATTGCAACTGAAGCCATATTTTTCGCACTTTGGAAAACAGCCACATTGGCTTGATAAGCTTTTGTTGCTTCTATTAAATCGGCCATTTCAACAACAGGATTAATATTTGGATAAGCAACATAGCCTTCAGAATTTGCATCAGGGTGATTGGGTTCGTATTTCATTCGAGGTTGCGTATCATCTCGCACGATTTTATCCACATACACACTCATTAAGGCGGGCTTTGGCTCCCTATGCTCATCAAAAATATCCATTTCGTCTAATGGATCTTCATATTCTAGCAAATTATTGCTTTCTTGATACTTTTTATTTAAAAATTTATCAAAATCAAATGCTTTTAGGATTAATTCTCTTCTTCTATAAGGTCCTCCCTCATCGGTTCTTGTGGTGTTTGCATTGGCAATGTTACTAGAAATTAAATTAACTCTTTGTCTTTGAGCCGATAACCCATAACCACTAATATCAAAACTTGATAAAAACATTTTTTGCCTCCTAAATTTTCTTAAAGCGACCTTGAGGATTCTAGGGCATAAGAGAAAATTCCACCTTGTTTTCTTAATGCTCCAATAATCCCTTGATACATCACTTCATTTTTTCCTAACTCACTTGTTTCAATATCAATATCAACACTATTCCCATCATTTCTAGCTAAATGCCCATCACGATAAAACATTGTTGGCTGATAGTCTTCATTAGCATCAGGGGGTAAGAGGTGATTTCTGTGTGTGATTCCCAAACCAAGCTTAAGGTCTTTTTCTTTATTGAAGAGTTCATCAGCTTTTTTCGCCATCATTTGTTCAAAATTAACATCTTTTGGGCGATACATCGGCGTAGAAATATTAGCAATATTACTTGCAATTAAATCACGGCGGAATGTCCTATGGTCTAATGCTTCTTGAGCTAAGACTCTCGCGGGTGAATAAGTGAAGATACTCATAAAAAACCTCTTTAAAAATATTTTATAAAAGCATAAAAAGCAATTCTTGTTCCAAAAATGCTTAATGCCTTTGATTAAATCTCATTTAAGCAAAAAATAGACTTGCAATATCCACAAAGGCTAAAATAATCTAGCAATCTCTCCCCCGATAAATGCTACAATATAAGCCATTACAGAAGTGAATAAAAAAAGATAAACAATATACTTCAATCCTCCCGCTTCTCTACCAAAAACAATAGTTGCGGCTAAACAAGGATTGTAAATCATCACAAACAAAATATAAGCCACCGCAACATTAAAAGGAATCATTGCTTTAAGGATTCCCATTAAATTTTCGTCATTTTCATCAACCTCGCTACCTAAGGAATACAAGATACCCATAGTGGAGATTGCCACTTCCTTAGCAGCAAGTCCGCTCACTAAAGAGACACTAAGCCGCCAATCAAATCCGAGCGGACTAAAAAGCGGTTCGATGAATTTACCAGCTTGCCCTAAATAACTATTTTCAATCAAAGTTTTTTCTAATTTGAAATTTAATGTTTCTTGAGCAGTTTCCTCTTGTGTGGCTTGAATTTGTTTTTCATATTGTGCTTTTGTTTCCTCTTGAAGAGGAAAAGTGCTTGCAAACCAAATCAAAACTGAAGCAGCAAGGATAAAAGTCCCCGCCTTTTTAAGATACATTTTAGCCTTATTATAAATCATAAACCATACCAATTTCCAATTGGGCATTCTGTATTTTGGCATCTCCATTACAAAGGGTTCATCAACCCCTCTAAAAGCAGTCAAACGCAAAATCTTTGCCGCAATCAAACCCAAAATTGCACCCAAAATATAAATCCCAAAAAGCCAATTCCCAGCTTGTTCTTGAGGGAAAAAAGCTCCAATAAAAAGCACATAGATAGGCAATCTCGCTCCACAGCTCATAAAATTAATAATAAAAAGTGTTAAAAGCCTGTCTTTTTGATTTTTAAGTGTTCTTGTTGCCATAAAGGCAGGCACAGAGCAACCAAATCCTGTTACTAAAGGGATAAAACTTTTGCCGTGAAGTCCAAATTTATGAAAAAAACCATCAAGCAAAAAAGCTACACGAGACATATAGCCCGTTGTCTCCAAAAGAGCAATCCCAAAAAATAAAATGATAATATTAGGCAAAAACAAAATCACTGCCCCTACTCCACCGATGATTCCATCAGCAAACAAAGAAGTAATAAGTTCGTTAGAAAAATTATCTTTGATACTCTCACTTAAGCCATTAAAAGCTGCTTCGATATAATCCATAGGAATAGAACCTAAAGTAAAGGTAAGTTGGAATAATAACCACATAAAAAAGAGAAAAATAGGGATTCCAAAGAATCTGTGAATGAGGATTTTATCAATCCCTTGTGTGTGATTTTTATTGTTTGCTTGTTTGTATGCCACACTCTCAGTAATTGCCCCACTTACAAAATCATTAAGTTCTTCCATAAAAATATCATTAACTGATTGTGTTTTATAATGAATATAAAGGTGATTAAGGGAATCTTGCAGGACTTTGGAAAGCTCAAGCCAGATAGGCTTATCGTGCAAAAATTGATAGAGGGCGTTATCTTGCTTTAAAAGAGCAATGGCAATCTCCCTGTAAGAGAGCGGGAGCGTTTTGATATTATTGTCTTTTTTGGATTCTAAAAATTGCGTAAGTTGCAAGATTTCTCTTTGCCAGTGAATCAACCGGGAGGGATTCATAGAATGTTTTTAACAAGGTGCCGACTCCAAATCGAATTTCAGATTGCTCCATCATAACAGCAACGCTGTCAAGGTTAATTTGATCT
>JAFLSC010000070.1:0-481 GCA_022511145.1 Helicobacter sp.
ACCCGACAAGGAATTTCGCTACCTTAGGACCGTTATAGTTACGGCCGCCGTTTACTGGGGCTTCAATTCAGACCTTCGCTTGCGCTAAGCCCTCCTCTTAACCTTCCAGCACCGGGCAGGCGTCAGCCCATATACGTCATCTTTCGATTTAGCATAGACCTGTGTTTTTGGTAAACAGTTGCTTGGGCCATTTCTCTGCGGCCCCCTTCAGGGGCCCCCCTTATTCCGAAGTTACGGGGTCAATTTGCCGAGTTCCTTAACAACCCTTCTCCCGTTGGCCTTAGGATTCTCTCCTCATCTACCTGTGTCGGTTTGCGGTACGGGCACCTTAGCATACATCACACCTTTTCTCGCCTCTGGGCATCGCCGGCTTCCCTACTATAATTTCGGTCCCTTACGCCCCGGTCAACCAACGCCGGGGTCCGGCTATCCCAAAGTGTCAGCGTGTTTAAGGTTCGGTGGCTACGGAATTTCAACCGTA
>JAFLSC010000070.1:491-750 GCA_022511145.1 Helicobacter sp.
CATCGGCTACGCCTTTCGGCCTCACCTTAGCTCCCGGCTCACCAGAAGCGGACGAACCTTCCTTCTGAAACCTTAGATTTTCGGCCATTATGATTCCCACATAATTCTCGCTACTCATTCCGGCATTCTCACTCGAATACAGTCCACCAGTGCTTCCGCTCTGACTTCACCCCGTATTCGACGCTCCCCTACCCCGCACTTGTGCAGCCCAAGCTTCGGTTGTATGCTTAGCCCCGTTATATTTTCCGCGCAGAGCCAC
>JAFLSC010000073.1 GCA_022511145.1 Helicobacter sp.
AAGATCTACTTCAACTTCTTCAACATTGGTATTTGCTTTTTGTCTGATAGGTTCTGGGATATCTCTATCATCTTCCATCAGATCTTTAAGTCCGATTTCTTGCTTATCTTCTGTGAGAACCTTAATATCAAGAGCCAAGCCTTGAAGTTCTTTAATAAGCACTTTAAATGATTCAGGAATACCAAGTTCAGTGATATTTTCACCTTTAACAATGGATTCATAAGTTTTAAGTCTACCAACAACGTCGTCAGACTTAACTGTAAGCATTTCTTGTAAGATGTTAGATGCACCATAAGCTTCAAGTGCCCAAACTTCCATTTCACCAAATCTTTGACCACCAAGTTGAGCTTTACCACCAAGAGGTTGTTGGGTAACAAGTGAGTATGGACCAGTTGACCTTGCGTGCATTTTATCAGCAACTAGGTGGTGGAGCTTAAGCATGTACATTATACCAACAGTTGTGCGGTTTTCGAATGGCTCACCAGTTCTACCATCATAAAGCTGAATCTTTCCGTCTTCTGGGAAGTTATTATCTTTAAATAATTGTTGAATATCGGCTTCCTTTGCGCCGTCAAATACTGGGGTTGCAATCTTCCATCCAAGCGCCTTAGCAATAAAGCCAAGGTGAACTTCAAGGAGCTGACCGATGTTCATACGAG
>JAFLSC010000074.1 GCA_022511145.1 Helicobacter sp.
AGGAAAGTGTAAGCATACCTTACAGCGCGACGAAGGATTCTTCGTATTACATAACCTGCCTTGGCATTGGAGGGAAGCTGAGAGTCGGCAATTGAAAAAGCGATTGTCCTAATATGGTCTGCCACAACTCGCATTGCAACATCGGTTTTTTCATCTTTTCCATACTCTTTGTCAGTAAGGGTTGCAACAAGAGTGATAAGCGGAGTGAAGACATCGGTGTCGTAATTAGACTTTTTCCCTTGAAGTGCCATGCAAAGTCGTTCAAATCCCATTCCGGTATCAATTACTTTTGCAGGAAGGGGTTCAAGACTACCGTCTGCCTTACGGTTATATTGCATAAAAACAAGATTCCAAATCTCTATTACCTGAGGATTGTCTTTATTGACAAGGGTGGCTCCGTCTATTTCCCTACGTTCCTCATCACTTCTTAAATCAATGTGAATCTCACTGCAGGGACCGCATGGCCCCGTGTCACCCATTTCCCAAAAATTATCTTTTCTGTTTCCGTTGATAATATGTGATTTCGGCAAATGTCTTTCCCATATTTCGGCAGCCTCGTTGTC
>JAFLSC010000075.1 GCA_022511145.1 Helicobacter sp.
AGGAGCGAAGTTAGTTCCTCCAGCGTCAAAGGGTGGTGTCTCATTGGCGGCTCACTGACCCCCTAAAGGGTCACTTCTTTGCCTCCCACTTACTCTGAGCATTCAAACCGAAGAAACAATGACAGCTTACAGTTAAGGTCTATAGGGTCTTTCCGTCCTTCTGCGGGGAGCCGGCATCTTCACCGGCATTACAATTTCACTGAGCACCCGGTTGAGACAGTGCCCAACTCGTTTCACGATTCGTGCAGGTCGGACAAGGAATTTCGCTACCTTAGGACCGTTATAGTTACGGCCGACATTCACCGGGACTTAGGTTCAAAGCTTCGCCTTGCGGCTAACCTCTTGCCTTAATCTTTCGGCATTGGTCACGTGTCACACCCTATACGTTGACTTGCGTCTTAGCAGAGTGCTGTGTTTTTGATAAACAGTCGGTTGGGCCATTTCTCTGCGGCCATGTCTCCATGGCACCCCTTTTTCCGAAGTTACGGGGCTAATTTGCCGAGTTCCTTAACCAGGGTTCACTCTTTCGCCTTGGTATATTCTACCCACCCA
>JAFLSC010000076.1:0-258 GCA_022511145.1 Helicobacter sp.
TTAAAACTATTTATCATACAATAATCACCAATCACATTATAACATAAAAAAAACTCTCATACGAGAGTTTTACTTTTCAAATGGTGGGACTAAATAGATTCGAACTATCGACCTCACCCTTATCAGGGGTGCGCTCTAACCAACTGAGCTATAGTCCCATAGCGCTTATTTATTATAGAATAAATATAATTTATTGTCAATACAAAAAAAAGAAAAAACTATAAAAAAAGACTTCAAATGAAGTCAAATTGTAACAGT
>JAFLSC010000076.1:268-549 GCA_022511145.1 Helicobacter sp.
TAATGTACGCTGGTGGTCTTGGAACGCTTTTCCACCTCAGTTACAAATATATTATATGTCATTTATTAAAAAAAATGCAAGTATTAATTAAGGACAAAAAAAGGATCGACTTGATCCTTTTTTTAATTATTTTTACCATATTTATTCATATATGGTTTCATTTGTTTCATCATTTCTTTCATTTGCTCATACTTTTTAAGTACGGCATTTACATCAGAAACTTCCATTGCACAACCCTTAGCAATTCTTATCTTACGACTAGCTTTTAAAATTTCTGGATG
>JAFLSC010000077.1 GCA_022511145.1 Helicobacter sp.
CCTAGCAGCTTAAAAGGGGCAAAGGTGGCAATGCGTTTAAAATCTAAGGGCTTTTTGGGATTCCATAATAAAAATTCACCTCCCCAAATCTGCCCATCTAAGCCATACCCTGTGCCATCAAAAATAACCCCTAAAACTTCCTCATTGATTTGGTTTTGGGCGATATTAGAGAGTAGGTGGGCAAAATGGTGTTGGACTTCAGTTAAAGAAGCGTTTTTTTGTGCCACAATTTTTCTTTGGGTGTAGTAGGGGTGTAAATCAAGCACAAAGCTATCAATCAAACTAGAGTAAGTTTTGCAAAATAACTCTAAGTTTTTTTGAAAATGCTCTTGAGATTTTAAATTTTCTAAATCCCCTAAATGAGGGCTTAATATGGTTTTGTTATGGAGATTGAGTGTAAAAGTGGATTTTTGCTCTGCTCCTAGGGCGATAAAATTTTGCGAGGATTTGTGAGGATTTAATAAACTCACATCACATAAAAACCCCCTTGCACGCCGCAAAATCTGCATTTTAGAATCAACAATCTGCACCAAACTATCATCAAGTGA
>JAFLSC010000078.1 GCA_022511145.1 Helicobacter sp.
GTTTCGTGAGGGTCCGTGGAGCGTATGGAAAAGCAAATGTAGGCATAAGTAACGATAATGCGGGAGAGTAACCCGCACACCGCAAGACCAAGGTTTCCTGATCAACGCTAATCGGATCAGGGTTAGTCGGGTCCTAAGGGTAAGCCGAAGGCGATCTCGATGGACAATCGGT
Source organism: Helicobacter sp. (assembly GCA_022511145.1). Lineage (GTDB taxonomy): Bacteria > Campylobacterota > Campylobacteria > Campylobacterales > Helicobacteraceae > Helicobacter_D. The sequence continues at coordinate 173 of JAFLSC010000078.1, forward strand.
TAATATTCCGATACTGACATTTATTTCGATGGAGAGACGAAGGAGCGTAAACGCCGCGAACTGACGGAATAGTTCGTTAAAGGCCGTAGGTATATGGGATGATTAAGAGTTATTCCTTGCTGAAAGCCGACAGTACCGAGAGCCTTCGGGCAATCGGATAGCGCGTCCAAGCCGACTTCCGAGAAAATCTTCTAAGGTTAGGTAGATGTCACCCGTACCGTAAACCGACACAGGTGGTCGAGGAGAGTATCCTAAGGTGCTCGAGTGAATCACGGTTAAGGAACTAGGCAAATTAACCCCGTAACTTCGGGAAAAGGGGTCCCTCTGTGAGGAGGGCGCAGCGAAGAGGTCCAG
>JAFLSC010000008.1:0-43893 GCA_022511145.1 Helicobacter sp.
AACTTACTCACCTTTTTGCCCACAGCGACAACCTCACCTGCAATTTCGTGTCCGGGCACCATAGGATAATTTGCTTTGCCGTGGTCTCCTTTGACTGTGTGTAAATCACTATGGCAGATTCCAGCATATCTAATGGCAATAAGCACATCGTTTTCTCCCAAAGGGTGTCTTGTAAAAGAATAGGGCTTAAATTTCCAATCCTTGCTAAAAGCCGCATAGCCTTTGGCGGGGATTCTCTCACCCTCTTTAAATACGATTTTTGCGCTATTTGCCTCATTTTGAGCAGCAAAGAGGGTGTCTGCCCCTAGTGTTAAAGCGGCTAAGCCCCCGACAACTTTAGCTGAATCTTTGATAAACTCTCTTCTTTGTGAATCCTGCATTTTCTATCCTTTCGATGTATTTTTTACTTTTGATTATGCCTTAAAAAAGCACAAAACCTCTATGGCTTGCTAGCTTTAGCACAAAGTTTATCCTAAAATTTATCTCTATGCACCTCTATCAAAAACTTCGCAGTTTGCGGGTCTTGATGATTTAAAAAGAGGCTTTGCTTATTATCAAGTGAGGCGATTTTTTGCATATCCTCATCGCTCAAAGCAAAGTCAAAGACATTAAAATTCTCAATCATTCGCTCTTTGCGTATGGTTTTTGGAATAGCGATGATATTTCTTTGAATCTGCCACCTTAAAATCACTTGTGCAATGCTTTTATTGTATTTTTTGCCAATCGCACTTAAGGTTGGATTAGAAAACATATCATTCTTTCCCTCACCAAAAGGCGCCCAAGATTCCATAGCGACATTATATTCCTCTAGAATCTTTTGTGCCTCAAATTGCGCGAAAAAGGGATTGCACTCGATTTGATTGAGCGCAGGTTTGATTTCGTTATTAAGACAAAAATCAACGATTCTATCCGGATAAAAATTGCTTACCCCAATGGCTTTGAATCTACCCTCTTTGTAGAATTTACTCAAGGCTCTCCACGCTCCATAAGTATCATTAAAGGGCTGATGTAAAAGCATCAAATCCACATAATCAAGCCCGAGCTTACGCAGAGATTCCTCACACGCTTTGAGCGCTTTTTCTTCCTTGTAGTTATTAATCCAAAGCTTTGTTGTGATAAAAAGCTCCTCACGTTTTATGCCACCACTCATAGCATTCTTTATTGCCGCACCCACTTCTGCTTCATTAAAATAAGCTTGAGCTGTATCAATGCTTCTATATCCTACTTCTATGGCATCTTCAACACATCTTTGTGTCTCTTTTGGTTCTACTTGAAAGACTCCATAGCCTAAAATGGGCATTTTAACCCCATTATTTAATGTTACAAATTCCATTGTTCCTCCCTTTGCGTAGTCATTTAAGTTTTTGTTCTCGCTTATCTTATCTTGTAAATTATCTCCTGAATCTGCATCATTGCAAGCACTTAAAGTAAAAGCTCCAAGAGATGCAAGAGATGCCATTGTAGTGAGTTTTGCAGAGGTTTTAAGAAATTCTCTGCGTTCATTTTTATCCATTGTTCTCCTTTTTTATGAGTTTTTTAATCCGACCAAGAAAAATAACTTTTGTTTTTATCAAGTTTTCTTAGACTTTGCATATCTTGCGAATCTATGGTAAAATCAAAAATGTCTAAATTCTCTTTCATTCTTTCTTTACGCGAAGTCTTGGGAATAAGAGCAATATTTTCTTGATTTAAGAAACGCAAAAGAATTTGAGCAGGAGTTTTAGCGTATTTTTTGCTTAAATCTTGCACCAAGGCATTTTCAAACACCTCCTTTTTCCCTGCAATAAAAGGACTCCAACTTTGCAAAATTGTTTCTTTCATTACGGCTCTTAAGGCATTTTGTTGATAAAACAAATGCGTTTGGCATTGATTGATTGTTGGCATAACCTCCACTTCTTTGATAAACTCGCTGTAAGCCTTTGCATTAAAATTTGAAATCCCAAGAGCCTTAATAAGTCCTTGTTTATAAGCTTCTTCCATAGCTTTGTAAATTTCTTTGCTATTTGAATAATTGCTGTGGATTAAAAGCAAGTCGATATAATCGGTTTGAAGCTCATCTAAAGCTTTTTGGATTATCTCTTTTGCCTGCGAGAAAGTCGCATTTTGTGAAATTTTTGTTTCTATAAAAAGCTCATTTCTTGGCATTTGTTTGATAGCCTTACCTATTTCTTTTTGGTTAGAATACATTTGAGCTGTGTCAAAAAGTCTATAACCACACTCATAAGCGTCTCTAATCGCTCTTTCGCATTCATTTCCATACAAAGCGTAAGTCCCAAGTCCAAGAGCGGGCATTTTCACGCCATTATTTAAAGTCATCATTGGCATTTTTACTCCATTTTGTGCAAAGAGTGAATCAGCACCAAGACCTAAAACACTCAAAATTCCAGCAGTTTTGGCTGATTTTTTCAAAAATTCTCTTCTTTCCATAAAAATTCCTTAATTTTATTTTGTCTCTTTTAAAGCTTTTTGATAATCCTCATCACTGACAAGCTCAAGCCATTCGACATTTTTACCCTCTTTGTAGCCTGTAAGAGCGATATGAGCACCTTTGGAATTTCTTGCTCCGTGCCAATGCTTGATATTAGGCGGACAAGAAATCACATCGCCTTTTTTAGCCACACTTGCTTTCTCGCCCTCTACTTGCGTGATAATCTCACCTTCAGTTACAATCAAAGTTTGTCCCGCAGGGTGAGTATGCCACGCACTCCTAGCATTAGGGCTAAATTCCACTAAAGCCCCACCAAATTCACGCCATTGTTTGTTTTCAAAAAGCAGAGTAACCTTAACATCCCCACTAAAAATCTTGCTATCGCCTTTAAAATTTGGGTGTGAGTCTTGATTTTCTATGGTTTGGTTTTCTGCTGCACTGCCACTTGCTACGATACAAGCAAACAAGCAAAAAGGTTTTAAAAATTTAAACATTTTTTCTCCTTTAAGTTAAATTTGCCCGATATTATACACTACTAGAGTAACTCTAAGTCAAGAGATTTTGAAAAAAATAAAAGAAAAGATAGACAAGGCAAGGTTTTGTGTTGAGTCATTTAGATTTTGTTATTGTAAGGCAATAATGAAAAAAGAGACAATGACAAGGAAACATAATGACAAAAAACAAAAAACAAATAAAACAATAGCGAGAAAAAAGGAATAACAAATAAAAGATTTTGACTTCTTGACTCTAGGGGTAACCCTAGAGTTTTAAGAAGCTCTAAGACTACTGAAGGAGTCTTAAGATATTTTGTTGAGTTGCGTTTGCTTGACTCATTGCATAGCTACCTGCTTGAGCAAGGATATTGAGGTTAGTGAAGTTTGCTGATTCACTTGCAAAATCCACTTCACGGATACCGCTTTCTGCAGATTTAACATTCACTTGAGTGATTGTGATGTTATTGATAGTTGATTGCATTTGTTGTTGAACAGAACCAAGGTCTGAACGAATGCTATCAAGTTGTTTAATCGCAGATTCTGCAATATCAACGACAAGTTGAGCTCCTGCAAAGCTTGTAACCCCAGCACCATAGGTGTTAGCATCTGCACTTGCAATACCGATAGATTTCAATGTATCAACATCGAAAGTTCCTCTAAGTTTTCTTAAAGTGGTAACCGCTTCATTCTGATTTTCCCCAGGAGTAAGAGTACCAAAGATATCCTCTAAACCATCAACAATAATATCATTTGCTCCAAGTTGAGTGAGTTGGAGTCTTCCAACGAAAATACCACTTTCGATTCCTGCAACACCACCAGCGGAAAGACCTGTATCAGCACTTGTTTCGATACCTCGTCCATCGATAGAAGTGAGGACTAATCGTCCATCTTGTCCCACAGATGCCTCTACCCCTGTTTGGTCTTTGAAAGCATTGATAGCTTGAACCAGACGATTATCTCTATCGTTTTTCTGAATATTATCAATCGTTCCGATAAGAACACCATTGATTGTTAAGTTTGTAATACTTCCAGAAGCGATAGCAGCACCACCTTGTTGGATAACTTCAGCATTTGCTCGAACCCCACCTAATTCATCAGAATAGCGGTTAATGGCTTCAGCAAGGACGCCTAAACCAGTTCCAGCACTCCTAGAGATAACCACAGATTCTAGGGTAATTTCTTTTGCACCAATTGTGAATTTTAAAGTAGCTTCTGCGAATAAATTTGTTCCGGCAGCGTCTGCTGATGTACCCATATAACTTTCAGTTCTCACGTGTCCGATTTTATCAGAACTTGTTGCCCCGATACTTGCTCGGATAGTTTGGTTAGAGAATGCACCGATTTGGAATTCTTTGTTGGTATAACCCCCAGCAAGTAGTGATAAACCATTATAAGAAGTCGTTGCTGCGATATTATCCAAAGACTCAATGAGACGAGTAATATCGGCTTGGATTGCTTTCCTTGTTTGTTCAGTTTGTCCATCTTGAGCGGCTTGGATAGCTTTAGTTTTAATGGTATCAAGGATTTTTACTTGTTCATCCATTGCTTTATCAGCGATTTGGATAATATTCATACCATCATTACCATTTCGGATTGCTTGTCCTAAAGCGTTAGCTTGAGCACGCAAAGTGTCGGCAATCGCCATACCAGAAGCGTCATCTTTGGCAGAGTTGATTCTCAAACCTGAACTAATTTTTTGAAGCGAACTTGCTAAACTTGTTTGAGTAAAAGTAGCTTGAGCTACAGAGTTGAGTGCGTTAATGTTTGTATTGACTTGGAATGCCATTTTAAACTCCTTTTTTGTTTGCTTTGTCGTCCTTGACTTGGCGAAATTGAAATTTAACCAAACTTGCAAATTGGTTTTAAGCGTTTTGCGGCTTTGGCTTTTGAGGCTTGGCTTAGCTCTTTTGAGCTTTGCCTAACCCACTTTGCTCTTTGGATACTTTTAGGGTGGCTTTAGAACCTCTTACTTGCTTAGTTTTGGGCTTTTACCCTAAACCTTGCTTGGGTTTGGAGGCTAACCTCTTAAAACTCCTTAAAGGGTTTAGAACCTTTGTTCTTACCTTTGCTTTAACCTTTTTAAGCTCTGCTTGGGCTTTTAGCCTTAGCTTTGGGGCTTTTTAAAAGTTTTCAGCTACTAAACTCTTTTAAAGCCTTTAACTTGGCTTTGAACTCCGCTTGGCTTGGGGCTTGGGCTTTTTGGCTTTGGCTCTAAGTTTGGGCTTCATTCAGGGCTTCGCTTGGCTTTTAGGCTTTTGGAGTTTTTCCCTAAAATCTTGTGTCCTAAAAAGCAAGTTTTGTTTCAAGTCTTGGGATTGCTTTAGGCTTTTAGACTTTGGCTTTAGGTTTTAGTTTCGTCTTTAAGCTTGGGGCAATCTGTGCTTTTTGGTTTCCCTATTGCCTATTTTGCGAGGGATAATCCTTAAGACTTGGGTTCAAAGCCGCTTGTTGCTTAAGTTGAACCAACCAACTTTTTGGATATGTGATTATATCGGATTTTTTTCAAAAAGGTTTAGGAAAATTAAGAAAATTTTTGGGAATGGGGGGGGGTGAGCTATACTTCCCTCATTGCAAGAGTTCGTAGAACTCGTAGCAATCTTGTTTGGGGTAAAGAAATAGATAAAAAATGAGTTAAGACAAGATATAAGGGTAGAAAAAGAAAAAGATTAGACAAAAGAGAGATAAATACAAGATTGCTTCGGCTGACGCCTTACAATGACAACGATAAAAGTATAATGGCAGGAGAAAGGTTGCTACAGAGATTGCCCTAACGATTTTTTCGCAATGGCGGAGTAGATTTTAAGCAAATAAATCAACTTAACTGATGATTTAGGGAATTTAGAGTGTTTGAGATTTTTTGTCTTTGGCAAGGAGAATCGGACGCACTCCGCTAAAATCAAAGGATTCCCTTAAAACATTCACCAAATAGCGTTTATAGCTAAAATGCAAACTTTTTGGGCGATTCATAATGAGTGCAATTTGTGGGGGATTGCTTTCAAATTGCGTAGCGTAGTAGATTTTTACGATTTTCCCTTTATCACTAGGGAGCGGGTGGCGGATTGTGGCTTCTTTTATAACCGCATTGAGTTGAGCGGTAGGGATACGAAAAGTAAAATTTTGATAAACTTTTAAAATTGCCTCTTGAAGCTTGTTAAGGTGTCGTTTAGTCTTAGCGGAGAGCGTTATAAGCGGGGCATATTCTAGGAATTTAAAACGCAATTTATAATCGGCAATGAGGGATTTAAAATCCTTGCAAGCAATGTCCCATTTATTAAGAACCACTACAACGCCGAGTTTATATTCCTCAATCAGCCCAGCAATTTTTTCATCTAACTCCACAAAAGGAGTGGAGGCATCAAGCACCAAAATAGCTATATCGGTCTTTTCAAGCACAGCTCTTGTGCGTTGCAGGGCAAACTTCTCCAAGCCCTCAATCTTGCCACTTCGGCGTATCCCCGCAGTATCGATGAAACACACTTTTTGATTTTCAATAAATCCGAGTTCATCAACAGGGTCGAGAGTCGTCCCCGCTTGAGGGGAGACAACCGAGCGTTCTTGCCCCAAAAGAGCATTAAGCAGGGAGCTTTTCCCCACATTGACTCGCCCGATAATGCCAATGTGTATCAAAGGATTTTGTGGGGATTGAGCTAAATCGCAATTAAACTCGATAGAATCGTGGGTAAAATCATCAAGATTGTAGGTAGATTGAGTAGAATTAGTGGAATTGTAAGCGGATTGCATTTTGGGGATAAAATCGTGCGGTTTTTGCGGTGAATTTTGGGATTGAACTAGGGATTGTTTTGAGGAACTAGGTGAGTTTTGCGGGGATTTGAGGGAGAAATCTTGCGGGAAATCGTGCGTTGTGGGATTTTGTTTGGGTAAGATTAGAGAATCTTTTTGAACAGAATAATCTTGCCTAAAAGAATCGTGTGTTTCAAGCCAATCCTCTAAGGATTCTTCTGTATTTTGGGTAAAAAGCCGTTCAAGATTAGGGTTTAAAAGTGCTTTAATAATAGCAGCTTGTAGGGTTTGGATTCCGCGATTGTGGCTTACTGAAATAAAAAACATATTCTTTGCCCCAAACTCCATAAAATCCAATGCCCTTTGCTCCTCTTTTTCATTATCGATTTTATTAATCACTAAAAAACAAAGAGGATTCTTTTTTTGCAAAGCATAAAAGAGCTTTTTATCTTGCGGATTAACGGAGGTTTTGCCATCAACAAGATAAAGGATTAAATTGGCGTTTTCGCCTGTTTGAAAAGAATAGCGGGTAATTGTCTTAAAAAGTTCGCTGTTTTCATCTAATCCCCCTGTATCCATTAGCAAAAAAGGCTTGTCTTCCCAAGTAATAAGGGCTTTTTTGACATCACGTGTTGTCCCAGCTACTTCAGAGGTAATGGCAATCCTTTCTTTGCAAAATCGGTTAAAAAGGGAGCTTTTCCCTGCATTTGGACGCCCAATAATAGCAATAGAGGCATAAAAATTATCCATTTTACTCCCTTAATTTTTTAATGAAAGTCTATCTTTTTTAAGCATAAAGGCTTATAATATCAACTTTAAATCTGTAATTAATTTGAGGGAGATTGTAGAAAATTTGCAAGAAAATTAAAGGCATAAGGGAAGTTACTAATCCCTAAAGATTCAAAAATGCGAGGTAAATTGCAAATTCAAGAGATTTTAGAAACTCAAAAATCCACAAAATACTAAAGGAATACAAATTAACAAAAATTTACAAACTTTCAAAAAATCGCCAACTAGCAAAGAAACCAAACAAGCAGGGGTAAGAAATTCGCAAACTCAAGCTATTATTGCTATTTTGGTTGCGGCTTTTCTTTTTACTATTATGGGCGTGTTTGTGCGGTTACTCACACCTAATCTCCCCATTATTGAAATTGCATTTATGCGGAATGTTTTTGGGTTGGTTTGGCTTATTGTGGCACTTTGTTTAAAACCTCCTAAACAAGAGGGCGGGCATTTTTATGTATTGCTTTTTCGAGGATTTGTAGGAGGAAGTGCAATGATTGCCTATTTTTATAATATGTCTGTAATGCCTTTGGGGGTGGCTTATGCTTTCTCTTATACTTCTCCGATTTTTTTGGCTTTTTTGAGTGTGATTTTTGCTCATATTAAGGTTTCGTGGAAAGTTTGGTTAGCGATTTTTCTAGGTTTTAGTGGGGTTTTGCTTATTAGCAATCCGCAAAGTATTTCTTTGAGTTTTTGGGGATTTTTAGTAGGGATTTATAGCGGAATCGGGGCGGCTTTAGCTTATTTGTCAGTTGCAAGACTTGCTCAATATTATGATATGCGGGTGATTATCGGCTCTTTAATGCTTTTTGGCTCGATTTTACCCATTTTTACACAATTTGTTCCTTATGAGTTAGCTCCTATTGCTTTGTTTGAACCTTTTGTAATGCCTAATTTTCAAGAAAGTTTGCTTATCATCGGCTTAGGTTTTATTTCTCTTTATGCACAAGTGTATCTCACGAAAGCTTATAGTTTGGGTAATCCTCCCGTTATTGGGGCGATTAGCTATGTAACAATTTTTATGGCGACTTTAGCGGGAATTTTGCTAGGCGATAGTATTCCTTCAATTTTAGCAATCTTGGGAATGATATTAATTGCTTGTGGAGGCATATTAGCGGCTTTTGTCAATCAAAAAAGGAAGAATTCTAAATCACATTAATAAGAATTTAAGAAAAAAACTTCTAAAATTGCAATATTTGATTTATCTCTTAGTTAATGGGCGGGACTTCGTGATAGACGTAAAAAGAAAACTCTTAAAAAGAGGACTCAAACTTAACGACATAAAAACACCTAAGGTGAGTGTTAAAGCTCCTAAAAAACATAAAAGCGTAGAATCATTTAGACTAAGCAAAACCAGCTAAACAGCCACTTTTATTAATTTTAGTTAGGGTGTGAGATTAGCATTTTGCTTCGCTAGTTTTTGGAGCAGGGATTAGGGATTTATTTCTTTCGTTTTGTTTTTATGAAAACTTTTACCCTTGTAATTTTTCGCATAGGGATTAAGCCTATCTTGCTTTTCTTTTATATCTTTCTCATAAATTTTAACTTTATTTTCTAACTTTTCTAAAATATTTTTATAATTTTGTAAGATATTTTTGGCTTTATCCCTTTGGGCTTTGATGAGTTCAAATCTCTCCTCTAAAGATTCATCACCCAATAAACATAAATGGAGATAATATTTAATCTTCTCCAAACTTAAGTCTAACTCCCTAAAACACTGCACCAAAGAGACTAACTGCAAATCTTGCTCACTAAAATACCGCACCCCGTTTTTGCCTCGCTTTAAATGCGTAAAAAGCCCTTTTTTATCCCAAAATCTTATTGTGTGTTCGCTCACTTTCGTGATTTCGCTTACCTTTTTAATCGTATAAGTCATAAAATTCCTTTATTTTTTAGGATTTGGTATTTCATCTCCGCGATTTGCCAATCCTCAAGATTGTCAATATCTTGCACTTCTAGGGCGGGTAAAACCAAACTGATAGAATCCTCAAAGATATTTTCTCTCCTCTGCCAAGTTTTTGCTTTAGCGAGGTAAAACTGCCCTGCATCGTGATAGATTTTTTCTAAATCTTGCGAACGTTTGGTAAAATATTGAGGAAATAACATTGTATTTTTATTCTCTAAGATTTTAAATGCCCTAAAGGGAGAATAGTCATACTCGACTGCCCCAAAGACATAACAAGAATCCTGACGCATTCTAAAGGCTTCTTGCAAAGATTCTAGACGCAAAAGCGGAGCAGTGGCATACAAGCAGCAAACCCATTCTTCTTTGAGATTTAAGAATTGTATCGCATTACACATAACCGCCTGTGTTGTTGCATAATCATCGCTAATTTCTAAAGGACGCAAAAGAGGCTTTGCCCCATAAGTTACTGCTATCTCTAAAATCTCCTTATCCTCACTACTCACATAAACTTCACTAAAAAGCCCACAATCTAAGGCTTTTTGAATGCTGTATGCCATAATAGGCTTTCCTAAAAAACTTTTGAGATTTTTTCTTGGTATCCTCTTGCTACCCCCACGAGCAGGGATAATACATACTGCCTTAGGCATTAGGGATTCTTTGAATATTTTGTTTTAAAATAGCAATTACGCTTTCTTGCTCACTTTTTGTCATTGAAGGAAAAAGGGGAAGGGAAATCGTGTGCTTATAATAAGTCTCTGCCCTTTTAAAATCGCCCTTTTTAAAGCCTAAGTGTGCATAAAAAGGTTGCAAATAAATAGGGATATAATGCACCTGAACGCCAATTCCTGCTTTAAGAAAAATATCAAAAAGGGCTTTTTGCTTGATTCCAGACTGCTTATTAAGCAAAATAGGGTAGAGATGAAAAGCACTATAATTATAAGATTCTACAAAAGGAAGCGTTAATTCTAAATCTGCTAAAGCTTGATTGTAAGCTAAAGCAAGTTCATTGCGTTTGGCAACATAAACATCAAGTCGTTCTAATTGTGATAATCCCAAAGCTGCGTGTAATTCACTCATACGATAATTAAAACCTAACATTTGTTGTTCATAATACCAAGCGGGAGGATTTTTTAAGTTTTTAAATTTTTTGAAATCGCTCACTTCTTTGGTGATTCCGTGCGTTCTTAACATTTCCATTTTCTTGTAATAGCAAGGATTGTTGGTTGTAGCCATACCACCTTCTGCGGTGGTGATGATTTTTACAGGATGAAAGCTAAAAATCGTAATATCGCTAAACTTGCAAGAACCAATAGGAATGCCTTTATAGTTTCCACCTAAAGCGTGAGAGGCATCTTCTATGATTTTAAATCCGTATTGCAAACTTAGAGCATAGATTTTTTCCATATCGCAACTTTGTCCGCCAAAATGCACTGCCACTAGCACTTTGGGGAGTTTATGCTTGGGGGTTTTTTTAAGCTTTTTTTCTAATAAATTAGCATCAAGATTGTAAGTTTTTGTGTCTATATCCACGAAATCCACTCTCCCACCACAATATAACGCACAATTTGTTGAAGCCACAAAACTAATAGGAGTACTCCAAAGCCAATCTTTCTTTTTAAATCCCAAAGCCAAAACCGCACAATGCAAAGCCGAAGTTGCACTATTAAAAGCAAGGGCATAATGGGCTTTGGTTTTTTGGGCAATGGCTTCCTCAAAAGCCTTAACTTTAGGACCTTGTGTAATAAGAGGAGATTTTAGTGTCTCCACCACAGCTTTTATATCAGATTCTAAAATTTCTTGCTTACCATAGGGTATCATAATAACTCCAAAAATTCTTTTTGACTAAGCCACTTTGTGTTTGTTCCTGAACTATAATCAAATCCCCTAGCCACAGGCTTTCCTTTCTCTCCTAAAGCATTTTCACTAAAATCAGTGATAAAGCTAAACTGAATCGTTGGGGCAATCACATAATAATCTTTAAATTCATAAGTTAAATGGCTATCATCGCTAGGACACATACATTCGTGGATTTTTTCACCCGGGCGAATCCCAATAATTTTATGCGGTAGATGAGGGGCTAAGGCTAAGGCAACCTCTGTGATTTTCATTGAAGGGATTTTGGGGACAAAAGTCTCTCCGCCTTTCATTCTTGTGAAATTTTTAAGCACAAAATCCACTCCTTGTTGCAGTGTAATCATAAAACGCGTCATTTCAGTATCTGTGATAGGAAGCTCTTTTGCTCCCTCACTAATAAGTTTTTTAAAAAAAGGCACAACCGAGCCACGAGAGCCAATAACATTACCATAACGGACAACAGAAAAACGTGTTTTCCTTTTTCCTGCCATATTATTAGCCGCTACAAAAAGCTTATCACTCGCTAATTTTGTCGCCCCATAGAGATTGATAGGATTAGCGGCTTTATCAGTTGAGAGGGCAATAACTTTTTGCACTTCATTATACAAAGCCGCACTAATAACATTTTGTGCCCCATAAATATTAGTTTTAATACACTCTGTGGGATTGTATTCTGCTGCGGGAACTTGTTTTAAAGCCGCAGCGTGGATAATATAATCAATCCCACTAGCTGCTTCTTTGAGTCTTTCTGCATCTCGCACATCGCCTAAAAAATACCGCATACAAGGTTGATTATAGGTTTGTGCCATTTCATATTGTTTAAGTTCATCACGCGAAAAAATCACAATCCTGTTAGGCTTATAACGTTCCAAAAGTGTTTTGGTGTAGCATTTTCCAAAACTTCCTGTGCCACCAGTAATTAAAATATTTTTATGATTAAACATTGCTATCCCCCTACATCTTTTTAATCCTCAAACTATTTCCCACCACCATTAAAGAACTTAAAGACATTGATAAAGCCGCAACTAAAGGAATCACATACCCCATCATTGCTAAAGGAATGGTAAGCGTATTATACAATAAAGAGAGCCAAAGATTTTCTTTAATGACTCTAAAAGTGCATTTTCCGATTCTAAAGGCTTCTTTAACGCCTTGCATTTTATCATCAAGCACCACAATATCACTCACACTAATAGCCAAATCAATCCCACCGCCCATTGCTATGGCAATATCACTTTTCCCTAAAGCAATAGAATCATTAATACCATCACCTGCCATTATCACGATTTTTCCTTGTTGGTGAAGCTTATCAATGAAATTAGCTTTATCTTGAGGAGTTTGCTTGGCATAATATTCCTCAATTTCAAGGGCTTTAGCGACTTTTTGGCAAGTTTTTTGATTATCCCCACTTAAAAGCACGATTCTAATCCCCATTTTTTTCAAAGCCAAAATAGCCTCTTTAGCGTCCTCTTTAAGTGTATCCTCTAAGACATAAAAGCCTAAGATTTCTTGATTTTTAACAAAGCAAAAAAAACTCCCTTCATAAGCAGCTAAAATCTCCTTAAAAGACTCTGATAAAGGGATTTTGAAATCCTCTAACAATTCTAAACTTCCTCCTAAATACCAATCTTCTCCCACTTTAGCACGCATTCCTCTAGCAAGAATCTGCTCTAGGGAATCTAGCGTTATTTTGGATTTTGACACATTAGAGGGGTTTGCATTTAAAAATTCCAAAACCGCTTGACTTATGGGGTGAGAATTTTTGGCTAATATCTCCACTAAAATCTCCAAATCTCTGCCTTGGATTTTATCATTTTGGGCATAAATAACTTTGAGATTACCTTGCGTTAAGGTTCCTGTTTTATCAAGCACTAAGGTGTCAGCTTTAGCGATTGTTTCAAGAAATCTTGCTTCTTTAAATAAAATCTTTTTTTTAATCGCCTCACCTAAGCCCACTAAAGAAGCAATCGGAGTCGCTAAGGCTAAAGCACAAGGACAAGCAATAATAATCACAGAAATCATCACCATTAAAGCCCTATCAAAACCTGCATTAAGCCCTCCATACCAAGCCCAAAAAGTTAATCCCGCTAGGGTTAAAATCACCATAGAAAAATAACGCGTGATGAAATTTGCCACTTCTTGAATCTTAGGTCGCACATTCAAAGAATCCTCTACCATATTGACAATGGAAGTCATTAGCGAATTTTGCAAGGTTTTGGTTACTTGGTAGCAAAAAGGAAAATTAAGGGCTAGGGAACCTGAATAAATCATCTCGCCTTGTTGCTTTTCAATCGGCAGAGATTCCCCGCTCAAAGCACTTTCATCACAAATCGCATAAGAGCTTAATAAAATCCCATCAAGAGCAATTCTTTCTCCTGCTTTTACCTCAATGGTTTCACCTTCTTTAATGGCATAAGGAGCAACCTCAACGCGTTCTTGATTGCGAATTGCAACAACGCTAACGGGTATTTTAGAATTCAAAGAATCCAAGCTATCTACTGCACTTTTTTTGCCCCTAACTTCTAAAAATTTTCCCACAAGCACGAAAGTTACAATCATCGCCACAGATTCAAAATAAGTCTCTCCGCCTTTAAAACTCTCATAAATCGAATAAAAATACCCCAAACTTGCCCCACTAATCACGAGCAAATCCATATTAGGGTGCTTATTTTTTAGGGCATAATAAGCCCCTCGCCAAAAAATAAAACCACTAAAAAACAAAACAGGTGTGGCTAATATAAAACTTGCAAAATTTAAAATATTGCGTATTTCACTTGAAATCCCACTAAAATATCCCGCATATTGAGCGACTGCAATCCACATAATATTCATTACACAAAAAATCCCAACGCTCATTTTGATATAATAATCGCGTTTTTCTTTGTTGGCATAATATTCTTGTAATAAAACATCATAAGGGTGTGCATCATAGCCGATAGAGCGGATAGTTTTGAGAATTTGTGAGATTTTAAGGATTTTTGGGTCAAAGAGAATATTTGCTTTATTGTTGGTGTAATTCACTTGCACTTTAATAATACCCTCTTTTTGTGAAAGGATTGTTTCATTGAGCCAAACACAAGCAATGCAATGGATTTTTTCTAAAATCAAAGAAATTTCACAAAAATCACCCTTTTGCCGCACATACTTTTCATAGAAAGGTTGAGAGTCAAAATGTTCTAGGGATTCTTCTTTTTGCGTGTTAATGGGTTCTAAGTGATTATTCCCTAGCTTTGTGTAAAAATCCTCCAAACCTTGTGCGTGTAAGAGCGTCCAAACCCCTTCACAACCTTTGCAGCAAAAATATCTCTCCTCCCCTTGAAGCATTGTTTTAATCAAAACAGATTCTTCAAATTCTAGCTGACAATGCTCACACTTGCGTTTGGATTGTTCCATTGCTGCCCTAATTTGCCAAAATTACTTTTGGTATTGTTTGAGAAATTTTTTGAGATTCCTTGCAGCTTGACGAATCCTATTTTCATTTTCAATTAAAGCAATCCTGACATATTCATCGCCGTGATTTCCAAAACCAATCCCCGGACTCACTGCGATTTTAGCTTCCTCTAAGAGCTGCTTAGAAAACTCCAAACTTCCCAAACTCCTAGCACATTCAGGAATCCTAGCCCAAATAAACATACTTGCTTTGGGTTTTGTCATAGTCCAACCTGCTGCCCCAAAACTCTCAATCATCACTTCCATTCGTTTTTCATATTTGCTTGCAATCTCCCTAACACAATCTTGAGGACCATTTAAAGCAATGGTTGAGGCAACTTGAATAGGTGTGTAAATCCCATAATCAAGCCAACTTTTGATTTTTTGTAACGCTTCAATAAGTTTTTGATTTCCCACAAAACAACCCACACGCCAACCTGCCATATTGTAGCTTTTAGAGAGTGTATAGCCCTCTACTGCCACATCTAATGCTCCCTTGACTTCAAAAATAGAAGGGGCGACATAATCATCAAAACTTAAATCCGCATAAGCAATATCATTAATAATATAAAATCGCTCTTTTTTAGCTAAAGCCACGAGTTTTTCATAAAATTGCTTATAAACCACAACGGTGGTGGGATTGTGCGGAAAATTAGTAACCACAAATTTGGGCTTTGGCATTGTATTACGGAGCGTTTCTTTTAAAGATTCAAAATAAGCTTCCTCATCAAGCTCATAGTTTTCATTCCACTTTAAACCAAAAGTAGCAACATTGGCTCCTGCTAAAATAAAAGCATAATAATGAATAGGATAAGCGGGTTCTGCCACTATGGCGGTATCTCCGGGATTAGTAATGGCTTGGACAAGATGCACATAACCTTCTTTAGAACCCATTGACACACAAACTTGTGTATCAGCATTGAGCTTGACACCATATTTTCTCTCATAAGTATCCGCAATGGCTAGGCGAAGTTTATAAATCCCTTTACTTGCGGAATAGCCGTGATTTTTAGGTTTATGGGCGGCTTCACAGAGTTTATCAATAATATGATTAGGAGTTGCTCCATCGGGATTTCCCATACTAAAATCAATCACATCTTCCCCATTTTGACGCATTTTAAGTTTTATCTCATTAATTGCGGCAAACACATATTTAGGCAATCTTTTGATTTTATCAAATTCAATTTCATCAAACATTTTTATTCCTTATTTTAGGGTAACAGCAATTCCATTTTTGATTGAAGCGGGCAAAAAAACATCACTGATTTTAATATAGCTTGTGGTTTTAGGAATCCTTAGGGAAATTTGTTTGGTGGGTTTTTCATAGGAGCTTACCTCAATCACTTTGAGTTTGCTGTCAAAAAAAATCACTTTAGGATACCATAATTCCCCTAATTTACTTGCAATCTCTAGGCTTGAACCTTGCGTGATTTGATACCAATATTCGCCATTGAGATTAGCATTTTCACTTTTATTGTTATTTTTAAGCAAAATAGCTTTGGGGTATTGGAAATTTTTTTCTTTTATGTCATAAACCCATTGTGTTAGGGCTTGTCGCTCGATATTAACAATCTCATAACCATAATCCCTAAGTTTTTCTTGAAGCAAAACAGGGTCGATAGCGTATTCGGTATTCATTGAGAGGATAAATTTGTATTGCGAATCCTCTAGTAAGCTTTGTTTAGCAATAAAATAATAATACCCCATTGCTTGCAGAGAATCATAAAGAGCATTCATAAAAATAGCAGGGTCTCCCTCAATACTAAAAGAAATTTCTAATTCTTTGGGGCTAGAGAAAGAAAGCTGCAATAAACCATTGCTTTTAAGTGTTTGGGAGATTTTATACAAATCAGGCTCTCCCTCTTTATTAAGGTAGGCTTTGGTATTACTAAAGAGCCTTTGAATAAATTTTTGATTTGCCTTATAATCTTGTCCGCCCAAAAGGGACATTACTTTGTAATCCACAGCTTCAGCTAAAAGACTAGAAGCGAACAAAAACAAAAGAAAGATTTTTTTTACCACCCTAAACCTCCATTGTAACGACTATATTCAGCTTGATTGATAATTTGAACTTGCCCTTCTTTATTGACATAAAAACGCATTCTCTCTGCGGAGCGGTGACTACTTTTCTCACCATTGAAATCTAATTCAAGCATTCCGTGTCCTGTGAGGATTGTCTGCTCTCTTGAAGTATCAATCTCTAAGGGAGTGTTTAACATCATAGAGACTCTTTGTTTGTTATCCAAATAAATAATCCCTACCCAAACATTTGACATAGGGCGAATCTCTGCTTTTGTAGGGGTTTGCTCTTGTGGATTAGAGGAATCAGATTCAAGGTTAGTAGCATTTGAATCAGCGGTGTTAAGGGGCGTTGATGCTGAAGAATCCAAAGTTGTTGCAAGAGGCGTTAGAGAGGTATTATTATCTTGAATTGTAGTATTTTCTTGGATTGTTTGGGTATTTTGGTTGGTTGCTTTAGAAGTCTCAAAAGTCTGTAAATCCAAATCTAGATAAAAATAAACATAAGCTCCTATTCCTCCTAACAATACAATCGTAAGCAAGACTAAAAGTCCTGTATTTTTTTTGGAATTATTAGAGGGGGTTTCTTCGTGCATTACTTTAAAATCCACAGCAACTTTTTGTTCCTCTGTTGCTTCTTGCGGACTTTCAGAAAAGAATTGCTCATATTCTTTCACCCATTCTTGCAAATTGACTTTATATTCTCTTTGCAAAATCTTAATAAGCCCCATTGTCGTGGCTTTATCCTTTAAAGCACCAAAATCTTTCTCCAAGATTTTTTGAACTTTAACCACTGCCATATGCGTATGAGCGGCAATCTCTTTTGCACCAATTTTTTGTAATTTTTCAAGCTCTTCCATACATTATCCTATCCATTAAAATTGCACCCGCACAACCCACATTAAGGGAGTTAAATCCCCTTTTCATCGGGAGTGTTAAGATATTATCCATTTTGGCAAGAATCCTTTTAGAGAGTCCATTTGCTTCATTCCCCAAAAAAAGTGCCTTTTTCTTAGAGGCAAATTGATGAGTATTTTCTCCCTTTAAATCTGTCCCATACAAAGTAAAATCCGCCATTTTAAGTTCATTAATAACTTCTAGGGTATTAAAAATCACGCCAAAGGGGATTGAAAGCAAAGCCCCTACACTTGTGCGGATTATACCCTCTTGCTTGAGTTCTTTTAGCTCACAAAAAATAATCGCATCTGCTCCCAAAGCACACGCACTTCTTGTGATTGAACCTAAATTCCCCACATCACTAATCCCGCACAGCACCACAATAAAATCAAAAGTTTTTATTGCTGAAAGCTCTAGGGGAACTAGCGGTTGAATTTTCAAAAAATACCCTTGATGATTGCCGCCTCTTGCTAAGGCTTGTGCTTTTTTATTATCAACTCTCAAAAGGGGTTTATTTAAACTTTTAAGCCGATTAAAGAACTTTGTATCAATGGTTTTAGAGAGATAAATCTCCTCAATTAATTCAGGATAACTCCAAGCAATCAACTCTACAATTTGTTTGCCATAAACAACCATAAAATTCTACCCTATTTTTCTTAAAGTTTTGATTGACATAAGGCATTATAAAATTCACTTGCTGATTTTTTATGTAATTTAGCAAGAATTTTCGCCTTGATTTTAGGAGGAATCTCTAAGGCATAAATTTCCTCTTGACTCAAAGTCCTATTTTCTTCCTCCCTGCCTTCAATAATCATTACCCATTCTCCTTTAATTTCACTGCTTTTTAATGTCTCTAAAATTGCTCCTGCCTCACCCTTAAAAGTTTGTTGGAATTTTTTGCTTAATTCTTTGGCTAAAAAAATTGAGCGATTTTTATCAAAAGCAGCCAAAATCTCTAAAGTCTCTAAAAGACGATGAGGAGATTCATACAAAACAAAAGGGAATCTTTGCTGACAATAGGTTTGAATAAAAATCGTTTTTTCTTTATTTTTATGGGGTGGGAATCCCAAAAATAAAAATTCCTTTTCAACCATTCCGCTAAAAGCAACCGCTAAAGTCAAAGCACTAATCCCCCCTAAAACCTCATAAGGAAGCTCATATTTTTGCAAAAATCTTACAATCTCAACGCCCGGGTCGCTAATGCAAGGCATTCCCGCATCGCTCAAATAGGCAATTTTCTGTTCCCAAAATGCTAAAGGTGTTTCTTGTAAAAAGACTTTTTCATTATGAGAATGCACGGGAATGTAGGTGTAATTCTTAGGGTTAAGAAGCTTTCTTTGTGCTAAAAGCTCAATGAGTTTTTGCGTGATTCTTGTATCCTCGCACAAAAGCACTTCACAATCTTCTAAAACTTTGAGCGTCCTTAGCGTAATGTCCTCTAAATTCCCTATGGGCGTAGGAATAAAGGTAACCATAGCCTTAGGTTATTTGAGATTGTATCTTTGTTTAAATTTTTCGACTCTACCGGCAGTATCAACGACTTTGTCAGAACCAGTATAAAAAGGGTGGCAAAAAGAGGAAATATCAATCCTCAACTCAGGCTTTGTACTCATTACTTCAATTTCTTTTCCGCTTGTAACGCAAGTAACTTTGCAAGGAACAAATTGCGGGTGGATTCCTTTTTTCATCAATCAAACCTTTTAATTTTTTAAAAATAAGTCTGCAATTATAGCTTAGTATTCATAAATTGATGATAAAATTCGATAAAAATTTATAATTTTGTTTTTGGAGATTCTATGACCCCTAAAATTACACCCAAAACGCTAAGTGGCTTTAAAGATAGACTTCCAAAAGAAGCTTATGCCAAATCTTTAATGCTTAAAAGTCTTGTTAGCACCTTTGAAAAATTTGGTTTTTCTCCGATTGAAACGCCCCATTTAGAATATGCAACAATCCTTAGAAAACAAGGGGGCGATGAGATTGCTAAAGAAATCTATCATTTTCTTGACCACGGCGGACGCGAGGTAGCTTTGCGATTTGATTTGACTGTGCCTTTAGCTCGATTTATATCACAATACAAAAATGAGTTAGGCTTACCTTTCAAACGTTATAGCATTGGCAATGTATTTCGTGGGGAACGCTCACAAAAAGGGCGGTATCGTGAATTTACACAATGTGATTTTGATTTTATTGGCACACAAGGAATCGGAAGCGATGCTGAGATTGTGCAGCTTATTTATCAATCTCTTTGGGATTTGGGAATTAGAGATTTTGTGATTCATCTTAATAATCGTAAAATTTTTAATGGTTTATGTGAATCTTTAAATGCTAAAAATGAAGTGGTGGAGATTTTACGCATTATTGATAAAATTGACAAAATCGGCAAAGAGGCAATTTATCAGGAATTGAGCGAGAAAACTTCACTCCAAAGTGAGCAAATCCAAACTTTACTTGATTTTATCAATCTTAAATCTGATACTCCCAAAATCTTAGCTAAACTCCAAACCTATAAAACCTTGAATACTACCTTGAAACAGGGCATAGAGGAATTAGAGGAATTATTAGATTTACTCCAAAATCTTATTCCGCCTCAATTTTATCAAATCAATCTCTCTATTGCACGGGGTTTAGGCTATTATACAGGTATTATTTATGAAACAACACTGACACAAATTCCTACGCTAGGTTCTGTTTGTTCAGGAGGACGCTATGATAATCTCACGCAAAATTTTTCTAGTGAAAAAATGAGTGGAGTAGGGGCAAGTATAGGGCTTGATAGGCTTTTAGCAGGATTAGAAGAACTCAATCTCCTTAAAGCTCAAAAAACACCCGCTAATCTCCTTGTTATACCGCTTCATTCTTTAAAATATACTTATGAAGTGGGAATGAAATTGCGGGATTTGGGTTTAAGGGTTGAAGTTTATCCTGAAATCACTAAACCCAAAAAATCATTTCAATACGCTAATAATAAGGGCTACGAATGGGTAGTCATTGTCGGTGAAGAGGAGGAGAAAACCCAAAAAATTTCGCTTAAAAATATGGAATCAGGTTTGCAAGAAAACTTAATAGATTTGGAAGTTGCTGCACAAAAAATCTCTAAATTTTAATTTTATTTGAAGTGTTATTGCAAGAAAATCGCTAGATTTTTTGTGCTAAATGAAAATCACACCAAAGCAGCAAATAAACCAAATCTCCCACATTTCCCCTCTCTACGATAAGAGAAATATTCCCACGAACAACAAGTGCATTGCGGGTGAATTTCTAAGTGCTTAATACCTAAGGATTCAAATTGATACTTAGCGATTTTAACTAAATCCAAATAAATTTTTCCTTTCCTTTGGATTCTTCCTTTCTCTAAAATCCCTAAGTCCTCTTTAAAAACATCTTCTTTTACTTCATAACAACACGCACGAATTGAAGGACCAATATAAGCCCAAATATCTTCGGGTTGGGTTTTAAAATCCTGCCTTAAAATCTCATAAGCTTTTTTAATGATTTCTTTTTGTATTCCTGCTCTACCAGCGTGCAAGAGTGCTAAAACCTTGTGCTTACTATCATAAAGCAAAATAGGATTGCAATCAGCTACCATAATCAAGCCCACTTGGTGCTTTTGGGTTAAAATAATCCCATCGCCTTCCAGATTTGTTTGGGGATTTTCTTGCGTGATAGGTTGGGCATACAAAATCTGATTGCTATGGATTTGATTAAGACAAAAGAGAGATTTTAAATCATAACCTTGAGCCTCTAAAATTTTTTTACGATTAAAAAGCACATTGGATTCTTTATCGCCTACGTGCAATGCAATATTATTATCATAAGGAAAGTTTTTATTTGCTCCTCTTTTGCTAATCCAAAAGCACAAACCTTTTTGCATTTAAGTTAAACTCTTCGTATATTCTTCAAAGTTTTGCATAATCAAACACGCACCCTTAGAAATATCCAAAAGCGGGTCGGGCGATAGATTAATTTTAATATTTAATTCCTCTTCTAAAAATTCCTTTATTCCACTGGTTAATGCCATTCCTCCCGTTAAAACTGCCCCACTATCTATCAAATCAGGAGCAATTTGCACGGGGGCTTTGGAAATAGTCTCTAACACAACCTCTTTAATCTTATAAAGCCCATCGAGCAAAACCCCTTTTAAATCATTAAGATTCAAATCATAGGTAATAGGCAAACCATTAATCAAGCTTTTAACGCCAATGTTAATAGTTTCATTTTCGCCAAAAATATTAATTTGTCTTTTAATTTTTTCTGCCATCTCTTTGCTAATGCCAATTCCCTTATTGTGGCGACAATACTCCACAATAGCATAATCAACAAAATCTCCCGCTTCTTTTGTAAAAGAGCTTACTACTAATCCACCTAAGGAGATAATACTTGCCTCAACAAGTCCTCCCCCAGCGTCAATTACCATTTTTGCTTCTGCTGTGCTAATATCTAACCCTGCTCCAACACTTGCACTAAAAGGGTCTTCAATCAAATAAACTTCTTTAGCACCCGCTAACATTGTTGCTTCATACAAAGAATGTCTTTCAACTTGTGTGAGATTTTGGGGGATACTAATACCTACTTTGGGAGCTAATGAACTACTTTTACCACGTTCCAGCAAAGCTTCCATAAAAATTTTTGTCATTTCAAAATCACTAATGGCACCATTTAAAAGGGGATTAACAATATCAAGACCTACAGGGGCTTTTCCTAGCATTTTTCTAGCACTATTGCCCACAGAAATGATTTTTTTGGTATAAGGTGTTTCTTCTATGGCGATACAGGTTGCTTCGCAAAAAAGGACATCATAAACACTATTTCGCACAATAGTATTCACTGTTCCTAAATCAATAACAATATCATTTCTTTCAAAAAATGCCAAATATTCCTCCTCTCCCGTACAAAATCCTTATATTTAGCGGCACATTATAGCAAATCATTCTTGTTATTTGCTATAATTTTAAAAATTAAATCACAAAATATTAAGGAAATATATGGAACTTCTTATTCTTTATGGATTACTTTTAACCCTACCAAAAATTATTTTAGACGCTTTGGAAATTAATTTCTTGAAAACAGAGAGTCAAAAAAAGGCTTATATTTTAGAGGAATCCAAATTCAAACAAGCCGCTTATTATGCCATAACTAAGCAAAAAATCTCCCTAATAGAACATTGCCTTGATTTTATGCTTGTGTGCTTTTGGATTAGCTTTGGTTTAGCGTTTTTAGAACAAACGCTCTCTTTGGAGGGGACACTCAAAGATATTGCCTTTGTGCTTATTTTCTTATGTGTGGGGAGTTTAGCCTCTTTTATAACTGATGCTTATAAAACTTTGGTGGTGGATAAAAAATTTGGCTTTGCAAAAGGAGGCGTGGGGCTTTTTCTCACAGATTCTTTAAAATCGCTTTTGTTGCTCATCGTGTTTGGAGGATTGATTATTTTTGCTTTTGTTTGGGTAATGAATCATATTTCTTATTGGGAATTTTATGCTTTTATTTTGGGAGCTTGCTTGATTATTGGGGTTAATCTGCTTTATCCTATCGTGATTGCCCCTTTATTTAATAAATTCACGCCACTAGAAAATACGGAACTCTCTAGCAATATTAATGAACTTTTAAAAAAGGCAGGATTTCATTCCAAAGGTGTTTTTGTGATGGACGCTTCTCGTCGTGATGGGCGATTGAATGCTTATTTTGGTGGGATTGGAAAAACAAAGCGAGTGATTTTGTTTGACACGCTTTTAGACAAAATCCCTAAAAACTCGCTTTTAGCGATTCTAGGACACGAACTTGGACATTTCAAACACAAAGATATTTTTAAAATGATGGGGCTAGTTTTAGGATTTTTAGCTCTTTTGTTTTTTATTATTGCCAATCTCCCTTCCTCGCTGTTTGCTTTGGCTAATCTCACACAAAATCCCCACACAACGCTAGTGTTTTTGTTGATTTTAAGCACACCCATTGGATTTTATTTTATGCTTATTATCAATCATATCAGTTGTCAAAATGAATTTAATGCTGATGCCTTTGGGGCAGAACTCACAAGCAAAGAGGATTTAGCCCTAGCCCTGCTAAAGCTCATCAAAGAAAATAATACCTTCCCTCTAGCACACCCACTTTATATGCGGTTTTATTATTCCCACCCGCCACTTATGGCAAGGCTTGTTGCACTAAATTGTGAAAATCTCGCACAAAATTCCCCTCAAGAACATTCAATCCCTAAAGGCAATGAGTGAATATCCAAGAAGCACTGCAATGGGGTGCTTCAAAACTCTCATCACTCGAGCGTCCCCTACTTGAATCAGAAATCCTCTTAAGTTTTGTCCTTAGACAAAATCGCTTGTATCTCCACACGCATTTTTTGGATTCTTTAGAGGATTTTGACTACAAAACCTATCAAAACTTAATCCTCCGCCGCTGTAATGAAGAACCTTTAGAATATTTAACTCAAAAAGTGAGCTTTTATGAAAATGAATTTTATGTGGATTATGGGGTATTAATCCCTCGTCCAGAAACAGAAATCTTAGTTTCCAAAGCAAAAGAACTCATTATCGCTAAAAATCTTAAAAACATTGCTGAAATTGGCGTAGGAAGCGGGGCAATTAGCTTAAGTCTTGCGAGTCTCCTCCCTCATTGTCAATTTTTTGGGAGTGATATATCCGCAGAAGCTTTGTTTTATGCCTTTGTGAATAGCTATCATTCGGGAGTTCAAAATCTTAAGCTTTTTAGAGCTTCTTATTTGGATTTTAACACCCAAACAATAAAATTTGATTTATTGCTCTCCAATCCCCCTTATATTCCCCAAAATTATAAACTCCCTAAAAATGTGTGCTATGAGCCTAAAAAAGCACTTTTTGGTGGCAAAAAGGGAGATGAGATATTGCGTCATATCATCACTTTAGCCTACAAACAAGCTATCCCTTATGTGATTTGTGAGATAGGCTATCACCAAAAAGATGAGCTAGAGGATTTTATTTGCACCTTTAAGCCCAAAAAACTAGAGTTTTATCAAGATTTTGCCAAACTCTATCGTGGCTTTGTTTTGGAATTTTAAATTTCAATCTTTAAGATAAAATCTTTAGATTCTAGCCTGAAATTCAAAAGCTAAAATCTTTTAACATTTTTCCTTTTATTCCTAAGTTATTCTTTATACCATTTGGGTGGATTTTGCTTTAAAGGGGAGCCTTCAAACATCTCTCCCATATTCTTCAACCTTGCTTGTATCCCAAGTCTCTATGCCGCTAAAATCTTTTCTCGGACTTTGAAAAAATAAATGATTCATATTTGTAATTTTACTCGTATCAATCTCGCCAAGATTGATTTCTAAATTTCGTGCAAGGTCTATGAGTTCTATTAAATTTTGTGGTTGATTACTTATGCTTTACTAACTCATTTGTAGTCTTAGGTGCAAAACAAGCACTTACAAAAACCAAAACTAAACTAAGCATAAATAAAGCTAGAATTTTCTTTGACATTTTAGCTCTCCAGATTTAATTGATGAAAGAACATATAGTAGCATTTAACATTTTAAAATCTAAGCAAAATTTCTAAAAGATTTATTTTTGCAAGTTTGTTTGGATTTGCTAGGTAAATTATTCTAAAATCTGCACTTCTTTTTGGAGCAAAATCCCGCATTCCTCTTGCACTTTGTTTTGTGCTAGATTGATAAGCTCTAGGGCTTCAAAGAAATCAGAATTTCCCAAATTAACAAGAAAATTAGCGTGGATAGGGCTAAAACATAGGCTTTGATTTCTCCCAAATCGCTTTCCTTTTAAACCAACCTTTTCAATCAAAGCCCCAGCATAATTTCCTTTTGGATTCTTAAAACAACTCCCAAAACTAGGCTCTTTGGGCTGATTATTCCGCATTGTTTTAAAAAGCTCCACTAAATTGGGATTAAAATCAGCTTGTTTTTTAAGAATTCCCGCAAAAATGAGGGTGCTAATTTGGCTACTTCGGTATGCTAAGCCCAAATCCTGCGTAGGCACAAAATCCAAACGAGCAGAATCCCTAACACACAAGATTCCTAAAAGTGAGTTTTTTATCTCATATTCTTTTAACCCCGCATTCATTTTAATAATCCCTCCAAGACTTCCCGGAAGCCCACTTAAAAACTCAAATCCCCCTAAATTATGGGATTTAGCATAAGAAAAAATCTTCCCGCTTGGTGTCATCGCCCCCACTTCCAAACAATCCCCGCAATCTTTAATATAATCAAAATTTTTACCCAACATTACAAGATTTTTTGCCTTAGGGGAAATCAGGAGATTATTAGCTTTGCCTAAGATTTTTAGGGAGGAAGTCTCTTGAGAGAGAGTATAATAATCTTGCGGAGTTTCTAAGATAGAAACAAGATGAGGTGTGCCAATTTTTATGCTTGTGTATTGTGAAAAATCAATAATTTTTTCTTGCATTTTATCCTTTAGAAAGGGAAAGTAGGAATCATTGAAAGGATTCTTGTCGTAAAATCCATAAGCATATTTAGCATCCAAGGCATTGTAAAAATAATCACCATAATAACAGCAAGGATTTTAGGGACAAAAGTCAGAGTCATTTCATTAATTTGAGTCGTTGCTTGAAAAATACTAATCATAAGCCCCACAATAAGCCCAACAAGGAGCATAGGGAGGGATAAAATCAAAGTGATTTTATAAGTTTCAATCGCTAAACCCATTAATTGTGCTTCCATAACTTACCCCTAAATCACTTTCAAACTCTGCCTTAGTTTTGTGCCTTATCCCACACTAATGCTGCTTTACCTTCTTTTTCCTCAATCGCTGCCATTCCCATAATGTTATAACCACAATCCACATAATGCACCTCTCCTGTTACAGCACTTGAGAGAGGGGAGAGGAGATACATTGCCGAATTTCCCACTTCTTGAATGCTAACATTTTTACGCAAAGGGGCATTGAGTTCATTCCATTTTAAAATAAAGCGAAAATCCCCTATCCCGCTTGCTGCAAGTGTGCGAATAGGTCCCGCAGAAATAGCATTCACGCGAATCCCCTTAGGTCCCAAATCGTGGGCGAGATAACGCACACTTGATTCTAAAGCCGCTTTAGCAATCCCCATTAAGTTGTAATGAGCAACGTGTTTTACCGCACCAAGATAACTTAAAGTAAGAATAGAAGCGTTAGGATTCAACACCGCCTCTAACTCACGACAAAGCTCGATGAGGGAATACACAGAAACTTCCATTGCGATATTAAAAGCCGCTTTGGTGGTGTCTAAAAAACTACCATCTAAAGCTTCTTTGGGAGCAAAAGCCACGCTATGCACGATAAAATCAAGTCCTCCCAAATCTTTTTGGATTTTTTCTCTAAGGGATTTGAAATGTTTAGGCTCACTTACATCAAGCTCATACACTAATGAAGAATCCCCAATCTCTTCAGCGATAGGGAGGACGCGTTTTTGGATTTGCTCATTCATATAAGTGAGGGCAATCGTTGCTCCTTGCTCCTTACACGCTTTTGTGATACCATAAGCAATAGATTTATTATTAGCCACGCCCACAATCAAGCCTTTTTTACCTTGCATTATCATTATAACTCCTTTGATTTTTCTAGCATATTAAGCAAATTTTCTAGCTTCCAGCTTGCACTGCCAATTAGCACACCATCGACATTAGGGAGACTTAAAATCTCGCTAATATTTTCACTCTTAACGCTTCCGCCATATAAAAGTGGAATTTTACCTAATTTTTGCTTTAAGCTTTCGTGAATTTTTGCAATTTCTTCTAAAGTTGCACTCACGCCTGTGCCAATCGCCCAAATTGGCTCATAAGCAATAATAAGTTGAGGATAATTTAAATCAATCCCTTGAAATTGTGAAACCAAAAAATCCAAAGTTGCCTCTAAACCTTGATTTTTGATAGTCAAATTCTCACCAATACAATAAAAAATCTTAAAATCAAGCTTTGAGAAATAATCAAATTTTTTGGCACAAAAATCTTGTGATTCCCCCAAAATCTCTCGCCTCTCACTATGTCCGATTAATAAAGAAGTGATTTGAAATTCCTCTAGCTGTTCTGTGCCAATCTCTCCTGTAAAAGAGCCATTTTGAGTAAAATAAGCATTTTGAGCCCCGATTTGAAAACACTGAAAATGATTGTCTAAAAGAGCTGAAGTTGGGGGGAAAATCGTAATTTTGTGCGGGTAATTTTGGGATTTCAAAAATGCTTCAAGATGACTGCAATACTCCTGTGTGCTTTTACGTGTGTGATTAGTTTTAAAATTACTTGCAATAATTTTCATTTTTATCCTTAAAATCCGACATTATTTGTGCCATTGGTGGTTTCAAAAACTCCATTTTGGATACTTCTTTGTAGTTCTTGAGCTTTTTTGAGGAGTTCTGCTTGCGATTCTTGTGCGCTTTTTTCTTGTGTGCTATTAGCTTGCATTGTGTTAGTTTGAGTGGTGTTAGCAGTTTCTTTCTGGGCTTTAGGTTTTGGAGTAGGTTCTTTATTAATCACCCCCATTTTTACGAAAGTATCCTCATAGTTTTTACCCCCTTTTTTGTCGCGAATATACACTTGTCCGCTTGCTTGGTCATACAAATAAGTATCGTCCATATCATTAAACATTACCCAAGGTTGTGCGAGTGCTAAACCTCCACATAACAGATAAATTAGGATTTTTTTCATCAGACTGCCTCCTTTTGTGTGTTTAGGATTAATTTGGGATTGTATTAAATTTTTGATAAAATTTCAAAATTTTATTTTCATTAATAGGAAAACAATGAATTTCATTGAAGCAAAAAATCTTAATAAAAGTTACGCTCATATCCCTGTGCTTAAAAATATTTCTTTAGAGATTCCCAAAGGAAGCATTTTTGGACTTGTCGGGCATAGTGGAGCAGGAAAATCAACGCTACTTAGGACTTTTAATGGGTTAGAGAGATTTGAGAGCGGGACTTTGTGGGTTGATAATACAGAAATAGCCAAGCTAAATTCCCGTGATTTACGCCATTTTCGTAAAAAAATCGGAATGATTTTTCAGCATTTTTCTTTAATGGAGAGAAAAAATGTGTTTGAAAATGTGATTTTGCCCTTGCAGTGCTGGGGAGAGAGCATTAAAACCAAAGAGATTGATAGGCTTTTGGAATTAGTGGGGCTAGAAGATAAGAAACATTTTTATCCCGCACAACTTAGTGGTGGGCAAAAACAGAGAGTAGCGATTGCTAGGGCTTTGGTGATGAATCCTACGCTTTTGTTAAGCGATGAAGCCACGAGTGCCTTAGACCCTCGCACGACACTTTCTATTTTGGAGCTTTTAGCTCAAATCAATCAAGAACTCGGCGTTAGCATTGTGCTTGTTACACACGAAATGGAAGCTATCAAGAGGATTTGTCAAAGAGCTGCTTTTATGGAAAATGGCGAGATTTTAGAGAGCGGAAGCATTGAAGAGTTATTTTTAACCCCTAATCCAAAAATGCGAGAATTTCTTGGAGAAAAAGAAGTTTTACCCAAAGAGGGCTTAAATATCCGCATTTATTTTCCTAAAGAAATAGCCCAAAATGCTATTATTACACAAATGGCGAGGGATTTGGCTATTGATTTTAATATTGTTTGGGGTTTATTAGAATCCTTTGGGGGTGTTGCTTTGGGTGTTTTGGTGATTAATATTGCTCCTGTCTTTCAGCAAAAAGTGTGTGAATACCTTACCCAAAAAGGAGCAAAATGGGAGCTTATAGAAAGCTCCTCTTAGAAGCTTTTTAAAACCTCGCTAAATACTCGCTTGAGTTCGGCTATTTCAGTGATTTTAACTCTCTCATTAATGGCGTGAATGGTGTCATTACACACACCACATTCCACCACCTCAATGCCAAATTCTGCAAAATATTTAGCATCGCTTGTCCCTCCACTTGTGCTTAAAATCGGTTCAATCCCTAAAACCTTTTGTATGCTTTGGCTCACTTTCATAACCACTTTGCTTTCTTTATTAGTCAAAAAAGGCTTTGAGCTTTGTTTTAGCTCTAAAGTATGAGGGATTTCTCCTAAAATTTCTTTAAAATGTGCTTTTAAAATCTCTAAAGAGGTTTGGGGGGAATTGCGAATATTAAACATTAAAGTTAAGTCATTAGGTGTTACATTAACCACCTGCATACCCCCACGAATGTCAGTAACAACGATTTTACTAGGCTCAAACTTATCACTCCCACTATCCATATCATACCCTGCTATTTTAGACAAAATCGGACTGATAAGCTCAATAGGATTGATACATTTGCTTGGATAAGCCACGTGCCCTTGTTTCCCATAGATTTTTAATATTCCATTAATCGAGCCGCGTCTCCCGATTTTTATCATATCGCCAAATCTTTTTACGCTCGTGGGTTCTGCTACTATTGCAAAATCAGGGAGTAAGTTTTTCTCCCTTAAAACCTCTAACATCGCTTTTGTGCCAAAAATCGCTTCCCCTTCCTCATCACTGGTTAATAAAACTGATAAAATCCCATTAAAATTTTGTTCTTTATCGCAAAATTCTCGCAATGCACACAAAAAGGCACTAATGCCACCTTTCATATCTTGTGTTCCTCTGCCATAGAGATAGCCATCTTTTTGAGTGGGAGTAAAAGGGTCGCTCTCCCACCCTTCCCCGCTTGGCACCACATCAATATGCCCCGCAAAACATAAATGGATTTTATCTTGCGATTTACCTTTAAATTCCTTGTATAAAAAAAGATTGCAAACATCATTTTTTGTAAATTTTAAAGGCGTGAAATCCTTTAATAAACTCTCAATATATTCATAAATCCCACATTCTTTTGGCGTGATTGTAGGGTAGGTTACTAATTTTTTTAAAACTTCTAAGGCTTCCATTCTCTCTCCTTATTTTCTTAATTTTTGCCTTAAATTGCTGTGAGCGTCTTAACAATCTCTTTACCATCAATAGCTTTAAGTTTAAAGGCTTCAAGGCATTTTCCCGCCTTAAGCTCTAAAATAATCATTTGAAAAATCACACAAATTCCCTTTTTTTCAGGCACCGCTAAGCGATTAGGCACACCAGTTAAAAATCGCTCAATAGGTTCTTTCTCCTCCATTCCAATCACACTTTCTCTAGCCCCAGTCATTCCTATATCACTCACCCCAAAGGTATCGCAAAAAATCTCTAAATCATCAGTGCCAATATGCGTGTGAGTTCCCAAAATCGCTCCGATTTTTCCTTTTAACATCATAAACATTGCTCTTTTTTCACTCGTAGCTTCAGCGTGAAAATCTATAAGAATATTTTTAATGCCTTCTTTATGCAAGGATTCTATGGTATCTCTTGCACAAACAAAAGCATTATCGCATTGAGGCATTCCAAAATGCCCCATAAGATTTAAAATTGCAAAATCTTCATTATTAATTGTGCCTTTATAAAGCCCATTTCCAACGGCTTCTTTAGGGTAATTGTGCGGACGCAAAATTTTTGAGTTAGGTAAATCCAAAAAGGGAATAATCTCTTTTTTATCCCAAATATGATTCCCACTTGTAAAAATATCAACCCCATAGCTTTGCAATTCCTGTGCTGCCTTTATCCCTAAACCAAAGCCGTGGCTTGCATTTTCACCATTAGCGATGACGCAATCTAGGGCATATTGTTTTTTAATATCAGGGAGATAATCCCGCACTAATTCTCTACCCACTCTCCCGACAATATCTCCGATAAATCCAAAACGCATTTTTGCTTCCCTAAAAAGTGTTTTTTTGTAAATTATTGACAGATTGAGATTGTGGCGTTTTTGAAGCTCTAAGGAGATTAAGCTGTTCTAGGACGGCTTTTAGTATCTCATCATCATCTTTACTTTTAGCTGTGATTGTGAGTTTATCCCCACTAACAGGAACAAAAGTAATATTTTGCTGATAATTTAAAATACTTACAATCCCGACTTCTCGTGCCAAAATCTTAATGATAATTAAATCCAAAAATTGTTTAGAATAAATATCAAGCTCCCCAAATCTCTCCTCAATCTCACTTTCAATCCCATAAACACTTTGTATATCCTCACAACGCGAAAGCCTACGATACAATTCTAGCCTTAACTTTTCTGTAGCAATGAGTTCGGCATTTAAAAAAGCTGCTACACTAAGCTTAACATCGACATTGTTTTGTTTGGCTTGAATATTTCCGCTAAGCTGATAAATTGCCTCCTCAAGCATTCTAAGATACAAAGAATACCCGATATTTTTAATATGCCCACTTTGTGCTTCTCCTAGCAAATTCCCGCCACCGCGAATTTCCAAATCGTGATAGGCTAAAGCCCCACCACTACCCAAATACGAGTTTTTCTCTAAAGCCACTAGACGCTTTTGTGCTTCAGGTGTGATTTTTTGGGAATCCTCAAGCAGAAAATAACAAAATCCTTCTCTATCGCCTCTGCCTACCCTTCCTCTTAATTGGTGCAAATCAGCAATCCCAAAGCAATCACTCCTATCCACCAAAATCGTATTGACATTAGGGAGATGAATACCTGATTCTACAATCGAGGTGCAAAGCAAAAGGTGAAATTCTCCTTTGGCAAACGCCATAATAGTATCTTCAGATTCTTGAGCAGAGATTTGGGAATGCAAGATGGCTATCTTTAAGTGCGGCATTAGGCTTAGGATTTCTTGCTTTTTTTGTGCGATTGTGGCGATATTGTTATGGATATAAAAAATCTGTCCGCCTCGTCTAAGCTCCCTTGCAACCACTTCTTTAAACAAAGCAGGATTGTATTCTTTCACAAAAGTTCTCACTGCTAAACGCCCGCTAGGAGAGGTTTTAAGCTCACTTAGGCTTTTAATATGTGAAAGTGCCATATTCAAAGTGCGAGGAATAGGCGTAGCCGAGAGGGAAAGTAGGTGAATATCATTACTTAGGTTTTTGATTTTTTCTTTTTGCTTGACACCAAATTTATGTTCCTCATCAACGACAATTAAAGCAAGATTTTTAAATTCCGCTCCAAAGACGGCGTGAGTTCCGATGAGTATATCCACACTCCCTTCTTTTAAGCCTTTTAAAACCTCTTTTTTTTCTTTTGTGCTGACATAGCGGTCAAGTTTTTTGATACAAACCCCAAAAGAATCCAAACGCGATTTAAGGGTTTGATAATGCTGATAGACTAGTAGTGTTGTTGGGGCGACAAACACACTTTGATAACCATTAAGATACGCCGCAAATAAAGCATTCATCGCTACTTCAGTTTTACCAAACCCCACATCACCGCTTAAGAGCCTATCCATTACTTTTTGGCTTGATAAATCTTTAAAAATCTCTCTGATTGCTTCTTCTTGGTCTTGTGTGTAATAAAAACCGCTTTGGTTTTGAAAAATCAGGATTTCCTCTTTTTGGCAATCCATTACAATCCCATCAATGAGTTCCCGCTTAGCTGCTAAAGCAATGATTTCATTAGCAATCACAAAGAGCTTTTCTCTCACTTTTTCTTTGAGTTTAGCAAAGCTCCCTTTGCCTAATTTATCTAAAATCGGGATTCCCCCTCCATCGGTGATATACCTATCAATCCTATCAAGATTTTCAATCGGTAAGAGTAGCTTATCTTCACCTAGGTATTTTAATTCGATAAAATCGCGTCTAGCCCCAAACACATTGGCTTGTATAATTCCATTAAATAAGCCAATACCATAATCAATATGCACGACATAATCCCCGCTTTTAAGCTCATCAAGTAAGATTTTGCTTTTGGCTTTTTTCTTAGGCTTAGTTGGCACATTCAAAGATAAAATTAACTCTTCCTTACCTAAAATCCAAATCCCATAATCTCGCTCAAAAATAAAATGGTAATCTTTGTGTTCTAGCGGGTTGAGTCCCACTTGCTTACATTGAGCTTGTGTTTTGGAAAGAATGGTAATTTTTTTATCTTGATGAAAGCTCAAAAAAGTAGGGATATTATTGAAATTGCACTGAAAATCTGTGTAATTTTGGCTTTGGGGAATCTCGCTAAAGCTCTCAAATAAAGTTTTAAGTTTGGCGTCTAGCTCACCAAAACTTGCTATCTCTTCGAGCAATACTTTACTTTGGGGAGCAAAATAAGTAGGGTAAGAAAGTGGCAAGATTTGGGAATATTTTTCTCCCAAAAACCAAAATCCATAAGAAGTAATGAGATTTTTTTGGCTTAAATTATCAAGATTGGAGTCTTGCTTGATTTGTGTTAATAATTCCTCATAAGATTCTTGATTTAAAGAAAACATTGCAGGGGCAAGTGTGATACAATCTAACTCCTCTTTGATACTTAGCTGCGTTTGAGTATCAAAGATTTTGATATTTTCAATCTCATCATCAAAAAATGAGATTCTTAGAGGATTAGAAGAAGAGGGTGGAAAAATATCAAGAATATCTCCTCTTATTGAAACTTCCCCAGCAACCTCAACCAAATCCACAAACTCATACCCCAAATACAAAAGTTTTTCTTTTAAATCTTTAAAATTATAAGTTTGGGATTTTTGAAGCGTAAAACCCTCTAAGAGCGTTTCTTTAGGCATAGGATTAAGCAAGGTTTGCAAAGGAGAAAAGAGGATTTTAGGATTCTTAGAAGCGTAGAAATTTTTGAGATTAGTAAAAATCTCTAATAATTCCTCTTGATAGCTCCGTAAATCATCGCCAAAAATCGCCTTAAAATCAGGTAGAACAAAGCTTTCATAGCCTAAGAATAATGCTACATCGCTAAGCTTTTGAGCTTCCTGTTTATCGTGCGTTAAGAGTATAAAATCCTTTCTATCCTTTTGTGTTTTTAAAAATTCATAAAGGCTACTTTGTGCCAATATTTACCTTCTCTACCTTTGGAGGTTCAGGTATAACGACTTTTGATGCTTTATTAACAGAATCATAAGAGCCATTATAAACATTATCTTTATGAACGGTACTTTTACCGATAAATTCCCCTGATTTTTCAATTACAAGCTCTCTTGCAGCGATTTCGCCATCAATTCTCCCTTGCGGTAAAATCTCCACGGTATGACAATTACAATTTCCTGTGAATTTACCGCTTACAACTAAATGATTAGTGTCAATCATTCCGCTAACGCTACCGCTTTTACCAATTGTAACATTGCTTTTTGCGACAATATTCCCTTCTAAAGAACCATCAATATGCAAATTGCATTCACTGACAATATCCCCTTTTATTTTCGTTCCTTTCGCAAGGATGCTTGTACTTCCTGAATTTCCGCTAACTGGTTTATCATTGCTAGTAAAGAGTGCCATCTGATACTTTTCTCCTTTTCAAAAATTTTAGTGTAATTCCCCATCGTCCATTCTACAAATGGGCGAGGATTTAAATCAACTCCTAAATAACGAATCTCATAATGCAAATGAGGACCCGTACTCCTACCGCTGTTGCCACTATAAGCAATCAGCTGCCCTTTTTTTACAAAATCTCCTTTTCGCACCACAATTTTACTCAAATGAGCATAAAAAGTCTTGAAACCAAAAGCGTGTTCTAGCTTTAACATAATTCCATAACCGCCATTATACCCATTTGCAGTGAAATCTGCAACACCATCAGCTGTTGCATAAACAGGTGTCCCCACAGGTACACTAAAATCTGTCCCTGTATGACTATGTGTCCTCCTTAAAATAGGGTGCAATCTTACTCCCCACTCATCAGTAACGCGATAGTTTCCCCTAAGGGGCACTCCATTAGGAAGTAATTGCATAACAAAAGCTTTTTGAGCAGCGGTAATACTTGCTAAATCCACCCTTTCTAATAAATCATTCCCTTTATTTTCAGTCTCATCTGTCGTTTTATTGGCTAAACCAACAATCCCTTCTAAATCCTCAACCCTATCAGAAACTTTAACTAACTCTTCAGTTTTTTCATCAATTAGAGCTTGGAGTTGCTCATTTTTCTCATTAATTTTTAAATATTCTTGCTGCATTAAATCGCGTTTATTCTCAATCTGACGCACTTCATCAAGCAAAAGCTGAATAGAGATAAAACAGAAAAAGAAAACCACAAAAACAAATAAAACCGCATATAAAAGGAGTTGTTTGACATATTGCCGCACATTGTATTGTTTAGAACCATTGACATCAGTAATAGTAACAACAAAACGATTTTTCACTTAAAACCTTTTAAAAATTCAGCTACAACACTAAAAGAACCACAAACAAGGTATTTTTCATCTTCTTGGATTTGCTTAAAATCACAATAAGGGATTTGCAAACTCTTAAGAATCTGCTCTAGCTCCTCTTTTTTGATAAGCCGTTTGTGATTTATGTTTAAAATTTCTACTCTTTTAACAAGAGGCTTTAAAAGCCCTAAAATAGCCTTTGGATTTTTATCAAAGAAAGAATTATAGACTAAAATTAATTGCATTTGGCTGAATTGATGAAATATTTTTTGTGCTCCTCCAAGATTATGAGCAACATCAACCCAAACATTAGGGGCAATCTTTTGCATTCTACCTTGCAAATCTAGGGCATCTAAGCTCTTAAAATCACAATCATAACCCAGAGTTTTTAAGCCCTCAAAAGCAAGGGCTAAATTTTCAGCTTGATAGCTAGGGTAGCTGTGTTTTCTGCAATAAAGCCAAATCTTAGAAGGAATAGTTTTAAGGATTTTTAAGCGGCAATGTTTTTGTTTGGCAATATTTTGGGCAATCTTTATAACACTTTGGGGGTTAAATCCCAAAATTGCCTTTTTTGCCATTGCTTTGAGTTTGGTTTGTGCGATTTCCTCTAGGGTTTCTCCCAAAAATTCCTGATGTTCTAAGCTAATAGCAGTAAAAAGACTCAAATCAAACTTGACACAAGTCGTAGTTGAATCATATTCGCCCCCAAGTCCAGCTTCTAAAATCATATAATCACAATCCCCAAAAAGCTTGATTGCCAAAAAGGTTAAAACCTCAAAATAACTTGCTTCTTGTAAAATTTCTTGATTGAGTGTTAAAAAAGCTTGATTTAAGACTTCTTTAGAACACTCCTTGCCATTGTGCCAAAATCTCTCTGTGAGATTGAGTAAATGCGGGGAAGTAAAATGCCCGACATTAAAGCCTTTTTGTCTTAACATTAAAGCCAAAAATCTCCCTGTGCTGCCCTTTCCATTTGTGCCAAGAATTTGAATAGAAATGCAAGTGGGATTTAATTTTAATGCTTGAAATAACTTGGGTGCTCTTTTGGGATTAAAAGGAGCATACTCTGCCCCTTTGGATTCTAAAAATTCCTCTAAATCATTCACCATAATGAATAATGCCTTGACTATCTTTGTGTTTTATAAATTCCTCCAAAGTCATCTTAAGCATTTCTTCTAAAGAATTTTTATCAACGCGGTGGGACGCTTGTGCGGTGAGTTGAATAGAAATTTGTGTTTGTTTATACATAAAAGTGCTTTTAGAAATAATCTCATCAAGTTTGCGGACAAAATCAATCGCCTCTTGCTTATCGCGTCCAAGCAAACAAGTTAAAAACTCTTCCTTGCTGTAATGAGCGATTAAATCACTCTCGTTACTGAATTGTTTTAAGAGTCGCCCCAAAGTCGCTAACACTTTATTGGCTGCCTCAATACCATAATCTGCAAGGAGTTGAGAATAATGGGCAATCCCAAAAATAATAACCGCATAATTTTGATTTTGATTTTGGTATTGCATTTCGGCAAAATCAAGCACTTTATTCATTCCCTCTTTGGCGATAAGCATAGTAGCAGAATCCACAGAAAGAGAGTGAATATCAGGAAAAACAGGCTTTGATTCTTTGGGTTTAGGTGCGTGATGAGTAGGGTGGGCAGGGTGAGCGTTATGTTCAAGTGATTTTTTAAACAAAGATTCAAATTTCTTAAACAAAGCATTGGGGATTGCAGAACCTTCTTTTGGGGCTTTAAGATATTCAGTTACTTCTTTTTGCCATTGCAAAAATTTTTCGTCTTCAATGGGCATTGCTGCAAGGGTCTCTAAAACTTTTAAAAGAGGGTCTGAAGAATCCAAAGTTGGATTTTTACGAACAATCTCACTCCACCGTTCTTTATAAGTTTGCAAAGATTGAAAGTTCAATTTATCAATCTCTAAAAGATTAGCTTTTGCTAGAGTTTGAATTTCTTTTTGAGGGGCTGTGCTTAATAATCGTAAAAATAACTTCCTATTTTCCTTTGCTAAAGCAAAACTCTTTTTGTAAAAGAAAAATTGATTAATCATTTTAATCAAATTCAATGTTAATTCGTCTTTGTTTTTGAATTTGCGGTTAAAAAGCGATTCCTTCACTTCACTCTCAAGCATTCCGAGTAAATACTCTAAGCTATGCGTATCCTCGATTACTATTCCCATTTTCTTAGCTTCAGCACTAAAAGCAATACTATAAGCCTCTGGTGTTGGGTCTTTTCCCTCTTTTAATAGATTTTTGAGTGCCTCACGGGCGATGATTTGAATATTTTGTATCATAATGTTTCAATCCCCACTTGTGCGATAAATCCGTCTAACGCTCTTAAAACTGCCACATTGATTGCCTCTATTCTTGCACTATCAGTGAGGACAGAGCTTTCGTTAAGTGAAAAATTATAGAATCCTTTTTTGCTAAAAATCCTAGTTTTTCGAGCATTTTTGTTTTCGTATTGAAATTCCACTCTCACATTGCACCGATAAAAAGTCGCAAAACCCACTTGGTTTTCAGCCAAAGATTCAAAACGCACTTCTTTAAGCTGTGCTATTATAATAGAATCTGATTCTTCTTTGTCTGTGATATTAGCGTGGAGTTTTTGAGCAATAGCCCTAGTTAGCTCATCTTTAAGAGAAACGCTATTTTGTGGGTCTCGCGTATCGATTTTCACTTCCACATAGATTTTTTCTCCTAAAGCTTTTTTGCTTTGATGAGCAATAGGCTGATAGCCACAGCCCACAAAACAAAGTATAAACAACAAGAACACGCTTTTAAGCATAATACTTAACCTTTCATCAAAGATTTGCTTGACAGAGTGAATTACAGACTGATTTAAAAATTGTTTTTTCATCGGACAACAAGATTAATGAGCTTATTAGGCACAACAATTTCTTTTAGGATTGTTTTGCCCTCAATCCACTTATTCACCTGCTCTTTAGCAAGACTCAAAACTACTTCATTAGCACTATTAGGGGCGACTTCTATCTCGCCTCTGCGTTTTCCATTAATCGTGATTGCCATTGTGATTAAATCACTCTTTAAAGCCTCTAAATCCATTTTGATTTCAGTAAAATTTTTTAAATCAAAATATTCTTGACTTAATTCCCAACAAATATGCGGGATAATCGGCTCTAAAATATTAAGTAAAATAAAATATCCCTCCGTCCAAATTGCTTGATTGTTTTGCTCACCTAAGGCATTTAGAGCTTCCATACAAGCTGCAATCAGAGTATTAAAGGCATAACCATTTTCGTGGCAAAAGACTTCATTAGCTTTTTTAAGGGATTCATATACTTTTTTTCTTGCGTATTTTTCCTCTTTACTCAAAAGTTCAGGAGAAATATTAGGCAGTTTGGTTGTTTTTTGGGCATTTTGGATTTTGGCACTTAACCGCTTAATAAAACGAAAGGCTCCCTCTAGGGCTGAATCGTTCCATTCTAGCTCCCGCATAGGTGGAGCAGCAAAAAGAATAAAAAGCCGTGCTGTGTCCGCCCCAAAGGTTTTAATAATTGCATTAGGGTCAATCACATTCCCCTTAGATTTACTCATCTTTGCCCCATCTTTAGTTACCATTCCTTGCGTAAGTAAATGGGAAAAAGGCTCGCTTTGCTGCGTATAGCCCAAATCACGCAAAACTTTAGTGAAAAATCGTGAATACAAAAGGTGCAAGATTGCGTGTTCAATCCCTCCGATATATTCATCAACACTCATCCAGTATTTTTCATCTTTAGGGCTAAAAATTTGATTTTGACGCAAATCTTTGGGTGTGGTATAACGCAAAAAATACCAACTTGATTCTACAAAAGTATCTAAAGTATCCGTTTCTCTTAAAGCTTGTTTGTGGCATTTAGGGCATAGGCATTGTTTCCAGCTTGAATGCTTATCCAAAGGATTTCCTTCACCGCTAATGACAACATCTTCGGGCAAACAAATCGGGAGATTTTCTTTATTTTCAGGCACAATCCCACACTCTTTACAATGAATAAGCGGGATAGGCGTTCCCCAATACCTTTGGCGAGAAACTCCCCAATCTCGAAGTTTGAAATTAATCGTGCGTTTGCCAAGATTGTGCTTCTCAAAATATTCAATGATTGCTTCTTTAGCTTCCTCATTAGGCATTCCATTATAGCAATCAGAATCTATCATCACACCACCTTGTCCGAAAATTTCTTCATCAATCACTTTGCGGATAGGAAGTTGGTATTTTTTAGCAAATTCAAAATCTCTTTCATCGTGGGCAGGGACACTCATTACCGCACCGCTCCCGTATTCCATAAGGACAAAATTTGCCACCCACAAAGGAATTAAATCCCCACTTAGAGGGTGAATCACATTCAAACCTAAAGCATAACCTTCTTTTTCTTGCATTGAACGCTCTCTTAAAGCAGTGTTTTGCATTTTTTGGATTTTTGCTTTAGTCGCATTAGGGAGTAAATCTTGCTCTATTAAAGCAAGAACTATCGGGTGTTCAGGTGCTAAAGCACAATAAGTTACGCCAAAAATCGTATCGGCTCTTGTGGTAAAAACTTCTAGAGTTTTAATTTCACCTTTTTGAGTAACCAAAGGCTTAGTGAGGGCAAAATCAAAGCATAGCCCATAGGATTTTCCAATCCAATTTTTCTGCATTACTAAGACTTGATTAGGCCATTTTCCCTCTAAGGATTCTAAATCTTTAAGCAATTCCTCTGCATAATCTGTGATTTTAATATAATATTGATACATTTCT
Source organism: Helicobacter sp. (assembly GCA_022511145.1). Classification (GTDB taxonomy): domain Bacteria; phylum Campylobacterota; class Campylobacteria; order Campylobacterales; family Helicobacteraceae; genus Helicobacter_D. The sequence continues at coordinate 40,337 of JAFLSC010000008.1, forward strand.
TTTTGTATCACTTGCGTATCACAACGCCAACATTTACCCTCAATGACTTGCTCATTAGCCAAAACCGTTTGGTCTTTGGGACACCAATTCAAATAACCTTTTTTGCGATAAATTAAGCCCCTCTCCCACAAATCAATAAATAAACTTTGTTCCCATTTGGAATATTCCTCATCGCAAGTTGCTAATTCTCTTGTTTTAGAAAATGAAAATCCTAGTGAGTAGAGTTGTTCTCGCATATTATCGATATTGCTATAAGTCCAAGCTTTGGGGTGCGTTTTGTGCTTGATTGCGGCGTTTTCAGCAGGCATTCCAAAAGCGTCCCAACCAATGGGGTGCAAGACATTATAGCCTTTTTTGCGAAAATACCTTGCAATACAATCGCTAATACAATAATTCCGCACGTGTCCCATATGAATATTGCCGCTAGGATAGGGAAACATACTTAAAATATATTTTTTAGGAAGACTTTTATCCTCTTTGGGTTCATATTCTCCGCTTTCTTCCCAAAATTTCTGCCATTTGCTCTCTAAGGATTTCGCATTGTATTCCATATTAATGCCTAATTAAAATTATTGTTACTTTTGGCACTCTCAATAGCGATAAAAATAATGGATACTATATTTGCTGCCAAAGCCCCTAAAGCTAAAGCCACAGAGATTTCAATATTATTAAAAGCCTCTAACACAACAAAAGCAGGAATTAAGTGTAAATCTGCCACTAAAGAAGCAGCCATTAATTCCGCAGCCATAAACCCCCTTACGCCCACTTTTAAGAATGTCGAAAGGATATTTACACCACTTGCGATGAAAATCATCACCACATTTTGTTCATATAAAAATCCTATCGTTGAAGTTAAACTCATTAAAATAAAAAATACAAAAACTACTTTTCCCCAGTCCATTTTATCTCCTTAAACTCTGCCTTTTTCATACATTGCACGAAGTTTTTGTTTCTCTAACGCCCGTTTTTGTGATTCTGCAATCTTTTGGTGATATTGTTTTAAATCAAATCCCAACAAAATCACTAATTTACTCGCCACAAAAATGGAGCTATAACTCCCTACAATCGAGCCTACCAGCATAGGCAAACTAAATCCCACAATAATTTCACCCCCAAAACAATAGAGGGTTAAAACCACAAAGAAAACCGTCAAGGAAGTGAGCATTGTCCTTGAGAGAGTCGCTGAGAGAGCCTCATTAATCACTTCTTTTAAGGTTGCATTATAGCGAATCCCGATAGTTTCTCTAATTCTATCAAAAATAATAATCGTATCATTAATAGAATATCCAATAATCGTTAAAAGTGCGGCGATAACTTCCAAATTCAAATCAATACCAAACAGCACAATAGCCCCAGCAGCGATAACAATATCGTGAATTAAAGCCAACACGCTTGCAATAGCAAAACGCCATTCATAGCGATAACTCACATAGGCTAAGATTGATAAAAGTGCCAAACTTAAAGCAAGGATTCCTTTCTCTCTAAGCTCACTGCCTACTTTGGGACCTACAATATCCACGCGTCTGATTTGTAAATTCCCTGTCCCTGCTAGGAGATTTGCAATCTCTTCCCCTATATTTTGATTCACTTGGGAAGTGGCTATGGGTAGCTTGATGATAATCTCTTCTTGTGAGCCAAACTCACTCACTTGAACCCCTTTATAAGCAGGGTTACTCTCTAGCTTTTCCCTTATTTGGGGAAGGGGTGCGGGTTTATCGTATTGAATTTGGATTAAAGTTCCTCCTGCAAAATCAATCCCCAAACTAAAGCCGGGTTTAACAAACAAAGCTAAAGAAAAGAGAAATAAAACTAGAGATAAAAGAATGCCATAATTTGACATTTTCACAAAATCATAGGTTTTATTATGTTTGAAAAATTCCATTATATCCCTTTCTTTTTAAGGCTATACCCAAACCAAAGTCCATAGTTTTGGGATTTGATAATCCTCTCTTGTAAAAGCCTAAAAATTCCGTGTGTCCCAATAATTGCCGTAATAATAGAAGCAATGATGCCTATACTCATAGTAATAGCAAAACCTTTAATCGCCCCTGTTCCAAAAGCATAAAGCAAAATCGCAGCAATTAAAGTGGTAAGGTTAGAATCAAAAATCGCTCTTGAAGCATTAACATAGCCATTTTCCATTGCTTTAATAAAATTTTCTTTTGCCCTAAAGCCTTCTCTAATCCGCTCATTAATAATGATATTAGCATCAACTGCCATTCCCACACTTAAAATAATCCCTGCCATTCCGGGCAATGTCAAAGTCGCCCCAAAAAGCGACATTACCGAAATCACAAGCAAGATATTCACCACCAAAGCGACATTAGCAATAAGTCCAGCAATCCCATAATAAATCACCATAAACACCATTACCAAAATCGCTCCGCTTATTAAGGCTATCATTGAGGATTTGATACTATCTGCTCCAAGAGAAGGTCCTACGCTTCTTTTTTCAAGCAATTCAATAGGAGCAGGTAAAGCCCCACTACGCAAAGCGATTGCAATATCGCTTGCTTCTTGCACGCTAAAGCCACCGCTAATTTGTCCGCTACCTCCACCTATCCTTTCTCGAATCACAGGGGCAGAATAGACTTTCTCATCAAGCACGACTGCCATACGATTCCCGACATTTTTACCCGAAAAATCTCCAAAAATCTTAGCCCCTTGGGCGTTAAGATTAAAGTTAATAATAGGCTGTCCGTTTTGGTCATAAGCTGCCCTTGCATCAGTTAGCATTGAGCCATCAAGGATAGGAATCGCTTTAAGGAGGATTTTTTGCTCGGGATTATTAACAAAAGGTAAAATCACATCACCATAAGATTGTGCTTCTAACTCATTCATCAAAGAAACCCTCGCATTTCTTGCCTCATCAACCGCCATCATCTGCAAATGCCCACCTTTAGAGATAAGCTCTAATGCCCTTTGTTCTTCTTCTTGTGTTTTGATTCCGGGTAGCTGCACCAAAATCGCTTCTGTGCCTTGTTTGGTTACACTTGGTTCAGATAATCCAAATTGGTCTAGGCGATTGCGAATATTACCAATGGCTTGTTCTAGGGCAAAATTTTGGACATTTTTGATTTCATCAGCAGAGAGTAAAAGCGTATAATGCAAATTATTTTCTTGAATCTCTAGTCCCGAGATTCTTTTAAGGTATTGGTTAATTTTGTCTTTTTCATTAGCATCAAGTAATTCAAATTCAACAGATTGCGAAGTGCTTTTTAATCCATCAATGAGGATTTTCTCATCGAGTGTGTAATAGTTAATTTCTGCAGCGATTGAAGAATAACGCGTTTTAATAGCTTCTTTAACTTTGACACCCAAAAGCAAATTCAATCCCCCTTGCAAATCTAATCCTAAAGTGATTTTAGGACCAGCAGTGTGGAATAAAGAAGGAATCGAGAGGGTAATGCCAAAAAGCAAAGCCAAAAGAAAAGCAAATAATTTTGTATTCAATGGTTTTTTCATTAAAAGGATACCAAACACACAATGCCAGGTTTACAAATAAGATAATCAAAATAATTGCCGCGATTAAGTAGCGACGTGATTCCGAATTATTA
>JAFLSC010000008.1:43903-61343 GCA_022511145.1 Helicobacter sp.
CGACTTTTTGGGCGACATAATCTTTAGAGAGTTTGACAATCGTATCATCATTGAGTCTCACCATAAAAAAACTTTCCTCTACTTTAACCACCTCGACAATCAAACCTCCCTTAGTGATGATTTTATCACCTTTTTGCAAGGAAGTAATCATAAGGCGATGATTTTTGATTTGTCTTTGTTGGGGCAGGATAATGACAAAATAAAAAATTGCCACTAGTGCAATCAAAGGGATAAGTTGAGTAATAATTTCTCCAGCATTTTCCATATTGAGTATTTCCTTTTAGAAATTAAAATTTAAGATTTTAACACTTTTTTGCTAAATAGGAACTTTTAAATTTGAGTATTTTGCAAAATTATTCCTAAAATTTGTAGAGTTGGCTATTTGGCTAAATTATTGCATAACTTAATATGTGATAAACACACATTAGAGCAAAAACCTTATAGGCTTTTGCAAACTTGCAATTTATATTTGTAGTTCCTTTTAATTTCAAAAAATAAAATTCTAATAATTTTATGTATAATTATGCTAAAAATTTCAAGGATAATATAGGACGCAAATTGATTTTTGCAACAGGGGTGGAGAAATTTGACAAAGAAGCCTATGAGCAATGCTCTAAAAGAGATATTGCTATTTGTATCAGCTTCCCTTCAGGCTCTTTTGTGAGAACTTCACAAAAAAATGCAACAAAATTTTTCGGTCTTTTAAGTCGTTTTTTAAGAGGTAGTCTCTATAGAAAATGGAGTAATACAGATTTAGGATAAATTTTGCGATTAAATGCTTTTTATTTTTGGGTTGTTAAGCAATAAAGTTTATTGATATTAAAGAAATCCTTGACAAAATAAATAATGCTTCGCGATGACAAAGAAAAAATCCTTACAATGACTTGTGGATTAAGATTTTATACAAACAACGCGGACTACACATTTACAAATGCTTAAGAAACAATGGGGAATCTAAAAATCCCCTAAGGATTTTTAGATATTAAAGATTTAATGATGACTTGCTTTGCTGCGGATTAAGAAGAATATACTACCCAAAATACCCGCACCCAAAGAAGCAATCAAAATAGAGATTTTAGCCACATCAGTTGCTACAAGAGCGTGTTCACCGCTAAAAGCAAGATTAGTTACAAACATTGACATTGTAAATCCAATCCCCCCAAGCATTCCCGCTCCAAGAATATCAATCCACCCTGCACCTGTTGGACGTGTAGCAATCCCGAGCTTTTCAGCCAAGAAAGTAAAGCCAAAAATACCTAATGGCTTACCGATGACAAGCCCACAAAGGATTCCTAAAAAAACGTGGTCGATACCAAAATCAATATTACTCCCAATCGTTACTCCTGCATTAGCAAAAGCAAAAATAGGCATAATAAGGTAATTAGAATAAGGGGCTAGAGTATGCTCTAAGCGGACAAGAGGATTTTGCACATCTTTTTTATGTTTAGCTAACTCCCCTAAACTATGGACTTGCTCATTTTGCAAAAGCATACCATCTTTTTCTTTTTCAGCTTCTTTGAACTTTTCTATTGCTATTTGGATTTTGTCCATAAAAGAGAGAGTATCAATCTTAGGAGCAACAGGGATTGTAAAAGCTAATACGACTGCTGCAATCGTAGCATGAACCCCGCAATTATGCACCGCAATCCACAAAAATACGCCCAAAATCATAAAGGGAACGAGGGATTTCATGCCTATTTTATTAAGAATAACAAGCACCACTACAATTCCTGCTGCAACAGCCAACCATTCAAAAGCAATACCGCTTGTGTAAAATAGGGCAATAACAATAATCGCACCCAAATCATCAGCAACTGCTAAAGAAACCAAAAAAACTTTGACAGAAACAGAAACTCTTTTTCCTAAAGCAGAAAGGACGCCTAAAGCAAAGGCAATATCTGTTGCCATAGGAATCCCAAAGCCGTGTTCAGAGGGTGTTCCCATATTGAGAGCATAATAAATAATTCCCGGTCCAATCATACCCCCTAAAGCCGCAATTACCGGTAAAGCTGCTCTTTTAAATCCTGCAAGCTCACCAAATAAAATTTCGCGTTTAATCTCTAAGCCGACTACCAAAAAGAAAAATGCCATTAAAACATCATTAATCCAATGCTCTAGGCTCATTCCAATAAAAGTTCCATCAACGCTAAAACCAAATTTGGTTTTCCAAAGTTGTGCATATTGCTCACCTAAAGGAGAGTTTGCCACAATCATTGCTAAAACAGCACATAACAAAAGTAAAACTCCAGCAAATGATTCACTTTGAACGAGCTTTTGCAGGAAATTTTTTGCTTCATCTTGACTTGCTTCCATTTTCACTCCCGTTTATTTTAGATTTTAATTAGCCTTCCCTTGTCTTTGGTGTAAAAGATATAGCCCTCTGCGGATTTTTGATAAAAATGTTCCACAAAATCCAAATATTCTTTTACTTGCACATAATAAGATGAATCTGGTAACCCACTCTTATAATCAATAACAAAAACCTTATCCTCCCCTTCTATGAGTAAATCTAAACGTTTTTGTTTCCCTTTTGACAGAAAAGGAATTTCACATTTTACCTTACCTTTACTCAAAATTTCCATAAATTGAGGATTTTTTAATGACAAATTGCATTGAGTAATGACAGAACGGATTGTCTCTTGATTAAGGTAAATGCCCATTTTATTACGCAAAATCGCTTCTAAAAGATTATCACTAAGATGATTAGTGAGCTTTTTTTCTAGAGCAAAATGCAGGGCAATTCCAAAATAAATGGCATTAAGATTTTCTCCCAATGTTTTTTCTTCAATTTTTTCTTGAGATTGCATTTTTTGCTGTGTTCCAAGTCTTTGGAGCATTTTTTGAGGGATTAGAGGCTTTGAACTCTCCTCAATCGGGGCAAGATTTTCTCCTAGATTTAAACTCTCTTCTTTAAGTGTTTCCTCTAAATCTCCTAAAATACAATCATCAAGAGCTATTAAATCAAAATTGCTTTTGGATTCTTTTTTTAAAATATGCAAAGTCTTTTTCGCTCTTGTAAGTGCAACATAGAGCTGATTTATAGCATCTTTTTGTTCTAATTGTTCTTCTTTTTGCAAAACCTCGCAAAAAGTTCTATCTGCTACGCTGCGGATTTGATTAGATGCTTTATTAAAATTTTTATAGAGATTTTGAATATAAATGCCATTTTCTTGAAAATTTACTAAAATCTCATCGCTTTTGTTTTGTGTCCCTCCTAAGGCATCAAGCAAAATCACACAATCAAATTCTAACCCTTTAGATTTATGAATTGTCATTACCGAAATTCCTTGCATTTCACTTGAGATGACATCAAGTTCTAAATCCTCAACACTCTCTAATAAATCCTCAATCTTTTGAAAATTCATCGCATATTCTAAGAATTTTTTAGCACTAGGAGTGCCAATTTGATAATGTTTCATCACTTTAATTAGCCCCAAAGCGGGCGATTTTTGAAAATCTTTATAATATTGTGTGAGACTAGAGTTTGCTTCTTTTTGTCTCCCCAAAAGTGAGAAAAACTCTTCTTCATACAAAATATTTTGAGTTTGGAGGAATTTCAAAAATTCAATCAAAGCCCTAACTTCATTATGATAGATAAGTTTAGCATTACTATCCATTACCACCTTATAGCCCTCATTTTCAAGACTTTGAGCGATTGTAAGAACGGATTTGTTATCAAAAGTCAAAATCGCAATTTGACTTTGTTTGACTTGACACAAATCCTTAAGAGTAGCTTTAAGTGCTGCTAAAATCTCTGGGCAAGTTTGCACTCTCACATAACCGCTATGGCTAGAATTAGGGATTTGAGGGACATATTGAGGAAAAAAAGATTTAAAAGTTTGGTTAATAAAAAGCACGATATTTTGAGCACTGCGGTAATTAATCTTCAAATCCTCTTTTGTCATTGCTTTTTCAAAACTTCGCCTAACATAATCAAATAATTCTGAATTACCACCCCTAAAGCGATAAATGCTCTGCTTAGTATCCCCAACATAAAAAAAACTTCTTAAATAATTTTTACTCCCTAACCCTGATTTAATCTCCTCTATTAAAGGGCGTAAAATCTCATATTGCAAAACACTTGTATCTTGAAATTCATCAATAAGAATGTGGCTTATAGAGCTATCAAGTCGAAAATACAAAAATTCTCTCTCAAAATTACTTTGCCTTAAGAGCTCAAAAACCTTAGAACTTACCCCGCTAAAACTTAAAATATTATTTTCTTTACAATATTGTGCTTTAGCCTCCAAATAAACTTTAAAGAGAGTATAGAGATTTTTTAAAAATAAATGCTCCTCGCAAATAAAAACTTGGGCAATACAAGCTTTAAGCTGCCTAAAATCTTCTGGATTAAAAGGAATCCCCCCAAAACCACGATAATCGCCAAGATTTTCTTTTAAAAGCCAAGTTTTACCTTTTTGTATTATCTCTTCATAAGAGGAAAAATCCAATGCCTTAGAAACTTCGCCTTTAGAGGTGATATAAGTCTCTTTTAAAGCATTAGCATATTTTAGGGCTTCTTGTTTATAAAATTCAAGATAACTAGCACTATTTTCATCATTTTGTTTTAAAAAAAAATCAGGACTAAGCATTTCTTTAATCGTATCTAATTGCTCACAAAGCCACAAAAAAGATTCTAATTTTTGATTTTTAGCAAAACACCAATCAATCATTTTGTTTTTTTCTTTTTGGGGAAGTTTGGAGAGAAAAATCTCTATAATCGTATCAAAATTTTCTTTTTCAATCTCAAAATTATGGCAAACTCCCACATACCAGCAAAATTTTCGCAAAATTTGATTAAAAAAAGCATCAAGGGTAGTTATACGTAAATCCTCTTGCAAAAAATCTTGGTAGATTTGAGGAATCCTCGCTAAAATCTCATTTTCTGTTATGCCTTTAGATTGAAGCTCTTTAAAATACTTTTGTTCCCCTGTATAAATATCACAAATGGCTTGTTTTATCCTCTCTTGCATTTCTTTAGCCGCTTTTCTTGTGAAAGTGAGTGTCAAAATACTAGAGGGCTTAGCTCCCAAAAATAAAAGCTCCAAATAACGCAAAACCAAAGCATAAGTTTTTCCGCTTCCTGCACTCGCACTCAAACACAATAGGGGATTTTGCATTCTTGCTTCCTTAAATAAATTTTTGTTTTTAAATTTTATATTATAGCAAAATAAAGTTGATTGACATATACTAAAGTTTTATTATATAATACACTCAAAGTTTAAATTTTATGAATGAGGTTTTATAATGTCAAAAAGTCTTTATGATACTCTTGAAATTTCACCTGATGCAACACAAGAGGAGATTAAAAAATCTTATCGACGTTTAGCAAGAAAATATCACCCCGATATTAACAAAGAAAAAGAAGCAGAAGAAAAATTCAAAGAAATTAACGCAGCTTATGAGATTTTAAGTGATGAACAAAAACGCAAACAATACGACAAATTTGGGGATTCAATGTTTGGAGGGCAAAATTTCCACGATTTTGCACGCTCACAAGGCAATATTGATTTAGAGGATATTTTAAGTCAAATCTTTGGCAACCAAGGGGGTTTTGGTGGCGGAAGTTTTGGTAGTGGTGGTTTTGGCGGCTTTGGGGGATTTAATGGTTTTGGTGGTTTTAACCAAAATTTTAAACCCAATCTTGATATTAACGCTCAAATCACAATCCCTCTAACCACAGCTGTTTTGGGTGGAAAACATCATCTAAACTTGCAAAATCAAGAATTTGATATTAAAATCCCCGCAGGTATCAGAAATGGAGAGACAATCCGCGTAAGAAATAAAGGCAAAAGCCATAACGGGCAAAGTGGGGATTTGCTTTTAAAAGTTATGGTGGCAAATCACCCTGATTACACACAAGAAGGCGACAATCTTATCAAGAAAATTGATATTCCCTTAAAAATAGCTCTTTTTGGCGGTAAAATCGAAGTGGAGACTTTGCATAAGACTATTACGCTTAAAGTCCCTAAAAATACCAAGAATTCCCAAAAATTCCGCGTCAAAGAACTCGGTGCTATCAATCGCAAAACCAAAATGATAGGGGATTTGTATTTGGAAGCTAATATTCTTTTGCCCGATATAGATTCTCTCCCGGAGGAACTTAAGGAATCTTTGGAAAAATATTTATAAGGAGCAAAAATGTATAGTTATGATGAGCCTGTTTATTTGATTAGCGTTGTTGCAAAGATTCTCTCTATTCACCCGCAAACTTTGCGTCAATATGAACGAGAGGGCTTAGTAGAACCCGGAAGAACCGATGGAAAAATGAGACTTTATTCCCAAAGGGATATTGACAAAATCAAAACGATTTTGCGTTTAACAAGAGATTTGGGGGTAAATCTAGCCGGAGTTGATATTATTTTGCGGCTTAAAGATAGGCTTGATGACCAAGATAAAGAGATTGAGGAATTGCGTTTAAACCTCGAAAAACTCAAAAAAACTCAACCCAATAAATCCGTTGTCGAAAAACGTAGCTCTTATGAAGTAATTATTTTTAATAAAAATTAATGCCTAAAAAGCTTATAGGCTTTTTATTAATTTGATTTGGTTCATAGCTTTTAATTTCCAAAAAGCCCTCTAGCAAAAGTGTATCTTTAGGAAAATGCTCTTTGTAGTATTTTTTATCTTCTTGCATTTCTGCTAGAGTATAAGCTTCAAAAAGTTTGCTTTCTTGGCTTGTTGGATTATTTAAATCTGTAAGAATTTTTTCATATTCTAGACTCTTGACTTGGCATTTTTAAGTAAAAAATTTTGAGTATTTTTGATAATTTCTTTGTTGGCATTAGGATTCATATAAGTAAAATCAACCTCATAAGAACCTAATCTACAAAGTGTTTCAAGCTCTTTTACTGCGGCTTTATCAAAACCTTGTTTTTGGAATTTTGCTCCATTGCTTTTTTTGTTATTGTATTGAATTTTCCCGTAATTTGCTCTTCTTTTTTAGCGTTAAATTAAGATTTGATAATTTTAGCTCACATTTGTAAATAAGTTTTATCGGATACAAAATATTTTGCTATTTTTCATTTTTAGGGTATTTGTTTTCATAATGTTTTGCAAGGGAAAGTCCCAAGATTCCCCAAATAAAAGATAAAAAAGCACCCACTATTAAAACCAAAGTAATGCTTATTTTGGCTAATACCCCTTCAAGCTGCGATGAAATCGCATCTCCACCGCGATAAACCACCGTATCTAAAAAAGCCTTAACTTTGTATTTTGAATCTGAATCAAGAGGCACAAAGAGCATTTCCCTGCCGGGTTTTACAAGGGCGTATTCCCCGATTCTTCTTAGGCTCATCACAAGTACTAAAGGCAAGAAAGCAGGGTGGCTAAAAGCAAGAGCAATAAAACCAAAGCCGATTAAAAAGCCAAGCAAGGCAAGTAAAGAACGCAATCCAAAAAATTGCACGATTTTAGAAGTAAAGAAAATTTGAATGATAAAACTCACGCTTTGAACGATTAAATCAATATTTGCAAAGGCTGTGGCTCTTTCCTCTCTGCTTGGAAAATGCACCTTGATAATCCTTGCTTGTTCCATATATAAGAAGGTTGAAACACTTGTTAAAAGCAAGATAAAGACAAGTAGCATTAAAAGATAGCGGGATTTTATGATAAGCAAAAAGCCTAAAAAAGGATTTTTAGAGCCTATGGGTGTATTGAAATTTTGTATAAATTCGCTTTGGGCTTCTTTGTTTTCAAGGAGTAAGAAAGATTGTTTTATCATCAAATTTTTGCAAAAAAGTGTGAGTAAAAGAAAAAATATTGAAAGAAAGATAAACTCATTGTTGCCAATAAAACTCATAAAACTTACCAAACTTGCCCCTAAAATGCTACCCAAACTCGCCCCAGCAGAGATAATCCCAAAAAGCCTTTGACTTCTTTCTTTGCTAAAAATATCAGAGAGCAAACTCCACGCACTTGAGATAATAAAAAGATTAAATACGCTCACCCACACATAAAAAGTCCTTGAGAGCCATAAAAATTCCTTTGTATGAGGAGCAAAAAAACTAAAAGCTAGGTAAAATAAGATAAGATTGCTTGAAAAAAAGATAAAAATGGTATTGATATAAAATTTTCTTTTTACCTTAGTGCTTACAAACATTGCTAAAATAGAACCCAGCAAAGTTGCTAAAAAAGTCGCTAAAAAAAGCCACTTAAGCTCCTCTTCACCACCTTCAAGCCCCAAAGAATCTCTTATGGGACGCAAAATTGCATAACTTGAAAAAAGCAAAAACACAAACAAAGTTGCATAAGAAAGAAGAGCAAATTCTCCTTGTTTGAGGCTTAAAATTTTATAAATAAAGCTTTTCATTACCACCCTTAACTTAACTTTTAAATTTTAGATTTATTTAAAGAAGCCCTAAAACTCTCATTTTTGGCTTGTAACTAAATACAAATATTATAAATCCCTACACCTAGTGTTTGTCAAGAGCAAAATCCTTTACTTAATCTCTACACACTATTTAAGCGGATAAAAGTTCTTGTGCTAATGTTTTTGCTCCTTTTAAATCTACTTTCCCCGAGCCAAGCAGAGGGATTTTCTCAACGGCTAAATATACACTAGGCTTGAAAATAGGAGGCACAGAGGAATTTTTGATTTTTTCACAAACTTCCTCATAGACTTCTTGCGTGGATTCTATCATCAAAACCACCTTTTCACCCTTTTTCTCATCTTCTAAAGCCACAGCACAAAATTTCGCTTCTGTTTCTCCTATGATTTTTGCCACCTCTTCTTCTACGCTTCCTAATGAAACCATTTCCCCACCAATTTTTGCAAATCGTGAATACCTATCAACAATATACAAAAATCCGTCTTCATCTAAATGCCCCTTATCTCCGGTTTTATACCAACGAATCCCATCAATTTCTACAATAACTTCATTAGTTTTATCTTCATCATTTAAGTAGCCCACCATTACTTGATGCCCACCCACGAGAATCAAGCCATCTTCCCCTTGTTTGAGTGTTTCTAGTGTTTGAGGATTGATGATTCTAATTGCTGTTCCGGGTAGTGGCATACCCACGCTTCCTTCTTTGCTTCCACGATGAATTATCCAATAATCAGGGTCAAATTTATTGGGCAGATTCACACTTGCCACCGGCGTTGTTTCTGTCGCTCCATAACCTTCATAAATATTCTTTTTAAATTTCATCTCAAAGGCATTACGCACTTCATTTTTGAGTTTTTCTGCACCGCTGACTACGATACGCAAACTCTCAAACATCAAAGGGTCAAGCTTCCTATTTCTTGCATAGATTCCTAAAAATGTCGAAGTTCCGCACATTATGCTAACATTATTTTTAGCCACAACCTTAGCAATCCCTAAAGCATCAGTTGGGTCAGCAAAAGTCGCACTCACGATAGAATCCAAAAAAGGTAAAAAAGTCGTAACCGTCAAGCCAAAAGCGTGAAAAGGTGGCAAGGAGGATAAAATCACATCATCATTTTTAGTGCAAAGAATATCCGAGATTTGAGAAACATTGCTTAAAATATTCCGATGACTTAGCATAACGCCCTTTGGATTTCCTTCACTTCCGCTACTAAAGAGAATAGCAGCCACTTCTTTATTGTCTTTGTGGGGGGAGAAAATCATTTTCAAAAGCCACGCAGGAGCAAGACTCACTAGGGTGAGATAACCCACAATCTTTATCTTTTGTTTTTTTAGCTCCTCCATAATATCTTCCATAAAAATCATTTGGATTTCATTAGGAAATTCTAATTTCACTCCCTTACCCTCGAGCTTATCAAGAAATTTTTTGGAAGTATAAATTTGTTTAATTTCAGCGTTGTTAATGGCGGAATTGAGGGCTTTATTACCCGCTGTGAAATTCAAATTAACAACCACTTTGTGTGCCATAAGCACAGCAAAATTACACAAAGAGCTTGCTAAAGAGGCAGGAAGTAGGATTCCTATACATTCTGTGGTGGGTTTGAATTGAGGTTTCAACTGATTAGGAGCTTTGTCCTCATTTTTTTGGAATTTTTGTTTAACAAAGTGCGATAACACTAAACAGATAGCTAAAAATCTGCGATAAGTCATACTGCCGCTTAAATTATCAACAATCGCAATGCGTCCCAAATCCTTTTTGGCATTATCAATCAAAGAACGGCTAATGGTTTGCATTGCTTCACATTGAGATTTCCACGCGATAAAAGAAAGGTCAAAGACTTTGGATTTTACCTCTTCTTTAGTGGAGTGTAGGGGCATTGGCTCACCAAAGGCGATAGCAATATTCCTTTTAGTGAGTGTGCGATTGCGGCTAGAGAATTCTTCATTACTTCTTGAAAAACTACTTCCCCATAAGCCCCGAATATAGAAAGGTAAAATCACCCCTTGATTTGTTTCAAGATTTTTTGTGATTAATTCAAATCCGGATTTAAACTCATTTAAATGCCCGTGCCTTGATAAAACCCCTTCAGGAAAAAGACAAACCACTTTGCCTTCACTGATATATTTTGCAACCAATTCTAATGAGCTTCTAGAGGCTGATGAGGAGACAGGGATAACGCCAAATCTATCCAAAAATATTTTAAAATACCATTTGGTATAAATACTCCTCTCCATTACAAAATGGATTTTTCTAGGGATTGCCATTTGAACCACCGCCCAATCAATAAAAGAAATGTGATTGCCTAGCATTAAAACACCACCCTTTTCAGGCACATTTTTAAATCCCTCCACCAAAAGCCGATAACGTTGAAAAAACGCAAACATTGTGAGGATTCTAACAAGCGAGAAAGGAAGTAAAAAAATCACATAGCAAGCCCCTAAAAAACTCATAATAATAATAAAATAAAAAAGATAGAGAGCATCAATCTTGAAATACGCAAAAGCTGTTGCCAATGCTAAAAAAGAGAGCATAGCAATATTTTGGATAAAATTACTTCCTGCTAAGATTTTTCCTAGTTTTCCCTCTTTTGCTTCAAATTGAATAAGAGCATTAAGAGGGATTGTAAAAAAAGCTCCGCTCATTCCAAAAAAGAAAAAGATGAGGGCATAAATCCACAAAGACTCAAAAAAAGGCACTAAAATCGCAGCTGCAAGCACACCTAAAGCCCCAAAAGGAATCAAGCCAACTTCCAAATAATTCTTTGAAAAATATCCTGCAATAATAGAGCCTATAATCACGCCAATACCTGAAAAAGCCATTGTAACTTGGACATAAAAGGTATTTTCCTCCCCTAAAATACTTTTTGTGTAATTAGGAAAGGCAACCAAATAAAGTTGCGAGATAGACCAAAATAAAGAGATTCCGACAATACAAAGCCAAATCGTTTTTTCTTGAAAAATCAGTTTGAGATTGTCGCTTAAAAGTTTGCCTGAAAGGTATTTACTCTTATCAAAAGTGATAGTCGTATTTTCTTGTTGTATTTGCGGTAATCGGTAAGCTAAAAAAAGCTCCAATGTAGCAAATCCTATAAGCAAAAAGCCCAAAGGTGCGACAGAGGTTAGCATTTCCTCTGTTTGAGAAGAGGGCATATAGAGCATTTCAAAACTCAAAGAAAAAAGGCTCATTCCCGCCAAAATAGCGACAATACTTACCGCTGCGATTGCCCCATTTCCCATTGCTAACATATCTTTACCTACTAATTCTTTGATATAGCCATATTTAGCAGGAGAATAAAAGGCAGATTGCACTCCCATAATAAAGGTTATCCCAAAAGCAGTCCAAAAAGCCCCATAAAAATAGCAAACGCAAATGATAAGCGTTAAAAAGACGGAAACCCACGCCGAGATTTTCATCACTAAATTTTTAGGGTATTTATCTGCTAAAAATCCAGAGGGCGAAAGGACAAGAATAAAGGGTAAAATGATGAGTGCATTGATAATCGCCATTAAAAAAAGCTGCTCATCACCCGTGTAAATTTTATAAATCGTGTTTTGAATGATGATTTTATGCCCTAAATCTACAAAAGCATTAATAAATCCTACCAATAAAAAGGGTATCACTCCTCTAATGGACAATAAAGAGTATTGCATTAAGATTCCTTGAACAATAAAATTTGATATTATAGCAAATATCGCCCCTTTTTTTAATTCACTTGGGCTTAAGTGAATTTAAGCTTTTGTGTTTTCTTCAACCACACCCAAAGCATTAAGTGTTCTAGGATAGCCAATGAGAGGACAAATTTGCGTGATAGCACTGATTAAAATTCCTCTGTGATTGCCCATATTTAAATTCCCTATCGTATGAGCCTTAAGCTGAGGTTCGCAGCCTCCAAGACTTGCGATAAACACAAAGGTAAGCAGCTCTCTGGTTTTTAAATCCAAGCCCCCTCTTGTATAATAATCCCCAAAGCAATTACTTGATAAAAATTCTCTAAAATGCTTTGTATCCTTAGGAGCAGCTTCAAGCGAGCTTATAATGGATTCGCCAAAAATTTCAACTTGTTTTTTAAGTCCCTCTTCATAGCGGTTTTGAAGCGTGGTTGTGCCTTGTTTTTCTAAGGGAAGTTTAATGCCTTTGTGGGCTAAAACTTCATTACTTGCTTTGAAAAAGTCAAATACTTTTGCAAAACCCGCATAAGGCACACTTTGATACAAAAGCTCTTTAATGCTAATAGCGTCTAATTCGTTGCTTGAGAGATAATCACCTAGCATTTTTTTATAAAGACTCACGCTACTTGTGGCAATTAACGCACCAAGCTTAACAAGAGCGGTGGTTTTAGAATCTAGCTCATTGTGTTTAGCCACTTGTTCCTTAGTAAAATACTCAAAAAATTCCGCAAATTCTGGGTCATTTTGCATTAAAGTAGATTTTTTTTGATTTTGATTTTGTTTTGCTTCCAAGCTCACTCCTCCTAAAGCACCTGCTGCCACAACAAAGGCAGAGTTTTTTAAAAATTTTCTTCTTTGCATTTTAGCTCTCCAAATTTTTAAGATATTTAAGGATATAATAGCATTTAGCATTTTAAATTTCAATTTTTTAGCAAAAGAACAAACAAAGGCAAACAGGCAAAGCAAACAAAAAATTATAATCACAAATCAAATAAGGGATTTAAAAAGAAAAATAAATTGAAAATTTTAATAAAGGTTTAAAATGCAATCCAAGCAAAAAATCATTCTTTTTGATTTAGATGGCACTTTGATTGATTCCACACAGGCTATTTATGAGAGTGTTTGTGTAGCTTTTAGAGATTTTGGATTTTCTACTCCTACTCAAGAGCAAGTGAGTGTGCAAATAGGCTATACCTTAGAGGATATGTTTAAAAGTTTGGGGGTAGAGGAGAGTCTAATTAGTGATTTTGTGAGTGCTTATAAGGCACATTACAGGAAAATTTGCAATGAACAAACAAGTCTCTTAAAAAATGCCAAAGAAGCAATCTTAAAGGCGTATGAGTTTGCTTATTTGGGCGTTGTTACGACTAAAACAGGGGAATATTCTAAGGATTTATTAAAGCATTTTGGGGTTTTGGAGTATTTTTCTTGTGTGATAGGGAGAGAAAATGTCCTTCACCCTAAACCACACCAAGAGCCTATTTTAAAAGCTTTAGAAGTGATTAAAGAGGTTACTTTTTGCAATGTTGCTTCTTGTGATATTTTTATGATTGGGGATACACCTTTGGATATTTTAGCCGCCCAAAATGCTAAAATACAATCTTTAGCAGTTTTAAGTGGCTATGCGACAAAAGAAACTCTAGTAAAATACACTTCTAAAATCTATGCAGATTCCCTAGAGGCTGTTTTAAGCCTTGTAAATGAAGGATAAAATGATTTTGTTTCTATTGTTATTGTGAATTTAGCTTCGTGGTAATCTAAAAAAGCGTCATTGTAAGAGTCCCTAAAAACTCGTGGAATCTTACTTAAAAGAATAAAGGATTTTAAGGAATTTAGCAGCAAAGCAAAATAAAATGTATGAGTTTTACACATTTTTTTTTAAAATATATATTACTCCTCAAACCATACTAAAATTTAAGTCTTTTTGGTTTAAAATCTAAAGCGAGAAATCAATTTATTTTTGAGGAGGCATTATGCTTGAAATAAGGTGGCATAGCCGTGCAGGACAAGGTGCGGTAACAGGAGCAAAAGGCTTAGCTGATGTGATTGCAGGGACAGGTAAAGAAGTCCAAGCTTTTGCGTTTTACGGTTCAGCCAAAAGAGGTGCGGCGATGACGGCTTATAATCGGATTGATGAAAAGGTGATTTTAAATCACGAAAAATTTATGAATCCTGATTATGTGCTTGTTATTGACCCGGGTTTAACTTACATTACCGATATTTGTGCGAATGAAAAATCGACAACCAAATATATTATCACGACACATTTAAGCAAAAAAGAGTTTTTGGAAAGTAAGCCAGAACTCAAAAACAAAGAAGTTTATATCTTGGATTGTATCGGGTTGTCTTTAGAAGCCTTTGGTAAGTCAATCCCTAATGCTCCTATGCTAGGTGCATTCCTAAAAGTCTCTAATATCTTAGATTTAGACTTTTTCTTAAAAGCATTTAAAAAAGTTTTAGGCAAAAAACTTCCCCAAAAAGTCATTGACGCCAATATGGCGGTGATTAAAAAAGCCTACAATGAAGTAAAATAGGAGTAAATATGGAATATAAAGGTTGGAATGAATTTGAAGCGGGTTCGGTTTTGTTCCCTTTTGATAAAGAGGGCTCAAAAATGATTGAAAAACACTCTGATATTCGGAACTATCGCCCTGATAGTTCATACAAGGCAAGTGTGGCTCATTGGCGTGTTGAAAAGCCAGTTTATAATAGCGAGCATTGCATTAATTGTTATTTTTGTTGGGTGTATTGTCCTGATTCTTCAATCCTCGTAAGAGATGAGAAGATGACAGGGGTAGATTATGTGCATTGTAAAGGCTGTGGCGTGTGCGTTGATGTTTGTCCAAGCAATCCTAAATCGCTTTTAATGTTTAATGATTATGAGACACAAGAAGCGGCTTTAGCAAAATGGCCAGCGAAAGAAAACAAGAAAAAGGATTAAGCAATGGCAGAAGTTTATGAATTGCAAGAAATAGAAGTTTGGGACGGGAATATGGCGGCAAGCCACGCTTTGCGTCAAGCACAAATTGATGTTGTGGCAGCTTATCCGATTACACCTTCAACGCCGATTGTGCAAAATTACGCTAGTTTCTTAGCCAATGGCTATATTGATGGCGAGTTTGTTATGGTAGAATCTGAACACGCAGCAATGAGCGGTTGTGTGGGTGCCGCAGCAGCAGGTGGGAGAGTGGCTACGGCAACAAGTTCTCAAGGATTTGCTTTGATGGTGGAGGTTTTGTATCAAGCTAGTGGTATGCGACTCCCTATTGTGCTTAATGTCGTCAATCGTGCTTTGGCAAGTCCTCTTAATGTTAATGGCGACCATTCTGATATGTATCTTGGACGCGATGCAGGGTGGATTAATCTTTGCACTTACAATCCTCAAGAAGCTTATGATTTCAATCTAATGGCGTTTAAAATCGCAGAAGATTATGAGGTGCGTTTGCCTGTTATGGTTCATCAAGACGGATTTATTTGTTCGCATACCGCCCAAAGTGTTCGTCCGCTAAAAGATGCTGAAGCTTATAAATTTATCGGCGATTACAAGCCCAAAAATGCGATGCTTGATTTTGATAAACCTGCTACATACGGCTCTCAAACAGAGGAAGATTGGCATTTTGAGCATAAAGCACAATTACACAATGCCATTATGAATGCTTTTGGTGTGATTGAAAAAACTTTTAAAGCCTTTGCTAAGCTAACCAAACGACAATATCATATCGTTGAAAAGTATGAAATGGACGATGCAGAAGTCGCTATCGTAGCTTTAGGCACAACGGTGGAATCTGCAAGAATTGCAGCTAAAAAAGCAAGAGAAAATGGAATCAAAGCAGGGGTTGTTAGTATGCGTGTTCTCCGTCCTTTCCCTTATAAAGCTTTGGGTGAGGCATTAAAAAATCTCAAAGCCGTAGCCTTTTTGGATAGAAGTTTGCCCGCAGGTGCTATGGGAATGCTTTTTAACGAGGGAGTTTGTGCGCTCTATGGAGCGGGAGGCAAAGCCATAGCAAGTAATTATATTTACGGATTGGGAGGAAGGGATTTAACCCAAAAACATTTGCAAGAGATTTATACTCAAATCAATCAAGATGCAAAAAAAGGCAAATTAACACACCAAACCCAACAATTTATTGGGCTTAGAGGTCCCCAAATGGGATTTAATTAAGGAGACAAGATGAGTGAAATAAAAAATCTTAAACAATATTCAAAATCAAGTGAGCGATTTGAGGGAGCACACCTCCTATGTCCGGGTTGTGCGCACGGAATGATTGTCAGAGAAGTGCTTAATGCGACAAGCCACCCTTTATTGATTGCAACTTCAACTGGTTGTTTGGAAGTAAGCACAGCAGTTTATCCTTATACTTCTTGGGATACGCCTTGGATTCATATTGGATTTGAAAATAGCTCAACAGCGATTGCGGGGGCAGAAGCAATGTATAAGGCTTTAAAAAGAAAAGGGCGACTTTATAGCGATAAAACTCCTAAATTCGTAGCTTTTGGTGGCGATGGCTCAACCTATGATATTGGGTTTCAATTTATTAGCGGCTGTTTTGAGAGAGGACACGATTTTACTTATGTTTGTTTGGATAATGAAGTTTATGCGAATACAGGAGGGCAAAGGAGCGGTTCAACTCCTCTTGGTGCTTCAACGACAACAACTCCTGCTGGACGCGTTAGCTATGGTAAAAAAGACAGAAAGAAAGACTTGCTTTTTATTATGGCAGCTCACGGAGCACCTTATGTTGCACAAGTAGCTCCTAACAAATGGAAAGATATGAGTAAAAAAATCAAAACCGCCCTTGAAACAGAGGGACCAACTTTTATTAACGCAATGAGTGCTTGCACGACAGAATGGCGATTTCCCGCTAATCAAACCATAGAAGTAAGCGATTTAGCCGTGGATTCTCTTGTTTTTCCTTTATATGAAATTGTTAATGGGCGTGAATTGCACATTACCTATCGCCCTAAAAATAAAGTTCCTGTGCGAGACTATTTGGGCGTCCAAGCAAGATTTAAGCATTTATTTAAGCCAGAAAATGAATACCTTATCGAGCAATGGCAAAAAAATGTTGATGAATATTGGGATTATCTCCAAAGACGCGAAGAAGCAAAAGTCTAGAGTGGTTTAGAGGCAAGGTTGCTAAGCGAAAGCAACTTTGTCTTTGTAAAAAATCGCAGTTTGTCTTATGGTAGGCGCTTGTGATTTTATTTTTGTGTGCGACTTTTAATACTACAATATAGCTCCATAAATTGCCACTAAGGTAATAACATATTACCATATAATTCTAATTTTATAAAATTTCAAAAATTTATTAGTTCTGGCTTGACATTAGCAGACCTCAGACACACCTTCGCCACGCTGGCCCTGCAGAACGGCGTGGACATCAAGACGGTCTCCAGTATGCTGGGGCACTACGACGCGGGCTTCACCCTGCGCACCTATA
>JAFLSC010000009.1:0-30342 GCA_022511145.1 Helicobacter sp.
ACCATTCAAAGAGTGTCTGTGCTTTTTTGATATTTTCAAAGGCAATCTCTGTGCCATCTTCTAGGAAGATTTTGTTTTCCCTGAAAGATTTAAGCTTACCTTTGAAATCTTTTTTATCTTGCGTTTTGATTTTAAGAAGTTCGCCTAAAGCACCCTCAAAATGCTTTGGGGTTTTGAGGATTCTCTCAATACCCGGTGAGCTGACTTCTAGAAAATAATGCGGAGAGTCTTGTAACTCCACATCTAAAAGCGGGGAGAGGGCAAGGCTTGTTTCTTGGCATTGTTGCAGGGTAATACTGGGTTTGGGATTTGATGGATTAGGTTTTAAAGTAAGGCTCACTCTTAAAATCCAATCATCATTTTCTTTTAAACAAACAATATCATAGAGTTCATACCCCAAACTTTCGATGAGATTTTGGATTTTGGATTCTAAAGCGGGGGTAAGTGTCATAAATCTCCTTTTTGGAGATTTTGTTTATTTTGTCTTTCTTGCTCTAGGTATTTAAAAATCTCATCAAGCCGATTTTCTTGCTCCAAGCTTTGGTCAAAAACAAATTTAAAATCAGGGCAACGAAACCAACCTGTTTCTTTAAGACAATATTCTTTAATAATATTTTGTGCTTTTTTGAGTTGGGCTAGGAGTTTGTCCTTTTCTTGCGGGGTTGCATAAGGGGCATCTAAGAATACTTCAGCAAAATACTTGCCTTGTGAGCATTTAACAGCAATCACATTAAGAGCATTAAGACGCGTGTCATTGAGATTAGCTAAAGCACAAGGGATTAGCTCTCTAAGCAGTGATTGCGTTCTTTCTTTTTTGATATTGTTCATTGCTTAAAGTGTCCTTTGTTTTTCAATCTCTTTGTAAGTTTCAAATACATCGCCCACTTGAATATCATTATAATTTTCTAACATAATCCCACATTCAAAACCTTTAGCAACTTCTCTGGCATCATCTTTGAAACGCTTAAGTGAGGCGATATTTCCGCTATGAATAACAACACCATTGCGGATAAGACGCACTTTGATTCCCCTTTGAATCACACCATCAGTTACAAAACAACCTGCAATAACGCCAACTTTTGCAATTGTGAAAATATCTCTTACTTCAGCTTGTCCAGTATTTTCTTCTTCTAAAATCGGAGAGAGTAAGCCACCAAGCAAGGCTTTAATATCATCAATTAAAGAATAGATAATAGAGTAAGTTTTAATCTCAATACCTAATTCTTTAGCCTTATTTTTAACGCTTCCTGTGGGCCGCACATTAAATCCCAAAATAATGCAGTTTGTGCTAGCTCCTGCTAAAATCACATCACTTTCTGTGATTCCTCCCACACCTTTGTGAATGATATTGACTTTGACTTCTTGTGTTTGGAGTTTCTCTAAGCTTGTGCGGATTGCTTCTAGGCTTCCTTGCGTGTCGGCTTTGATAATCACAGGAAGCGATTTAAGCTGCCCTTGTGCAACCATTGTGCTTAGTTCATCAAAGGATACTTTGGTAGAGTGTGAAAGTTCTTTTTGTCGTAAATGAGCCGCCCTTTTTTGAGCATATTCTCTAGCAATCGTATCATTTTCCACAGCTAAAAGGATAGAACCTGCTTGAGGCACTTCATTTAAGCCTGTAATCACACCGACATTTGAAGGTGCAAGGCTTGTAATGCTTTTCCCTAAATCATCACTAATAGCTCGCACTCTCCCAAAAGCAGTATCAGCAATAATGCTATCCCCAACTTTAAGTGTCCCATTTTGGACTATTAGGGTTGCCACAGGTCCTTTACCTTTCTCTAAGCTGCTCTCAATCACTACTGCCTTTGCAAATTTGTTAGGATTTGCTTTCAAATCCAAAATTTCTGCTTGAATTAAAATTGTCTCAAGCAAATCCTCAATTCCCTCGCCTGTCTTTGCTGAAATTGGCACAAATTCATATTTACCACCCCAATCAAGCGGTGTATAGCCAAGTTCTGCAGCTTCAGCTTTAAGTTTATCGGGATTGGCATCGGGCTTGTCCATTTTATTCATTGCAATAATAATAGGAGCATTAGCGGCTTTTGCGTGATTTAGAGCTTCAATTGTTTGGGGTTTTACCCCATCATCAGCAGCAATAACAATAATGGCAACATCAGTAATTGACGCTCCGCGAGAACGCATTTCACTAAAAGCTTCGTGTCCGGGTGTGTCAATAAAAGTAATCAACTTGCCATTTTTAGAGATAGAATAAGCACCAATGTGCTGTGTGATTCCTCCTGCTTCACTAGAGGCAATTTTGGTATTTCTAATATAATCAAGCAAAGAAGTTTTTCCGTGATCTACGTGTCCCATAATCGTAACCACAGGAGCTCTCGCTATAAGATTTTTCTCATCTTTTTGTTCAAGCTGGGTATAATCAAGCTCTTCAGTATTGCTTAAAAGCTCGATTTCCACTCCAAATTCATCAGCTAAAATTTCAATCGCATCTTTTTCAAGAAAATCATTTTTAGTTACCATCATTCCGAGATTAAAAAGAACTTTAATTACTTCACCAATCGTGCGTCCAATTTTTTCGGCAAATTCATATGCACGGATTTCTTCAGGGATTTTGACAATCCCGCTCACCACTTCCCTTGTTTTTTGTATTTTAGGGGCTTTTTTGCGACCAAAACGTCTTGTGCTACCTTGCTCCATAAAGGGATTATGACGTTGGACTTTAATCCGTTCTGCTGTGATTTTTTTCTCGTTTTCTTCTTCATCAATATTATGCTCATCTTGCACACTCAAATCAAAGAGAATGATACCTTCTTCCTCTTCCTCACTTTCTGTATAAAATTCTCTATCGTCCATTAAATCAATTCTTTGTTGATTATTCTTTTTGAGATGCAAAGTAGCGGGTTTTTCTTTTTTCTTTTTTTTGTCTTTTTTGAGACTAGGTTCATCATCAAGATTTCCTAGTAAATCTTGCAAAGTTTTTGCGGCATTAGGAGTTGGGGTAGCTTTTGGGGTAATTTCTTCTTTTATTTCGCGTTTTTTGACAATCCTTAGCCCCATACGTTTTATATTGCTTTGTGTTTGGGAGGAAGCAAGAGGCTCTTCTTGGGATTCTTGAATATTTTGGGTATTTTGAGTATCCTTTGGAGATTGTGTTATTTTTTGGGTTTTTAAGTTTTGTGGCTCTTGTGTTTTGGATTCTAACTTTTCTTTAGTTTTTTTAGTTTTGGCTTCTTTTGTCTCTTTAGTTTCTTGGACTTTTTTAGAAGAATCTTTGGCTTCTTCTTTTGTTGTTTTTTTGGCTACCTCTTTTGTCTTGGTTGTTTTTGAGGAATCTTTAGTTTTTTTAGTTTTGGCTTCTTTTGTCTCTTTAGTTTTTTGGGCTTTATTTGAGGATTCCTTTGAGGATTTTTTAGGAGGTTTGGCGGTTTTTGTAGGTAAAGTGGGTGCAACGCCCGAAATAATGTAATCATAAAGCATTGAGGCTTGTTCATTGCTGACTGCACTAGAAGCTGTTTTTGCCTCAAAACCTAATTCTTGTGCTTTTTGAAGAATCTCTTTGCTGGGTTTTCCTAACTCTTTAGCAATCTCACTGATACGGACTTTATCCATATAACAAAATCTCCTTTAATTGTAAGCTTAAATTTTTGTTTGTTTTTTTGTCTATTTTGCAAACTTTTATCAATGCATTGAGAGCTTTGTTACTATAAGCACATTCTTTGCAAAGATAAAAACTTCTCCCTTTGCCGCTATAAGTGAAGAGTTTTGCTTCTTTGTATTGCAGACGCAAAAGCTCATTTTGCGAAAAACGCCCTTTACAAACAATACACATTCTTATAGGATTAGACATAAAACCTCATAATTATATCAATTTAGAACTTAAATCCATCATCAAAACTACCCCCTGATTATCAAAATTTAGAGTTAGGATTTGAGGTTTGGGAAATTTATTGGCTAAAATTTGATGAAGATGCTTGGCATCATCGGCATAACAAAGGTTTAAAAAGGTTGAGCCACTGCCAGAGAGCGTGCTTAATAATGCCCCATTTTGTAAAGCAATTTTTTGCACTTCAAAAAGCATAGGAATTTGCTTCATACGATAATATTGATGGAATCTGTCTTGACTTGCCTCTTTTAGCAAATCCCACCTTTCTTCAAAAAAGGCACTTGCTAAAACAGCAGAACGGGAGAGATTGAAAATCGCGTCTTTTTGGGAATATTTTTTAGGGAGTGTTTGGCGAGAAATATGCGTTGAAATGGATTGATTGGGGATTAACACAACCGCTTTAAGATTTTGGGGCAATTTTTTGTTTAAAAATCGCACTTGCTGCCCTATGAGCATACAAGCATTAAAGCCTCCCATACAGGCGGGTGTAATATTATCAGGGTGAGATTCATAGTCTAAAGCGGTATTAAGTATTTTTTGTTTATCAAAGGTTTGATTGGTAATTTGATAAGCTGCACTGATTGCCCCAATAATTACAGCTGAACTGCTCCCTAAACCCCTTGAAATAGGAATCGCGTTAGTAAAAGAAAATCGACAGGGGATAATCTCGCCACAAAGTTTTTTGGTTTGCTGATTAAAAATCCTCACAAAAACATTATCAATGCGTAATTTAGGATTTTTTTCCCCTTCGCCATTGATTTGGATTGAGGTGATTTTAGAGGGCTTCAAGGTAAAGTGATTGTATAATTCTAAAGCTAAACCTAAGCTATCAAATCCCGGACCCAAATTGGCACTTGTTGCAGGGACACGCAAAACCATTTTTTTCCTTTTATTTTAGGTTGGCAAATTTGAGAGTAAATTCTACTTCACCCTTTCCAATACGCAATTCTTTGGCAATAGAATCAATGCTCCAGCCATCTTTAAACATTGCAATAATTCTTCCCTCATCAATATTAGTAGGATTGCTTGGGGTGTAGGCAAACTCGCGTATCCTTTCATCAAATCCAAGCAGTTTGCCTTCAATATTTTCCTTAAAATCGTCCCATTGAGTTTGGAGATTTTGTGTTTGGTTGCGTAAAGGTTGGACTTGAGAGGCAAAAGAGGAATCCAACAAACTTTTCATTTCTTGACGCATATCTTGATAGATTTGCGATTTGATTGAAGTTTTAAATCTCTCAAATTCCGCCCCTTCCTCTTTGATTTTTTTTTGGAGACGATAGACCTCTTTATTGAGTTCCTCAATAGATTTTTCAAATCGCCCTAATCGTTTATTGCTTTCGCTATCTTTAAGATAGATATAACCGATGAGCAAAATAAAAAATACGGCTATTCCTACACCTACCCAAAGAATCATTGTTTCTTCACTCATCATTTTCGTCCCTTTTGTTTTGTTTTAGTGTGCGGATTAATGCTCTCTCTTTTGAGGCAACATAGCTATCCCATTCTGATTCATCTCTCCCGTGTATTTGCTCTACCCACGCAAGTTCGGAGTGATAAACAAAATAAATGGGAATAATGCGTGTGGGAAAAGTTGGAAGTTCAATTCTACCATAATAAAGTGTATTTTCTTCTAAAAGCATATTCCCCACAACAAAACAGCTATGCCCAATTGTTGTGATTTCTCCTTTTTGAGCAAGAGGAGCATATTCTTTCTTGATAGAGCTTAGAGTTCGCTCTAGGGATTCTATCTTGCGGTAAATTTCTACAAGCAATTCCAAAATAATAACGCTATCCCCTTCCAAGTTCCCTTTTTTGGCTTTGGTTAGACGCAGCCATTCACCGATAGGGTCTTCATCACTTTGCGTGAGTCTCGTAAATTCTCTTGCAAAAATTTCAGAATTATTTTGGGCTTTATCAAATTCAATTTTTAATGAAGTCTCAATCAAGCGGCTTTTAATATAAGATTCCATATTTATTCCCCACTGATAATATCTAAAAGACAAAAACCAAAGAACATAATACCTAAATACCCATTAATGGTAAAGAAAGCCTTTGGGATATTTTGAAAATTTTTTGAAACAAGATAATGCTCGTAAATAAGGGCAATAACGGCAATACCAAATCCAACCCACATTATGTTTCCTAATTCTGCCTTATCGATAAATAAAGCCCAAAAAATCAAAGTGAGTGTGTGAAAGATTCTTGATAAATAGAGCGTGTTAGGAATACCTATTTTGCTTGGGATTGAATGCAATCCCTCTTTTTTATCGTGCTCAATATCTTGGAGAGAATACAATAAATCAAATCCTGCTACCCAAAATAATACGCCCACACAAAGCAAAATAGCCCATAAAGGAATCTCGCCACTTACAGCAGCTACTCCAGCAATCGGAGCCAATCCTAAAGATAAGCCCAAAACCAAATGTGCTAGAGAGGAAAAACGTTTCATCAGGGAATATCCTGCTAAAATCGCCAAAATAGGAAAAGCAAGATAAAAACACAGAGGATTGATTAAATAGCCCATAAAAACAAAAACTAAGGCATTTAAACAAATAAATACCAGTATTGCTTGAGGTGAAATCCTGCCATCAACACTAGGACGATTTTTTGTGCGGGGATTGGTGGCATCAAATTTTCTGTCCATCAAGCGGTTAAATGCCATAGCAAAATTCCTCGCACTCACACTTGCAATGATGCCAAAAGCTAGAAGTTTCCACCCAAACCAACCCTTTGCACCCACAATCATTGCAATAAAAATAAAAGGGAAGGAAAAAATGCTATGCTCAAACATTACAAGTTCGCTGAAATTTTTAAGGGAATTTTTAAACCGCTTTATCATTATTATTTCACTCCTAAGGAAATAATCTTTTTAAACCCCTCGCTAACAGAGAGTTCAGAGAATTTGACTTTGTCTTTAGGCATTTTAAGTATGAAGCCTGAAGTAGGATTAGGAGTGGTTGGCACAAAAACCCAATAATGCTCTCCTTCTTCTTTAGTGATAAAACCAATCAGCTCTATCTCCCCTACTTTTACATAAGCTACACCTAAGTATCCTTCTTGGTTTTTTCCTGAAAAAGTATTTAAAACTTCTTTAATGCCTGAATAAATGCTTTTTACAATCGGAATTTTTTGGATTATAAATTCTGTGAAGCGAATCAATAAAACTTCTTTATTTTTTTCTACCAAAAGCCCAACATAATACAAAAACCAAAGGCTAAGGGCAAAAATGAAGAGAGTTACAAATAAATTCGCATTAGTAATCCCAAAAATAGAATAAAAAATTTTTGCACAAAAATCATACACAAAAGAAAAAATCCAAAATAAAAGCAAAAAAGGCAAAAGTGCAAAAAGCCCTTTGCTGATTCTAGCAATGGTTTGATTCATTTATCTTCCTCTTAAAGTTTAAAAATTAGAAAACTCATTTGGATTTTAACTTATTTTGGATAAATTTTGCAAATAATTTTTAGAAGTCAAAGTGATTTTGCAAAAGAAAACCTTTTTTCAATGCCTCATAAAAGCTTTTTTCTTTAAAATCACAAATTGAACACTAAAAATTAAAATCAAATACAACTTAAGAGTCTTTTAGGAATTTACAAAATTCTTTAAAATTAATCCCTTAATTAAGCGTAGTTTTTGCAGAAATATAAGATAATTCTAAAATCACTAAATCATCAAGCCCACACATAGTTAAGGAGTTATTAATGTTTGGTAGTAACAAAAAGGACAAAGAAGCCATAAGAACGCTTTATAGCGAAAATCAGCAATTAAAAAGTAAAATCAACGAGTTAATGGCAGAAAATCAACGCCTCACAGAAGCACGTGAGCAAGCACAGCAAGCACCACAAGCCTCTAGCAAGGATTATCTAGCTTTCAAGGAAATGGCAATAAAATTAGCAGGAGCTTCTAGTGCGAATCTTAAAGTTGTGCAAGAAGATTTTACGCGATGTATTAATCTACTCATTGATTTGAAAGAATACACTGATGGTAATGTGAATAAAGCAAAAGGTGTGCAAGAGAGCATTCTAGGAGAGGTAAGCTCTATTATTCAGAATTTAACAACTTTTGGTGATATTACCAAACAAGTGGTTAATGATTTTACTAATATCTCTAATGTCATCACACTTATTACAGATATTAGTGACCAAACAAACCTTTTAGCTTTAAATGCAGCTATTGAAGCAGCAAGAGCTGGAGAGCATGGAAGAGGCTTTGCGGTGGTAGCTGATGAAGTGCGAAAGCTCGCCGAGAGGACACAAAAAGCCACAAAAGAGATTGAAATGAATATTCAAGTCGTGCAGCAAAATTTCTCTGAAGTCCAAACTTCCACAGAAGAAATCACAAAAGGGATTGAAAGACTAGAACAAAATAATGAAACGCTTGAAGCAGTAGGAGAGGGAAGTACAAGAATTGGTGTTGAAACGTTGCAAATTTTGGCGATAACCTTTATCGGATTAGTGAAGCTTGACCATCTGCTTTTTAAAATCGGTGGGTATAATTCTGTTTTTACTGAAAATTTGGAGGCGAAATTTGCAAATCATCACGAATGCCGTTTAGGAAAATGGTATGATACAGGGCGAGGCAGACAATTTTTCTCACATTTGCCAAGTTTTTCAAAGTTAGAAGCTCCTCACGCACAAGTTCATGAGTCCATTCAAGAAGGCTTTAATATTATGAAACAACACGGCGGTAGAGCTAATCGTTTAGAAGAAATTAATGAGTTTTTCAAAAAGGCAGAAAAAGGAAGCGAAGAAGTCTATAAATATCTCACTGCTCTTTTAGAAGAAAGAATAGAAGATGTTACTAAGGATTATCAGGGAATCATTCCTACAGACAATGCTGAAAATTAAATTTAGGATTTTTAATGTGGGATGTGATAAATGCCTTGTTTTTCCGTGAGCTAAAAACGCGTTTTGGAAAGAATAGGCGACTAGGATATTTGTGGGTTGTGGGTGAGCCAATGGCACAAATCATCGCAATCGCTCTTATTGTTTCAGCAATCCGTGAAGCACGAGGTCAGGTAATGCCTGAAGGCGTGAGTATTTTTATGTTTTTGGTTTGCGGGATTATTCCCTTTTTTATGTTCCGTAATATTACCACACAGCTTATGGGTGGTATTGAAGGCAATTTGACACTTTTTGCTTATAAGCCTGTGCGTCCTATTCACGTTTTTATTGCTCGCACACTTTTGGAAGTTTATCTTCATTTTACTATTTTTGTTGTTTTAATGCTCATTGAAGGGATTTTCTTTGGTCAAAATACTATCCCTAAAGATTTTGTAGTTGTTCTTTTTTGTTTTCTCTTTTTAGCTTTTTGCGGTTTTACTTGGGGAGTTTGTTTCGCAATTTTGGGGCATTTAGTTGAGCCATTAAAGGTGCTTTTGAAATATATTGCCACGCTTTTTTATTTTGCCTCCGCAGTAATGTATCCGATTTGGATTTTACCAACAAATATTTTAGAATTTATCCTTTATAATCCGTTGGTTCACATTACAGAAACTTTAAAAATTCATTATTTTGACAATTATCCTGTTACAGAGGGGATTAATATCCTATACCCTATTGTTTTTAACTTTGTTTTATTGTTTATTGGGCTTTGGTTTTATTATTATAAAAGAAGAGAATTGGTGGCATCTAACCGATGATAAAGCTAGATAATATTACACGATTTTATTTGCTCACAAATGGTTCTAAACATTTTGTGTTTAAAGATTTTACTTTTGAATTTCCCGATAATTGCAGTATTGGTATTATGGGACGCAATGGAGCAGGTAAATCCACTCTAATGCGGCTTTTGAGCGGTTCAGATTTACCTAATCGCGGCAAAGTCATAACCGATAAAAGAATCTCTTGGCCTGTGGGACTTTCAGGTGGATTTCAACATAATCTTTCAGCAAGAGATAATGTTAAATTTATCGCAAGAGTTTATGGGTATAAAGGAGAGGCTTTAAGGGAAAAGGTACGATATATTGAAGAATTTGCAGAGATTGGAAAATTTTTTGATGAGCCGATGAATACTTATTCTTCGGGTATGCGTTCTCGCATTGGTTTTGGGCTAAGTATGGCTTTTGATTTTGATTATTATTTAATCGATGAAGCAGGAGCAGTAGGAGACCCTTCTTTCCGTAAAAAAAGTGAAAAGATTTATAAGGAAAAGCTTGCTAATTCCAAAATCATAATGGTTTCTCATAATATAGCAGAAATTAAACAATGGTGTGATAAAATTATCCTAGTAGGTAATGGTGAAGCCAAAGTATATGATGATGTCGATGAGGGATTAGAAGCTTATAAAGGATTAGTGAATGTATGAAATATTGAAGGATAAAATTCTACAATGCAAAAACTTTCTTTATAATTTTGATTACAGAAAAATTACTTCCCCAAAAGCTTTAGGGGCAGTTATGCTCGTAGTTATTGTGTATTATCTCCTCTTTGCGGCTGATAGGTATGTGAGTTCTATTTTCTTAAGTGTGCGTTCAACCACAGAAAACGCAACAAGCTCAATGACAGGTTTAGTCTCTCTGCTAGGAAACAATGCCAATTCTAAAGAGGATATAAAATATCTTAAAGCCTATATCCAATCTTTGGATATGTTAAAAATCCTAGAAGAAAAAATCAATCTTAGAGAACTTTATGCAAAGCAAAAAAAAGATTTATTTTTTCGCACACATCGGTGGTATTCCCAAGAAGATTTTTTAGAATATTATCAAAGGCTTGTTGGGGTAACTTTTGATAATGACACAGGGCTTTTGAATGTCGAAGTGCAGGGATTTAATCCTGAAGATACCTATTTGATTGCCCAAACGATTTTGGAAGAATGCGACCATTTTATTAACGAGCTTTCTCACGCAAATGCAAGGGAGCAAATGGCATTTGCCGAAAGTGAGCTTAATCAATTCAAAGAACGTTACCAAAAAGCAAAAGATGATTTGTTAATTTTCCAAAACCAATATGGTGTTTTTGACCCTCTTAAACAGGCCGAAGCAAGGGCATCTCTTAATACTCAACTTGAAGGTAAAATTTCACAAAAAGAAACCGAATTAACAACAATGCGGAGTTATCTTAATGAAACAGCCCCTCAAATTGTAATGCTAAAATCTGAAATTGCTGCCTTAAATAAGCAACTTAACAAAGACACAAAAAGAATCACATCAGGGCAGGATTCCCAAAAACTAAACGACTTAGCAGCAAAATTTCAAGATTTAACGATTCAAGTAAGTTTTGCTGAAGATGCTTATACTGCTGCTTTAAGGACTTTAGAGACAACAAGGATTGATGCTTTTAGAAAAATCAAACAACTTGTTGTTATTCAAAAGCCAACGATTCCGGAAAGTCCAAAATATCCCGAGAGACTTTATAATATCTTTACTATCTTTGTCATTTTGGTATTGATTTTTGGTAGTGTTCGGTTGATTTACACTATTATAGAGGAGCACAGATACTAATGAAAACGATTTTTAAATACTTATTTGTTTTTTTATGTTTGATGAGTTTTGCTTGGTGTGTGGATTTAGGAGGAACACAATTAGGTGGAAGTTTAACTGAGGAGGCAATCCTCCAACAACAAGCCCAGCAGCAAACACAACAGCAACAATACCAACAACAAATGCAACAAACCCAAATGCAGCAAACTCAATTAATGCAAGAAAATAATAATATACCCCAACAACAAGAAATATTAGCAGCTCCTGCTGTTTTTGGAGCACATTTGTTTAATGGGAATTTTACTCAAGCTTCTCAATTCCTCTATAATCCTGATTATAAAATGGCAGTGGGCGATAGAATCAACTTTAGAATGTGGGGAGCAGTGGATTTACAACTCGAGCTTGTTGTGGATACACAAGGCAATGTTTTTATCCCTTCTGTCGGAGCGGTTAAATTATTAGGTGTTAAAAATAAAGATTTGGTGGAAGTCCTTAAAACTAATGTGGGTAAAATCTATAAAAGTAATGTTTTTGTGTATGCGGATATGAATGTGTATCAAAGTGTTGCTGTTTTTGTTACAGGAAGCGTGAATAAGCCCGGATTGTATCAAGGGCTAAGTTCGGATTCTATTGTGCAGTATTTAGATAAAGCGGGTGGAATCAATCTAGAATATGGTAGTTTTAGAGATATTGAGATTTTACGCAATAACAAAAAAGTTCTTGATGTGGATTTGTATCATTTTTTATTAAGCGGAAAAATGGAGTTATTCCCCTTTAGAATGGGTGATGTGATTTTGGTAAAAAATTTAGAGGCTTATGCCACAGTGAGTGGAGATGTCCAAAAACCTTATCGTTTTGAGTTAAAAAATGATATTAAAACCTTGCAAGATTTAGCCAAAGTTTCGGGTGCAAAACCGATTGTTACCAATGCGATTGTTAAATCTTATTTAGAACGCAATGTGGCTGATATTTCTGCTTATCATAAAGAGGAATTTGCAAAAGTAATGCTAAGGGCAGGAGATGAGGTTGAATTCCGTCCTGATTATGTTGCCGATAATATTAATATTGTTATTGAAGGTGAGCATAATGGTTTGCACTCTTTGGTTGTTAAAAAGGGAACAACCCTAGAGCAAGCTTTGCGTATGGTGCGTCCTAATGCGCAATCTAATCTCGCTGCTGTGCAAGTTTTCCGAAAAAGTGTTGCTAAGCAGCAAAAAAAGCTTATAGAAGCTCAACTCAAAGAGCTTGAGACACTCGCACTCACTTCCACTTCTGTTAATAGTGAATCTGCTGCGATTCGAGCCAATCAAGCTCGATTGGTTTTGGAATTTATTGAGAGAGCTAAACAAGTCGAGCCTTTAGGACAAGTCGTGATAGAAAATGCCAAAGCCTATGAAAAAACTATCCTAGAAGATGGCGATATTTTAAATATTCCTGCTAAAAATAATGTGATTGTGATTCAAGGTGAAGTCGCACTACCGGGAGCTTTTACTTTCACGGAGGGTAAAAATGTCCTTGATTATATTAAATTAGCGGGCGATTTTACTGAAAGAGCTAATCAAAAACGCGTGATTGTGATTCGCTCCAATGGTAAAGCCGAACGTTATGATAATCGCTGGTATATGTTTTCTTCAATGCCAAAATTACAAAGCGGGGATTCCATTCTTGTACTCCCTGAAATTGATTCTCAAGGACTCCAAATTACCAGTATGCTTTCACAAATTTTATACCAAATGGCAATCGCTACTAAAGTTGTCATTGATATTGCTGATAATAATTAAAGGTTAAAAGGGTATGCAAATAAAGGCAGTAATCGATAATTTTAAAGGGAAACATATCTTGCTTCTGCAAGGTCCTGTGGGACCCTTTTTTTATCGTTTTGCAAAAGCCTTAAAACAAAATAACGCAGAGGTTACAAAAATCAATTTTAATGGCGGGGATTTCTTTTTTTTTCCGTTTGGGGCTAAATCTTTTAGAGGAGAGTTAGATTCTCTAGAAGCCTATCTTTTAAAGATTTGCCAAGAAACGCCTATTGATGCCTTTGTGATGTTTAATGATTGTCGTCCTGTCCATAAAGTTTCTCTTAAAGTTGCTAATGATTTAGGGATTCCCGGTTATGTTTTTGAGGAAGGGTATATCCGTCCTGATTATGTAACTTTTGAGCAAAATGGTGTGAATGCTAATTCTCAAATCCCTAGAAATAGAAAGTTTTATGATAATTATGGGTTTCAAACTCATAAAGAGGAATCTAAAGAATTATCCGTCAAACACGCTTTTAGAAATATGGCGTGGTATTCTTTTTTGTATTGGTTTTTTGCTTTTTGGCTTAGCCCTTTTTTTAATAATACATTGCACCATAGGAGTTTAAGCCCTTGGGAGATGTTTCCTTGGTTTTTGTCATTATTTAGAAAAATTTATTATATTTTGAGTGAAAAAGCGGTGCGTAAAAGAATTGCTCAAGCAAAAAAAAATTATTTTGTAGCAGTTTTGCAAGTTTATAATGATACGCAAATCAAAAATCATTTTGGGGGAAGGCGGATTGAAAATTTTATCAAAAACACTATTAAATCTTTTGCTAAAAATGCTAAACCGCAACATTTTCTTGTTATTAAACATCACCCTATGGATAGGGGTTATAAGGAATATTCCAAATTCATTTACAAACAAGTTAAAAAATACAATCTTAACGATAAAGTTCTCTATATTCACGAAACTCATCTGCCAACATTGCTCCAAAATGCCTTAGGCTGTATCGTGATAAATAGCACAGCAGGAATTTCTGCCTTGTATCATCGCTGTCCCCTTAAGGTTTGTGGTCGGGCTTTTTATGATATAGAGGGCTTGACTTTTCAAGAAAGTTTGGATAAGTTTTGGAATAAAGCAAAAAAATTTAAAATTGATGTGCCTTTATATAACACTTTTCGGACTCATTTGATTGAAAAAACTCAAATTAATGGAAGCTTTTATAATCAAATAGGGGGAGGATTTTAATATTTTAGGGACAATCTTAGGTTTTATCTTGTTTGGATTTGTCTAGCCCAATAGTTTGTTCGTGAAGTCGTTTGCGGAGTATTAAATCAACAATAGGTTGCTCCCTTGCATTTGACCTTTTACAATGGTCTTTTTGAAAAAAATCTGTAATTTTAATCACAATTTTAGCCCAGCCTTTATCCCGCTCTCTCCAAGCGTGAGAAGAGACAGATTCCCACGCATAGCCATCAAAAAGCGTAGCATTAACAAAATGGTCTAACGCTCTAACTCCCTGCCTTACGCGACTTGCTTTGCCAAAAGTTCCTACAATCACGATGAATAAATAGCCTATAATCATTAAAGGCACTAAAGTACAAAGTAGAATCGTTCCTGCAAGTTTTTCTTTCATTTTATCTTCTAGTCATTTTAATATACATACCATTAGCCGAGCGGATTGTGAGTCTCCCCACAACATCAGGCACAAAACCCTCTTGGAGTTCAAGCTTATAAGTCCTCAAAACATTAGCCAAAATCAAGATTGCCTCTTGCATTGCAAAGCCTTCCCCAATACAAATCCTTTTCCCCATACCAAAAGGCATATAGGTATCTTTTGTGATATTTTCTTTGTGTTCGTGTCTTGTTGGGTCAAATTCGTGGGGATTTTTCCAATATTTTTCGTGGCGATGAATCAGCCAAGGAGCAACCACAACACCCGAGCCTTTTTGGATTAGTTTGTCGCAAATTTCAGTTTCCCTCTCTGCACTACGGGCAAAAAATCCCACCGGTGGATAGAGCCTTAAGGATTCTTTAAAAATATTAGTGAGATATTTCATTTGTTTAATATGCTCCAAAGCAAAAGGTTCATTTTGTGCGATTTGAATAATTTCTTGGTAGGCTTTTTCTTGTTCTTCTTGAGCAAGACTTAAAATATACAAAGTCCAAGTGAGTGAGCTTGCCGTTGTCTCGTGTCCCGCTAAGAAAAGCATAGCGACTTGGTCAAGAATTTCTTTGAAAGAAAAAGGCTTTTGGGTTTGGGTATCAATCACTCTTAAGAGAGAGTCTAAAATATCTTCATATTTACCCCCACCTTCTTTTTGGAATGCCTCATAACGCGGTGCAATAATATCAGAGAGGACTTTACGGATAGTCTCACCGGCTTTTCTTCTTTTTTGCTCACCTAAGAGAAAAGCACACCAAGAGGGGAGCTTAAACATTCTAATCATTGCGGTATGGACGGTTTTTTCTTGAAAAATTGCAAACGCATCAAGCACTTCTTTGCCTCGCTTTTCATCAAGTTTTTCAGACATTATAGTGCGGAAAATCACATCAGCGGTTACAAAAGTCATTTGTTCATCAACTTCAACTACCGCACCATTAGGGTATTGACTAAGTTTTTGCATTAAATCAT
Organism: Helicobacter sp.; assembly: GCA_022511145.1. Taxonomy (GTDB): domain Bacteria; phylum Campylobacterota; class Campylobacteria; order Campylobacterales; family Helicobacteraceae; genus Helicobacter_D. Next base: position 15,643 of record JAFLSC010000009.1, read on the forward strand.
TCACCGCTTCACTCATCAGATTAAAAACTTTTGAAATCCTTGTCATCTCAAAAGAAGGTCGCAATAATTCGCGTTGTTTTGCCCACACTTCACCATTAGTAGTAAAAATACTCTCACCCAAAAGGGGAGAGAGGAGTTCGTGAAGCAATTGACTTTTGGGAAATTCTTTGACTTCTTCAACCATAACTTGCCTCACACCTTTAGGGTCATTGATAATATGCAAATCAAATCCGGGCATTCTGACGCTTCCCGCTCGCATTTTATAACTTCTTTCATAAAGTCCATCAAGCCAAGAGCGACGTTTTAAAAGAAAGGTAAGCCAAAGAGAAGCTTTATTTTTATAAGGAGTAGGGAAAAAGGGGCACTGATTCATTAAAGACCTCCAAAATTTTGTGTGGGATTTTGGGTGGTGATTTTTTCTTCAAGAAATTTTGGTCCGCCAATGAGATTATAAAAATCATAAACGCCCAAAATCTCATTAGCATAAAGGTATAAAAAATGAGCTTTATACCAATCATAGCGGATTTTTTTGTAACTTTTTTGGGTGTAGAGCTTATGAAAGCGAGTGGAGAGGTATTTAGGATAGGGATTTTGTGCTAATCCTGCTATGGACATAAAATCCACCAAAGGAAAACAAGCCCCATCAATAGGAGAAGTAAAGTCAATCCATATGATTTGTGCTTTATGGAGACTTGCTAAATCATTTCTAAAAAAATCCGCACTTTTTTGAAAACTTACCAAAGGAATGCAATGCCCTAATGTTAGCATTTTTAGGGTATTGCAAGGGAGATTTTGATTTTGGAGTTTTTGAAGCACTCTTGCAGCGAGATTAACACTTAAAATCGTGCCAACGCTATGGGAGCAAATAATAAGTTCATAGCAAGGGTTAGAGGTATTTTGACGAATTTGCTCAAAGATAATTTGACTATAAGTTTCAAGCCAAGCCTCTAAGCCTTTGATTCTATTTTTTGAAGTGTATTTAGCACAAAAGGCATAGATATTAGAGAGCCAAAAGGCAGCATACTTTTTCCCAAGGGTAAAGATTCCCCAAGACATACCCACAAAAATCGCTACACAAAGCAATAAAGTCAAGTAAGGATTCCACTCTAAAGTAATAAGAAAATTCAAAATAAAAAAGCATAAAGCATAACTTAATGTGAAAAAAACAATCGGGTAAAATCCTGCAATTAGCTGTGTTCTTGATTTGCTAAAACAATTCCAAAATAATCCTGAAGAAACAGCTAATTTAACAAAAATGCAAAAATCTTTAAGATAAGCCCTAATACTATTTGCCCAATATTGTTTAATAATTGTATTCCAACTGCAAAAATAATATTGCGTGAGGGCATTTTCGTGGGTTATTGTGCAGTATTTTAGATTTTGAGGATTTGTTTGAATGGGCGAGAGAGTGAGATTTAAAGCATTAATTTTATTTTGCAAGTAAAGATTTTTATTTAAGAGAGCATAATAATACCTATAACTACGAGGGTCATACCCTGCGAGATAAAAGACATCGCGTTTTATATCTGATGCAACTTTCAATTCTTCAATCCTTAACTTAAAATCTAAGTATAACAAGATAAGGCTTAAAATTGACTCATTTTAGCCTAATCTTTAGCGTGTAATTTGTAATTCTTTTGCCCTAACTCTCCGCTATTGTGAGGTTTTTTCTCCGCCATTATAAAGCGTGAGCTAAAGCAATCTTTTGGAATTATCCTAGAGATTGCCACAATGCAAAGCCTCTTGCAACGACAAAAAGAATTTCTTATGGGCGAAGTTTGAGAGCACTTTTAATACGATTAATTTTTGCTCTATGAAGGTATTTTTTGATTGAGTCTGCACTAGGGGGTTTGGCTTTAGAGTCAATCCATTTTTTAGGGGAGAGTTTTTGGAGTGAAATAAATAAGTTGCTATATAGAGGAAAATTAGGTGTTGCAAAACCTTTGGTAAATGAAGTTTGGGTGGCTTGCTGACTTAAGAAAAGTTGGATTTGCATTTTGAAAAGTTGAATTTGTCCTCTATAAGATTCAAAAAAATCTAAAATTTCAGAGGGCTGCATTTGGGCTAAATTATGGATTTGAGCGTGATTAAAGATTAAAAGAAGCATAGGCTTTTGAGTCTTTTTGGGGATTTGCATATCCTTAAAGGATTCTGGGGTATTTTTAAATAGAGAGGATTTATCAAGATAGAGGGCAGCAAGCTTAAGTGTTTTGGGGGTTTTAGGGAGATTTTTTAGCCTAGCCATTGCATAAGTGAATGAGGGTTGCTCTGCAAGTGAGGGAAACAAAATCTCTAAAATATCGAGTTCAAAGAGGGTTTCAAAAAAAAGATAAGATTGAGGTAGGGCTAGGACTTTTTGGATTTCTTGATAAACACGATTGGGTTCTAGCGAGGTTAATTCCTCTTTCATTGAGCTAATAAGAGTTTTTGTGCTAGGGTGGATTTTCCATTCTTTACCGAATTTTGCACGAAATCTCGCAATTCTTAGGACACGCAAAGGGTCTTGGTTAAAAGCCTCTGAAGTGTGGCGGAGAATTTTTTGTTTTAAATCTTTTTGTCCTTTAAAAGGGTCAATTAAGATTTGGTTTTCCTCATCAAATGCCATTGCATTAATAGTCAAATCTCGCCGTTTCAAATCCTCTTGCAAGGTTACTTGAGCGGTTTGATAACAAAAGCCATTATAACCTTTAGCGATTTTTGTCTCTCTGCGTGCAAGGGCGATTTGAGAGGAATCAGGGAGCAAAAAAACAGGAAAGTTTTTCCCCACTTTAGGCAAATGGCTAAAATCTCTTTCATCATAGCCCACAGCCACATAATCTTTATCGTGGTTAGGGAGATTAAGTAGCTTGTCTCTAACACTTCCCCCAACAAGATAAATTTTTTTAACGCAGTCTGACTTTTTCATTATTGCTTATCAAAGCTTAAATAGCCTTTTGCATTGTTTGGGTTAAAAGATTTTGATCAAAGGGTATTTGCAAGGCATTCATAAAAATTTCAAAAGCTAAAATAGCTTGGTTAATTAGCATACTTTTGCCATCAAATGCGGGGATATTAAGCGTTTTTGCTAGAGCAAGAAAAGGCGTGATTGTGCCATAAACCAAATCAAAGGCGAGTTGGGATTCTAAAAGCAAGGCTTTAAGTTTGGATTCTTCTAAAGGAAGGGTATTTTGGGTAAGTCCAGCGGGTGTGGTGTTGATAATAATATCGTATTTTTTAGGTTTAAAATCATCAAAGCAAAAGCATTCAAACTCCTTAAAATTTACAAGGCGATTTGGGGAGCGATTGATAATTGTCGTTATGATTTGATTTTGTTTCAAGATACAAGCAAGAGCTTTTGCAGAGCCACCCGCACCGATAATCAGAGCTGATTTTAAAGGGTAGTGAGTAATACATTGAAAAAATCCCTCCGCATCAGTATTGTAGCCTAAAATTTTATCTTTTTTAAAAACAAGAGTATTGACTGCTTGGATTTCATTAACAATCCCAAAGACTTCATCACAAGCTTGATAAGCAACCTCTTTATAAGGAATGGTAACATTAGCTCCTTTTAAATTAAGGGATTTGAGGATTGAAAAATTTTCAGGATTTTCTAAACAATAGCGTCCATAAAAACCTTGAATCTTTAAGGCTTTAAAAGCACTATTGTGCAAGAGCGGCGAGAGGGAATGAGTGATAGGATTCCCTACAACAGCAAATTGCATTAAGGTTCTTTAAGTGAGCGTCTTACTACCCAACCATTTTTTACAGAAGGTGTTTGTGTGTCGCGGATTTGCACCCATTGTTCTTTTGTTTGGACAATCTCAACCCTATCAGCAGGTGTAAGTTTCCCAACGATTTCAGCTTCTGTGGAAGGATTGGAGCGGATATTAAGCCGTTCTACTCGAGAGGTGTAAATACCTTGTGTGTTATTGTTTTGTAGGTTAGGGGTTGCTTCAAGTGTTTCCTCTTGTGGTGCGGAGAGAGGAGGTATTTGAGGTGCTGGGGCATCTTGTGTGGCGTTTGTTGTGTTTTGTAAAATATTATCAGTATTTTGTGGTGCTTGAGATTGTATAACAGGTTCAGGCTCAGTAGGTAGAGTTGGTTGAGAAGTATTGGTATTTGTTTGTGGTGTTTGTTCAGTTAGAGTTTGTGTCTCTGTGCGAATGACAGAGGTAAGCTGCTTTAGCACCCAACCTAGAGGTTTTTTATTGATAGAATCTCCGATAAGTATCCAACCATCGCCATTATCCTCTAATATGTAAGCCGTTAAATTAGGTGTTAATTTCCCCAACACTTGCGAAGTGGTTGAAGAATTTTCTCTGATATTCAAAGAAGGCACACTTGCAGTTATTAAAATAATTTCTTTTGAGGGCAAAAGAGATGCACTAGGAGCAGTAGAAGAGGCGATTTTTTTGTTTTCTTCTGTGCGAGTATAGGTTTTTAGAACCCAACCCATTGGTGCTTGATTGTCAATACTTCCAAGCAAAATCCAACCATTTTGTTCTTCTAATAAAATGGCAGTATCATTTTGTGTAAATTTGCCTACTATTCCTGCTTGTGTAGAGGGTTTTTCACGAATATTAAGCGAGGGTGTAGTAGAGAAAACTTGAGTAAAATACTGCTCTTCTTGAGGTGGCTCCAAAGGGGTAGGCGGTTCTGGTTCTACTGCCACAGGAGGAATAGATGGAGTTGGGGAAGTCTGATTGCTATCCAAAGTAGCCATAGAATCAATTTCTGTTTGAGGTTTTTCTTTGTTTTCACTTCCTTTTTTATTTTCCAATAAAGTCTCAAAAGCAAAATAATAGATTATGAAAGTCAGTAAAACAATAAAAATGGGCAAAGGATACACTCTCAAAAATTTTTTTATAGTCTCCATAATTAAATAAGCCTTTTGCTAGTTTTTAATCAAATATTCAGTAATCAGTAAAGTGATTATATCAAAAAATTTTAAATTATGCAAAAAATCCGAAGTTTTATGCCAAAATTACTTCTTTTGTATCGTGTTTGTTGGCAATTAATTCTCCCAAAATATAGCCCTCACACGCTCTAGCAAGGGAATTTGCATCTTGACTATCGCAGATAATTACCATTCCTATGCCCATATTAAAAGTGCGATAAATATCACTTTCATCAACATAAGGTGCTAAAAAATCAAAAATCGGAAGCGTTTGGATATGGGATTTTTTAATCAAAGCATTAATGCCATTGGGTAAGCAACGCGGGATATTTTCAATCAATCCACCACCAGTAATATGAGCTAAAGCTTTGATTTTATGCTGATGGGCTTTGAAAGTCTTAACATAGATTTTTGTTGGGGTAAGGAGGGTTTCAATCAGCGGTTTGCCTTCAAAAAGAGAATCCAAACTGATAGCTTTTTGAGCAAGAATTTTTCGCACTAAAGAATAACCATTAGAATGGATTCCACTACTAGGCAAAGCAATGAGGACATCGCCAACTTTAGCTTGAGATTCCCTTTGGATTATGGATTTTTCTGCGATTCCAACGGCAAAGCCTGCTAAATCGAAATCTTTATCTTGATACATTCCGGGCATTTCAGCACTCTCCCCACCGATTAAAGCACATTCTGCCTCCAAGCAACCTTGCACAATTCCTTCAATCACTTTAAGAGCCTTTGTTTTGTCGAGTTTTCCTGTTGCATAATAATCAAGAAAAAATAAAGGTGTAGCAAAATTGCAAATTAAATCATTCACGCACATTGCAACCAAATCAATTCCCACACCCTCCAAGTAATTCGCTTCAATAGCAAGACGCAATTTTGTTCCTACACCATCAGTAGCCGCTAAAATAACAGGTTCTTTATAGCCTTGAGGCAGGGCATAAGCACCGCTAAAAGAGCCAATACCGCCTAGCACATTGGCATTAAAAGTCGATTTAACAAGGCTTTTGAGACTCTCTACTAAGGCGTTACCTTCTTGAATATCAACTCCTGAATCTTTATAACTTAATTTTTGCATTTAAAATCTCTCAACTTAAAATATTTTAAAATAATATAAAAATACAGCTTAAAAAGTCTCTCGTGTTTAGAAAAATTAATCTGTTTATTAAGTGTTTTTTAATATAATAAACATTAAGTTTTATTTAAAAAGGAGGACAAAGTGGCACAAAGTAGCACAAAAAATCTAAATGTTGCACAAAATTTCATTAACCGAGAACTTTCTTGGTTGCGTTTTAATACAAGGGTTCTTAGCGAGGCACAAAATGCTAAAAATCCTTTGTTGGAGCGATTAAAATTCATCGCAATTTATGGGACAAACTTAGATGAATTTTATATGGTAAGAGTAGCTGGATTGAAACGGCTTTATAGTGTGGGGATTACTGAGAGTGGTCCTGATAGATTGACGCCCAAAGAGCAGTTAAGTGAGATTTGGAGCTATTTAAAAGAGGAGAAAAAGAAACTTGAGGCGTGTTATTTTGATATTAAAGAGGGTTTGGCAAAAGAGGGTTTGAATATTAAAACTTATAGTGAAGTCAATACCAAACAAAAAAAGGAATTGCACGATTATTTTACAAACTATCTTTATTCTGTGGTTGTTCCTATCGCTGTTGATGCGACACACCCTTTCCCTCATTTGAACAATCTTAGTTATGTTTTAGCAATCCGTCTCCAAAGCGAAAGTGACCCCAATGAGACTAAATTCGGAATGACAAGAATTTCACGAATGCTTCCGGGATTTGTGCGATTAGGGGATACTTATGTGCAGACAGATAGCATTGTTGCGGAATTTATTAGCGAGCTTTTCCCGGGATTTAAAGCCTTAAGCTGGACCTCTTTTAGGGTTACACGTAATGCAGATATGGAGATTCAAGAGGAGGAAGCTGATGATTTTATGGCGTTAATGACAGAGGGTTTGAAATCAAGACGCAAAGGTGAAATTATCAGGCTAGAAATCAGTAAAACCAAAGACGAGGAATTAAAGAATTTTATTACCGATTATATTCGGGTAAGTCCGGAGGATATTTATGAATCTGAAATTCCAATGAATTCTAATATTCTTTGGGAGATTGTAGGGAATAAAAATTTTGCTAAACACACTTTTCCAAGCTATACTTCCAAGATTTTACCCCCGCTTGATTCTAATGTGAATATTTTTTCTGTTTTGGATACTCAAGATATTCTTTCATTCCAACCTTATGAAAGTTTTGACCCGGTTGTAAATTTTATTCAAAGTGCGGCTAAAGACCCTGATGTTTTTTCAATCCGTATGACCCTCTATCGTGTGGGTAAAAATTCACCGATTGTTAAGGCTTTAATTGAAGCAGCAGAAAATGGCAAACAAATCACTGCTTTGGTGGAATTAAAGGCAAGATTTGATGAGGAAAATAACTTGTATTGGGCAAGAGCATTAGAAGCCGCAGGTGCACACGTTATTTATGGTGTTCCCGGGTTAAAAGTTCATGCAAAAATCGCCCTTGTTATTAAAAATATGGGTAAAGAGTTGCGTGAGTATGTGCATTTAAGCACTGGAAATTACAATCCTAGCACGGCTAAAATCTATACGGATATTAGCTATATGACTTCTAGGAAGGAATTTACAAAAGATGCAACGAAGCTTTTTCATAATCTTTCTGGTTTTTCACATAAATCCAAACTCAATACGCTTTTTGCCGCTCCTTTGCAAATCAAGCCTAAAATTTTAGAATTGATTGAAAATGAGACAAAAATGGGTAGCGAGGGGCGAATTATGCTTAAAGCAAATTCTGTGGTCGATCCTGATGTGATTATGGCATTGTATAAAGCGTCAAATGCGGGTGTTAAGATTGATTTGATTGTGCGAGGTATTTGCTGTTTGCGACCGGGTCTTAAAGATGTGAGTGAAAATATCCGCGTTACTTCTATTGTCGGAAAATACCTAGAACACGCAAGGATTTACTACTTCAAACACGCTAAGTCACAAATTTATTTTGCAAGTGCTGATTTGATGCCACGAAATCTAGAACGTAGAGTGGAGTTAATGACTCCTATCTTTGACCAAGCTTTAGCAGAAAAATTATTTGGGATTATTAAGCTCCAAAGTGAGGATAATATTTGCTCACACGAGCTTAAAAGCAATGGCGAGTATGTAAAACTCTCTCCCAAAGACAATGAAAAAGCCATTAATAGCCAAAAATTACTCGAGGATTACACCAACACACTTTATCGTTCTTTAAAACGAGAAGAAAAGGAGAATAAATCCAAAAAACTTGTAAGCCGAATGCTGAAAGAAAGTTAAGATTTAATGCCAAAATATTCTTTGGGTATTTTCCTTGCAGCAACAAAAGATTCAGCGTTTGCTGTGGGGACAATGATGATAAATATCAAAGATAAAATGGGGGGGGGTTTTGATGTTTTCTATATTGCACACGATGGCTTTAGTTCTAAAAATAAAGAAGCAATAGAAGAGATAACTCACCCACTCCCTGTTAAATTCCTTAGCTTCACGCGTGAGGAATTTATCAATAAACTTAAAGCCAAAAATCCTAAAATGCAATTAAATAACCATTTTTTAGGACGTTGGACGCATATGGCGTATGCAATGTTTGAACCTCTTTTGCTACTCGAAGAATGTGAATGCATTATTTATTTGGATTTTGATATTTTACTTTTGTGCAGTTTAGCTCATCTTAGAGATTTTAGAGATTGTGAGTTTGCCGCACATAAAGGACGTACAAGACTTAGCCAAACACTGCCCAAATATAAGGGGGAATTTCAAAATGAGAGAGTGTGGAGGAGTGGTATTGTTGTTTATAATGATATTATCCCTAATCCTCAAGAATGCTACGATTTCATTTATCATTTTTCTTCGCAACATCCTTTAAATATTAATGACCAAGGTGCAATGAGTTTGCTTTTTTTAGAGAAGAATTTTCGTATTCAAAATCTAGGTTATGAATACACAGGAAGCACTTTTTGGAGAAAAAGTCGAGGATATTATATTATTCACGCTTGGGGAAATAATGGGAGGTTTTGGAATAATGCGTTAGTGAATCGTATTTGGAGAGAGTGGGGAGAGTATTATAAGCAGTGGCTAGAATTTGGAGGAGAAGCTTATAAGGGTGGATTTATTGCAAAGGCAAATTATGCTATTGAGAGGATTCGGTTTCATTTAGCCTATAAGCTTGGATTTGCAATATGTGAGTGTCCTCCTAGTTTTTTAGCTTATTTAAAGCTACCTTGCAAGCTTAGGCAAATCGCCCTCATTCACAAGCAAGAGCAAAAACAATATTTTCAAGATATTCAAGCAAAACCTTACCTTAAACTTCCTCCTTTAGAAACTTATGAAGATTATAAAGAAGCCCTAAAAGAAAAGCAAAGTATCCCTTATCGGTTAGGTTTTGCTCTCATCAAAGCCCATAAAAATCGCTTTAAAGGTGGATATTTTAGGTTTTTTAAAGAAGCGAGGAAGCTCCAAAAAGAGGGTAGAGAAAATTAGCCTTACAGAATGATTGAATTGGCTTTATGCTTTTTATGACTTAAAATCCATTGTCATTGCAAGAAGCTTTAGCTTCGTGGCAATCTTATCTTTCAAAGATTGCTTTGGCTAATGTCTCGCAATGACGCAGTGGTTGGGATTTTTTTGGAATTGTATTCCTTGCAATAACAATGGAAGTCTTACAATAATAGTGAATTACAATAACAAGAAAAAGTCTTGCAGTGATGATAACCCCACAATAACACAGGAGTTGAGATTTTGAGATTGTTTTGGTGGCTATTCTCGGATTTGCCCATTGCCTCGGATTTTGTATTTATAGGTTGTTAGTGTATCAACACCCATAGGACCTCTTGCGTGGATTTTAGCAGTGGAGATTCCTACTTCTGCCCCGTAGCCAAACTCCCCACCATCACTAAAACGCGTTGAAGCATTGACATACACACAAGCACTATCAACTTGATTTAAAAATTCCTCTGCCACACTATAATCTTCACTTAAAATTGCTTCGCTATGCCCACTTCCAAACTCTTGAATATGTTTAAGTGCTTCTTTTAAACCTTTAACAATGCGGAGATTAAGAATATTATCATTATATTCTTGATGATAACTCTTTAGAGTAATTTTTTCACAAGGGATTTGGGATTGTTTTAAAATCGCACAGCATTCCTTGCAGCCTTTAAGGATTGTCCCTTTTTGGTGGAGAGCTTGAGCGATTTTAGGGAGAAATTCACGAGCAAAAAGAGAGTCAATCAGCAAGGTTTCACACGCATTACAAACGCTAGGACGTGAAGTTTTGGCATTAACAATCACCCTGATAGCCAAATCTTGCTTGCAAGAGTGATGAGCAAAAATATGGCAAACGCCCTTATCGTGCTTGATAATAGGCATTTTGGCAAATTCGCTCACAAAGTTAATCAGTCCTTCACCTCCGCGTGGAATCACTAAATCAATAAAATCTTTTGCGGCTAGGATTTGTTTAAGTTCCTCGCGATTTTTGAGGCTAGGGAGAAGCGTAATGGCTTCTTTGGGGAGATTGTGAGATTTTAGGCTTTTGTAAAAAGCTTGGATAATGGCTTCATTAGAGTGTTGAGCCTCTTTGCCTCCTTTTAGGATACACACATTTCCGCTCTTAAAGCACAATCCCGCCGTGTCGCTTGTTACATTAGGACGAGATTCATAGATAATTGCAATCACACCTAAAGGCACGCTTACCTTTTGGATTTTTAAATCGCAATAATTGCTAAATCCATCTAAAATGCGATTGAGCGGGTCAGGAAAATCGGCAATCTCACACAAAGATTTTGCCATTAAATGAATTTTTTTAGAATCAAGAGTAAGACGCTCAAGCATTGCACTAGAGAGATTGAGTGTTTTTGCATTTTTTAAATCTTTTTGGTTAGCCTTAAGGATTGTTTTTTCTAAATCAAGGAGATTTTTAGCACTCTCCCTAAGAAAGCTTTGACGCACACAATGAGGAAGCTGCGAGAGAATATCTTTGGCTTTTTTGGCATTTTGTAAATGTTGGGTAAGATTTTGGGGATTCATTGTTATCCTTTTGCTTGTTGGGATTGCATTTGGGATTCTGTGTCTAAGACTTCTTGGATAAAAACTTCAATAAGTTCAGATTGCTTGTATTTTCCGATAATTTCTCCTTTTTTAATGATAAGCCCATCGCCACTTCCAAAGGCGATTGCCACATCAGCGTGTTTGGCTTCCCCTAAGGCATTAACCGCACAACCCATTACAGAGAGCTGCATAGGGGTTTTGATTTTTGGCATTCTTTGTTTGATTTCTTTGAGCAATGGCACTAAGTCTGCTTGCAAACGCCCACAAGTTGGGCAAGAAATATAAGTGATTCCTTCTTTTTGTCGTCCTGAATATTGTAAGATTGAGCGAGCAACTTCGATTTCTTTTTCAAGCTCCCCAGTGATAGAAACACGCAAGGTATCGCCGATTCCCTCTAAAAGCAATCCGCCTAATGCCATTGCACTTTTAATCATCGAAGATTCTAAATCCCCTGCTTCTGTAACACCTAAATGAAAAGGATAAGGCACAAGAGGGCGGAGTTTGCGATAGGCTTTTAGCGTCCGCTCCACATCACTAGCTTTGAGCGAGATTTTGAGATTATTAAATCCAAAGTCCTCTAAAAGTTTAATATTATAAAGGGCAGATTCCACCATTCCTTTGGGTGTAGCCCCGTATTTATTCTCAAATTTTTTCTCTAAACTCCCCGCATTAACGCCGATACGGATAGGGATTCCTCTTTGCTTACACGCCTCAACTACGGCTTTGATTTTTTCTTTAGCCCCGATATTTCCGGGATTTATACGGATACAATCCACACTTTCAGCAGCAATTAAAGCAAGTTTATAGCGAAAATGAATATCGGCTACTAGGGGAAGTGAAATGAGACTTTTAAGCTTTTTAAGGGCATTAGCATCTTCTTCATCACTCACAGCAACCCGCACAATATCACAACCCGCAAACATTAGAGCATCAATTTGGGCTTTCGTGGCTTCTATATCAGCAGTTTTGCTAAAAGTCATACTTTGCACAGAGATGGGAGCATCTCCTCCAACTTTTACATTACCGACAGAAATTTGCTGTGTAGGGTAACGTTTTGTTGGCATAAAAATCCCTAATCTTTTGATTCTTTATCAGAGAATTCTTGCAAAGGTTGGTTATCAATCGAAAGTAAAGAATCAGCAATAATACAAGTAAGATAGCCTTTGGGATTGCCATCAAAGGGGATAGAATCAAGCTCACTTTGCAAATTGTTTTCCGCAGCAATTTTTTTGAGCTCTTCATCTTTTCCATAACGTTCAATATAATATTGAAAAGTTTCTTTCCAGCTAATATTTTCTAAAGCACCCTCTTTTCCCGGTGCGTTTTGGACAAACTCCGTCAAATAGGCTATTTTCAAGATTGAGGCGATTTTGTCTTTCCAACATTCAGCAAATAAATATTCTTTAAGCTGATTAAGGACTTTCTCTCCATCTCCCTCATTAGCGTATTTGAAAGCGATTTTACATTTGTCTCTGAAACTATCATAGAGTCTTTTGCATTCCGGCAATGAACGCAATTCATCGCTCTCTTCAGCCATTTCAAATGCTTTAGTGAGTTTTCTTTCATTGCAAAGTTGGATAAATTCCTGTTTGAGCTGAATACTTTTAGTTTTATCGCCCGCAGCAATTTTAAAAGGTGCCATAGAAGAAAGGAGCTTACAAATCTCAATAGCCTTTTCAAAATCTCCAGCTTGTTCAAGAACACCAACACGACGCATAATTTGCTCACCGACAAGTAAAGCACTTCTGTAAATGGTTGTTTCTCTCAAAAAAGGGAATTTCTCTGTGAGTTTGAAATATTCTACAAAATTTTTTGCTTTATATTCGCGTTCAGCCTCAAAGTATTTATCGCTATTGCGGAGCAGCATTGTTACGGAATCTTTTTTGCACTTCACATTAGCAAAGGGTTTGAGAATCTCTTGGGCTTTTTGGATATTACTTTGTGCATTTTGCAAAAGCAACTTTTTGCACACTTCAAAGGATTTTTCCCATAATTCCTCAACTTTCATATAACCCATAGAATCTTTAAGGTAAGTATTTTGTTCAACAAGCTTATAAACTTCAATGTAGTTTTTTGCCTCTAAGGCATCAAGAAAATTAAGCATCACTTCTTTTTGCTGCCAATAATAATCTAATTCCTCTTTTTTCTTAATATCACTCATAAAGGGCTTAGCTAAAGCATTCACCTCATCAAATTGATTTTTAGCCAATAAATCAATCGCTTTGGCTAGAGTTTCTTTCCAAAGGGATTCTAATTTGTGCTGGTATTCACCAAGTGTTTTAAGAAAAATATTTTTTTCATTGATGATTTTTAGGGCTTCTGTTAGATTGTTATTATTTAGGGCTTCAAGCATTTCTTCTTTGGCTGTGTCAAGCTTGCCAACTTGTAAAGCTCCATCAGACCAACCTAAGTAAATCAGATTCTCTTTAAAATGCAAAGCTGTTAAACCTCTATTATCCATTATAATATTATCAAGAAGCGAGCCATCATCAAGACTGATAAAATGTAAAAGATTATCTCTTCCGCCCACAAGGGCATAATTACTATCAGGAACTCTTTGACACACAGTAAGCCACGCATTATGCAAAGTATTTGTATTGATAAAAGTGGATTGTTTAATATTATAAGAAAAAATCTTACCATTTTTACACACACAAAAAACTTTAGAGTTATCATCATAAAAGAAAGCATCTTCGATGACAGATTCACTTTCAAAAGTCGCAATAAGGCTATTTCTCACAATGTCAAAAATCATTGTTTTTCCACTATAACAGCTTCCAAACACTAAGCTTTCTTCTTCATTAAAAGCAATCGCGGAAATATAGTCTGGAAAAGGTGGCAAACTGAGTAAAAAATTATAACTTTCTCCCACATAAACCAAAACACGTCCATCTTCCCCGCCCGTAGCAAAATAGTTATCCTTAGGCGAAAAAGCTATTTTTGTAATTTCTAGTTTTTGCCAAGTTAGTGTTGCCACAGGAAAAATTTTATCTGTTGCATTCAAAACGATACCTTGAGAGTTTTTAGAAAATCCCACCGCAACTTTAGAGGAACTATGGGAAATACTGATACACTTACTAAAGGGGTGGAGAGACTCTGCACTTTTTGAGAGCTGCAGACTTTCTTCAATCACTTTGGTTTGTTTTGAAAAAGTGCAAATATTATAGAAATTATCCGCACAAAGAATAGAGTTTTCATTAGTTGAAAGCCCTAATACACTCCCTACAAGTCGGAAATTATTAACAGATGGAAACATAATTTGTTCCTTTTAATTATAAAATTCTTTATATTTTATCAAAATCTAGGTTTGTTTGTAATTAAATCTCTTAAAAGTTTATAAAATCAAAAAAATTAAGATTTATAATAAAAAGAATCAAAGATTAAGCAAGTTTTTGATAAACTTTTCTATTATTTTGGATTTAAAGTTTTGGAGGGTATGTGTCTCTGGTGGGCATCGTGGGCTTCAAACCCATTGGAATGGATAAGTGTTTATCTATTGGAGAGTTCGATTCTCTCACCCTCTCGCCAAATTTATGTGTAATCTTATAAAAAATAAATAAACTCTAAATTTGAGGCTTAAAGTGCAAAAGAAAAAATTTATTAATTTTTTGAAAAAAGAAAATTTGCAAATCAAATCTATCCTTATACTTTGTTTTGTTTTACTAGGAATTTTAACGCTTTGTGGGGCTTTTGGTTGGCTAGGAAAAATCGGAAAAGCTTTGGC
>JAFLSC010000009.1:30352-38395 GCA_022511145.1 Helicobacter sp.
AATTTTGGATTTTAGGCTATTTAGGCTATTTTTGGCTTTTTGGCTTGGCTTTTTGGTTAAAAAAATCAAAAAGCATACCCACTCTTAAAACCTTACTTTTAGAGAAAATTTTAGGATTTATTTTAGGACTTGTTGCCTTTTTAGTTTTTCAGGCATTATTTTTTAAAGGGGCAGGAATTATCGGTGTCGCTTTTAATGAGGTTTTGCAACCTATTATTACGCCACTTGGAATTTTTGTTTTAGTTTTGGCAATGGCGGTTATGGCGATTGTCCTTTATAGCGGAAAAACGCTTGATGAGCTTGTTAAAGTTTTGTTTAAAGATTTGAAAAAAGATGCTCAATCTCTTCAAATTGAGACACAAAAAATTCGCCAAAATAGTCAAAAAAATTGGCTAAAAATTAAATTATTTTTTACGCCACCTTCAAAAACCACTCAATCATCCAAAGAAAAAAAAGCCTCCCTTAATGAAAATTCCAACCAAGAATCTCATTTAGAGAAATCTCAAGAATTAGGGATTTTAGATGTTTCTTCTCAAGCAAATTCACAGACAGCTCCCCACCAAACAAATATTGCTCAAGATATTCCTCGCCCTATGACTTTAGAAGAATTAATCGCACAAAGTCCTGCTATTGAGGAAGGTGAGCAAAAAAGCTCCTTTCAAGGTTTTTCTTTTGAGGAGGAAGAGGAAGAAGAGTATTTGGAAGCTCAAAAAGAGGGATTTAACGCCGATATTGATGAGGTGCGACAAGGTGTAGAATTGCCTACTTGGGAAGAAATGCCTTTAATGTCAAATAATACGCAAGAAACAATCCAAATTCGTAAAATCTCTCCTCAAGAAGTGAGTGATACTCCTTATAATTTAGAACAATTCCAAAAAGATTCCCTTGCTAATTTAGAAAAATTTAAACGATTTGAACAAGATTTATTTCTCCCCAAAGAAGAGCCTGAAGAAAAAGGCGGTATTCGTCTCATTAAAGCAGAAGAAAGTCAAGAACAAGGAATTCCCGAAATTCCTGAAATAATGTATCAAACTCAAGAAACAAAAAACAGCACCCAAAACACGCTCCAAGAGGAGAATTTGGAAGCTATCAAGTTGCAGAATTTATCTTCCAAGCAAGATTCTAAGCCCCTCATTAAAGCCTATCCTAAAAAGCTTTATGCTGCTACTCCCTTTAGTGCTTATTATGAGGATAAAGAGGAATATCCTAGAAACAAACCTAAACAGATTGATGATGCTCAAGTTAGCGATACTCAAGAATCCGAAATTCAAGAGATTCAAGAGGCATTAGGTGGAAAGATACAAGAGATTCAAGAGATTCTCCAAGAAAGTGAAGTGGAGGATATTCGGAAAGCTGTGAGTAATGAGCTTTTGGAAGCAGAACTTTTTTTGAAACAATCAACAACCTCGCCACTTAGTGAGCAAGAAGAGGAAACTTATGAAGAAAATTTCTTGCAAACAAATCAAGAAGGTTCTAATAAACAAGAAATCCCCCAAAAAAACACTTTTGAGCCAAAACAAGCTTTTAGGGAAATTCAAGAAAGCCTACTTGGCACTCAAAATCCAAATCATACAAGCCTTTATTCCTTTGGTAATATTCAGCAAGAAAAAATCCAAGAAATTTATACTCAAGTTGCCACCAATTCCCTTTATACCCACCCTTTAGATTCTGATTATTCAATTTTTAAAGCACAAGAGATTTTTAAAAACACTTCTTTAGAAAACAGCCCTCTAAAAGATAATCAAGAAAATCCGATTTCAAAAAAACAAGAGGATTGGAGTCAAACTCTCTCTCAAGACACCCAAGAAACCAATGAGTGTGAGGAGGTAGAGGGAGAGATTGAAGAGATTGTGCCTTTTAATTCCCCTCAATCAATTTTAAAAAATTCACAATCAAATTTATCTACTCCAACGCATTTGCAAGATTCACAAACTGATGAGGAACTTGACATTCAAAATCTCAATGTTCAATCCCTTGTTGATTCTGCATTATTGAATCTTTCAGAGGATTCTAAAAATTCACAAGAAATCCCGCAAGCACAAACCTTGCAAACACAAATCCCACAAGAGTTCAATACCTTACCTTTAGAGAGAGAATCCCCAAAAAATTTGCACGGATTTAATCCCCAAGAAGTCCAAGAGGATTTAACACCCAAAGCGTTTATTTTGCCCTCTTTGGAATTTTTACAACAATCCCCCCAAGAGCAAGTGGAGATTGATGAAGGCGATATTGATAGAAAAATTAATGATTTATTAAGTAAATTGCGTATGTTTAAGATTGAAGGGGATATTGTTAGCACTTATTCAGGTCCTATTGTTACGACTTTTGAATTTCGCCCAAGTCCTAATGTCAAAGTTTCAAGAATCCTTACCCTGCAAGATGATTTGGCAATGGCACTGCGGGCTAAGACAATAAGAATCCAAGCCCCTGTGCCGGGTAAAGATGTTGTGGGGATTGAGATTCCTAACAATCATATTGAGACAATTTATTTGCGAGAGATTTTAGAGCATAATCTTTTTCAAAATTCTTCCTCACCTTTAACTTTAGCGTTGGGTAAAGATATTATGGGCAATCCTTTTGTAACAGATTTGAAAAAACTCCCCCATTTGCTTATTGCAGGAACAACAGGAAGTGGAAAAAGCGTTGGAATTAATGCGATGATTCTCTCTTTGCTTTATAAAAACACGCCTGATGAATTAAAGCTGATTATGATTGACCCAAAAATGCTAGAATTTAGTATGTATAATGATATTCCTCATCTGCTTACACCTGTGATTACCCAACCCAAAAAAGCGATTATCGCCCTAGATAATGCGGTAAAAGAAATGGAGAGACGATATAGCTTAATGAGTGAAGCAAGGATTAAGAATATTGAAGGTTACAATCAAAAAGCAAAAATTGATGGCTTTGAACCTTTCCCTTATATTGTTATTATTATTGATGAATTAGCTGATTTAATGATGAGCGGGGGCAAGGAAGCTGAAGTGTCCATTTCGCGTTTAGCACAAATGGCAAGGGCTAGTGGTATCCACCTTATTGTAGCTACTCAAAGACCAAGCGTTGATGTTGTAACCGGGCTTATTAAAGCTAATCTCCCCTCAAGAATTAGCTATAAAGTAGGGCAAAAGATTGATTCTAAAGTGATTTTGGATACTTTTGGAGCAGAATCACTTTTAGGGCGAGGCGATATGCTTTTCACACCGCCGGGTGGTGGGATTGTGCGATTGCACGCTCCTTGGAGTAGTGAAGTTGAGATTGAAAAGATTGTTGAATTTATCAAATCTCAACGCTCACCGCAATATGATGAAAATTTTATGCCCAATGAAGATGAAATAGCAGGATTGCATTATGAAGGGGAAGTCGATGAACTTTATGAGGAAGCTAAACGAATTGTTTTAAGTGATAATAAAACTTCTATCAGTTATATTCAAAGACGTCTGGGAATAGGGTATAATAAAGCGGCTAATATTGTTGAGCAAATGCAAGTGCGAGGTTTTTTAAGCGAACCTAATAGTAAAGGAGTGCGAGAGATTTTAAACAAAGAATAACGCTTAAAAGTAATAAATAAGCTAAAAATGAAATCTATTTGAAATAAAAGTGCGGGTAAATTTTATTTTTTAAGCAAATCTTTGCTAAAATCTAAAAATTTTTACAACAAGAGGACGAAATGTTACAAGTTCATAAGATTGATTCTGCTAATGCGAGTGCAGAGGCAAAAATCCAAACTGAAGAATTAAATAAAAAGCTTGATAAAGCCGCTAAGGTTGCAAGCAAAACTTTAAAAATCGATGGTTTCAGAAAAGGACACGTGCCAATGGCAGTGATTAAAGCAAGGTATGCAAAGCAGTTAGAAGAGGATGCTCAAAAAGAATGCGTCCAAGATATTCTTAAGGATATTTTAGCTGAATTAAAAGTTGATGCAAGTGCTTTGATTGGAGACCCTCGAATCACAAAATTCGAACAAAAAGAAGCAGGGATTGAACTCAATATTGAAATCAGTTTAAAGCCAGAGATTAATCTAGGAGATTTGGATTCTTATATTCCTGAAGCGAGCATTGAAGCAATCAGTGAAAATGAAATTGAAAATCGTCTCAATGAAATTGCAACAGCTAGAGCCCCTTTGATTTCCATTGGAGATAAAAGGAGAAAAATTAAAGAAGAAGATTATGCTAAGATTGACTTTGAGGGCTTTATTGATGGGATGGCTTTTGAAGGTGGGAAGGCAGAAAATTATCTCTTAAAAATCGGCAGCAAATCTTTTATTGAAGGGTTTGAAGAACAGCTCATTGGAATGAAAAAAGGGGAAGAAAAAGAGATTCAAGTAACTTTCCCCGAAAATTATCAAGCTAAAAATCTCGCCGGTAAAGCAGCAACTTTTAAAATCAAGCTCAATGATATTCAAACGAAAGGCAAAATTGAAATTGACGATAATTTCGCTAAAACTTTGTTACCTGAGAATAAAGAAGCAAATCTTGCTGTATTAAAAGAGAATATCAAAACCCAACTTGAAATTGAGAAAAAAAGAGAAGCTTACAACAATAAATACAAAGAGATTTTGCTTGAAAAGCTCAATGAGGCGATTAACTTTGACTTACCCAATGTTGTTGTTGAGCAAGAAATGGATTTACTCCTACGCAATGCCTTTGCACAGCTACCTAAAGAGGAGCAAGAAAAACTTGCCAAAGAGCCTGAATCTCTTAAGGCTAAGCGAGAGGAACAGAGAGAAAATGCTCAAAAAAGTGTTAAAGCAACTTTCATTATTGATGCGATTGCTAAACACGAAAAGATTAATGTGCTTGATAATGAAGTGGCGAACACGATTTATTATGAGGCAATGGCTATGGGGCAGGACCCAAGAGCCATCTTAGAATATTATAAAAACAATAATTTAATTCCCGTAGTAAAAATGGCAATGCTTGAAGACAGAGTGTTGGTGCATTTACTCGATAAAAAGGTGAAATAATGGGATATTACATTCCCTATGTGATTGAAAAAACTGGACGCGGTGAGAGAAGTTATGATATTTATTCTAGACTTCTTAAAGATAGGATTATTATGTTAAGCGGAGAGATTGATGATGGGGTTGCCTCCTCAATTGTAGCTCAACTTTTATTTTTAGAGGCTGAAGACCCACAAAAAGATATTTATCTCTATATTAATTCGCCCGGTGGTGTTGTTACAAGCGGTTTTAGCATTTATGATACGATGAACTATATTAAGCCTGATATTTGCACGATTTGTATTGGACAAGCAGCAAGTATGGGTGCGTTTTTGCTTAGCTGTGGTACAAAAGGAAAACGTTATTCCTTGCCTCATTCGCGTATTATGATTCATCAGCCATTAGGAGGTGCAAGGGGACAAGCAACCGATATTGAGATTCACGCAAAAGAAATCTTACGACTAAGAGAAGTTTTAAATAAGATTTTAGCAAGTAACACCAAGCAATCTTTGGAAAAAATCGCTAATGATACAGAACGCGATTTTTTTATGAGTGCTAAAGAAGCTCAAGAGTATGGTTTGATTGATAGTGTTTTACAAAAGAGCTTAAAATAGGAGTTAAATATGAAAGATGATTTTGGTTCATTTTCGGAATTACCAAGTTTTGAAACTGGCAAGATTGAAGAGGGTTCTTCATCATTTGACTCTGATGATAATGAGGATAGAGGGGGAGGAGAGAAAATCTCTATTAATGAATACGCCCTAGAAGTTGTTAAAACAATGACAGATAGTGGCATTTACCCCAATCCTCAAAATTTTGCTATTTATTTTGAAAAACTTTTGGAAGATAAACCTGCAGACTTTAGAGAAAGTGCTTTGCAGCAGCTCCAAAACGACCCTACATCAGTTGAGAGACAATTAGCTTTAGAATCTAAGATTGTTAAAATTAAAAAAAGTATCGCTAATATCATAACACGTTTTAATGTAATGTGTGAAAATTTAGAGACTTTTCAAGATATTGTTGATAAGCATTCTCACGAAGTAAGTGTAACAAGTAGTGCCCAAGCAGCACAAAATATTATGATGATTTTCAGCAAAGAACTCGAAAAGATTGATGAAATCAGCAAAAAGCAGCTCCAAGAAATTAAAGATTCTTGTGTTAGGGCTAATCAAGAAATTTCTAGTTTAGATGATAATATTGTCCTTAATGATAAATATCACATTTACAATCAACGCTTTTTAGAGTCCAAAGTTACTTTAGAGATTCAAAAAATGCAAGGGAATACTTACAAATCTTCTTTTATGCTCATCAAAACAGCTAAACATTTAGAAAAAAAGGTTACCAACGAAAAAGATGCTTTTATTGTTAATCGCTCCATTGTTAAAATCTTGCAAAAACAAATCAGCAAAAGCTACACTTTAGCTTATTGTGGAAATGGTATTTTTGGGATTTTATTGAGCCATAGCAATAAAGATTCTACCAAACGTTTTGCTAATAAAATCTCTGAAAGAGTAGCCCAAACAGACATATTCTTAGATGATAAAGAGCTTTCTTTGAGTATTTGTAGCGGGATTGTCGAAATCACGTCCGAAAATAAACCCAAGGATATTTTCAAAAATGCCTCTGAAGCCCTCAAAAAAGCAGTGAATCTTAACGCTTCTTTTGTTGTTTTTGGCGATAAGTAGCACAAGGTCAAAAATGGAACTTAAGGTTATCACTTACCCTAATCCGATTTTGCGACAAATCTCCAAGCCTGTTGAAGTTTTTGATGAGGCATTAGGTGAGCTTTTAGATGCAATGTATGAAGTGATGATAAGCAAAAATGGTGTAGGCATCTCGGCTATTCAAGTGGCTAAGCCTATCCGTGCTTTGTTGATTTGTATCCCTGATAGCGAAGGTAACCAGCACAAAGAAGATTTGTTAGAAATTATCAATCCTGAAATTACCCAAAAAGAAGGTGAGATTGCCTTTAATGAGGGTTGTTTGAGTGTGCCAGAGTTTTATGAGGATATTAAACGCAATCAATCTATTATTGTAAATTATCAAGACCGCTTTGGGAATCCCAAAGAGATTCAAGCAAGTGATTATCTTGCTGTGGCGTTTCAGCACGAAATTGACCATCTCAATGGAATTTTATTTATCGATAAGCTTCCTCTTTTAAAAAGAAAAAAATTTGAAAAAGAACACAGACGACAAGGACACAAACATCAAGAGCATAAAAGTAAAGATAAGGCATAAAATGCAATGAGTTTTAGCCAAATTTATTGTGCTGCTTTTGAGGAATTAAAAGCCAAAGTTGTAGAAATTGAAGTGAGTTTTACTCGTGCCCTACCTTCCTTTCAAATCACGGGTTTAGCGGGTAATGCCATTCAAGAATCCCGCCAACGCATTCAATCTTCTTTGCTCGCTAATGGTTTTAAATTCCCTCCTTTAAAAATTACGATTAATCTCTCGCCCTCTGACTTACCTAAACAAGGAAGCTTTTATGATTTACCGATTGCCTTGTTGATTGCTTTGCAAGATTTTGCTGATTTTAACCAAATTACCAATCCTAATCCTATCCAATGGTTTGTTTTTGGAGAATTAGGCTTAGATGGGAGAGTGAAAAATACCCCAGCAATTTATCCGCTTTTATTTTCTTTAATAGGAAATTTAGAAGGAAATTTTTGTTTTATCTTACCCAAAGAAGCTCAAAATATTTATTCTAAAATTCCTAAACTTAAAGCCTATTATGCCCAAACACTTCAAGAAGCCCTAGAAATAATAAAAAATCCTCCCCCTCTAACTTGTTTGTGCGAAGATTTGCCTTTTTTACAAACAAAAATTCAAGGAGTAAATTATTATTATAGTGAGGATTTTCCGCTAGATTTTAGTGATATTAAAGGACAAGAAAGAGCCAAAAGGGCAGCTTTAATTAGTGCGATAGGATTTCATAATTTGCTTTTAGAAGGCAGTGCGGGGAGCGGAAAAAGTATGATTGCTTTACGATTGCCTTATATTTTGCCTCCCTTAAAATTAGAAGAGATTTTAGAGATTGCCGCAATTCACGGAGTTTTAGAAATCTCGCCTTTTCGCCCTTTGAGAAATCCTCACAATAGTGCCTC
>JAFLSC010000009.1:38405-60144 GCA_022511145.1 Helicobacter sp.
AGCAGCAATTTTAGGCAGTGCAGTTGCTAAAAATCTCAAATACGGCGAGATTGCCTTAGCCCATTTAGGAATTTTATTTTTTGATGAATTACCTCATTTTCCCAAAAATATTTTAGAATCCCTGCGAGAGCCACTAGAGAATCATTATTTTAGCGTTTCGCGATTGCACGCTAAAATAACCTACCCCACAAATTTTTTGTTTGTAGGAGCAATGAATCCTTGTCCTTGCGGGAATCTTTTGAGCGTCAGTAAAGAGTGTCGGTGCAATGAACGGGAGATTAAAGCCTATCAAAATAAGCTTTCAGACCCCTTTTTAGACAGAATTGATTTAGTTATACAAATGCAAGAAGGAGGGGATTTTGAGCATAAAGTAGATTCTAAAACAATGCAAAAACAAGTGCTTGAAGCCTTTAGTTTTCAAAAACAACGGGGACAAAAATCTTTTAATGCGAGGCTTAGTAATGAAGAAATGCAAATGTTTTGTCATTTAGATAAGGAAGAGGAGGAGATTTTACAGAGGGCAATCCAGCATTTTGGCATTTCTTTAAGACAAAGGGATAAAATTCTCAAAGTTGCTCGCAGTATCGCTGATTTAGCCTTAAGTTCAAAAATCATAAAATCGCATTTGTTAGAAGCTTTGAGTTATCGGCGAGTGTAGTGTTACGATAAGTTACAATTTAAAGCAAAAAAGCCTGTTTATTTTTTCCCTAAGGGATAAAAATTTTTTTATTTGTTAAAATGTAATTGAAATCATTACTTTGAAGGAGTTACAATGAAATTCATTTTAAGTTTGCTAATGCTTAGTTCTTTGCTGTTTGCTGCTGTTAATATCAACACGGCAACTAAAGAAGAGTTAATGAGTGTTAAGGGAATTGGTGAGGCAAAAGCAGAAGCGATTTTGGAATATCGTAGCAAAAAGCCTTTTGAGAGCGTAGAGGAGCTTGAAAAAGTCAAGGGATTTGGCAAGAAAAATCTTGAAAAAATCAAAGACGAGCTTAGCGTTTCTGACAATTAGCTATGCAATGACACTCTCTTATTGCCAAGAGGCTTAGCCTCTTGGCAATCTACAAAATTGTTTCAGCAAAACTTCACAATAACGCACAGAAAGATTGCTTTGGAATTACCATTTCTTAGTAATGGTAGAGTGGTTGCCATTGCAAAAAATTGTTAGAATCTTTGTGGCACAAGTGGGATTGCTTTGTTATTATTTTCAAGACGCTTTTTTCATACTACATTTTCTTGCAATAAGTCAAAGGGCTTACTTTGTCATTTTATTTCTTATGATAACAATAAAAAGCCTTGTAACGATATTTTAATTACATTTTTGTTGTTTTTATGCTAGGAGTGCGTGTTGCAGCTAATATTCAAGTAAATCTAAACTTATTTAGATTATAATTTAGCTTTATTTTACCTAAGTTTAAGGAATTAAAATGGCATTGCAAGTGTATTATGACAAGGATTGTGATTTAGGGCTGATTCAAAAGAAAAAAGTAGCCATTATTGGCTTTGGGAGTCAAGGACACGCTCACGCGGAAAATTTGCGAGATTCTGGCGTGGAAGTGGTGATTGGGCTGTATAAAGGTGGCAAAAGCTGGGGAAAGGCTGAAGCAAAAGGCTTTAAGGTGCTTGAAGTGAGCGAGGCAACAAAATGGGCAGACGTGATTATGATTCTCATCCCTGATGAATTGCAAGCTGATGTATTTGCAGCAGATATTAAGCCAAATTTAAGTGAAGATAAAATTATCGCTTTTGGACACGGATTCAATATTCATTTTGGTTGCATTAGCGCACCAAGTGGGGTAGGCGTGATTATGGTTGCACCAAAAGCCCCCGGACACACTGTGCGGAGTGAGTTCGTTAAAGGTGGGGGAATTCCTGACCTTATCGCAGTGGCTCAAGATACAAGCAAGGGCGATGCAAAAGCGATTGCATTAAGCTATGCAAGTGCTATTGGTGGGGGTAGAAGTGGCATTATTGAGACAACTTTCAAAGATGAGACTGAAACCGATTTGTTTGGCGAACAAGCTGTGCTATGTGGAGGTGTAACAAGCCTTGTAAAAGCGGGATTTGAGACATTAGTAGAGGCAGGCTACCCTGAAGAAATGGCATATTTTGAGTGTTTGCACGAGCTTAAACTCATTGTGGATTTAATTTATGAGGGAGGCTTAGCAAATATGCGTTATTCTATCTCAAATACTGCAGAATATGGCGATATGGTAAGTGGTCCTCGTGTGATTAATGAAGAATCTAAAAAGGCAATGAAAGCTATTCTTAAAGATATTCAAGAGGGGCGATTTGCTAAAGATTTCATCTTAGAACGTAAGGCTGGATATGCTCGAATGAATGCGGAACGCAAGAATCTTGCTGTACATAAAATCGAAAAAGTAGGTACAAGACTTCGCTCAATGATGCCTTGGATTGAAAAAAATAAATTGATTGATAAAGCTAAAAATTAACTAGGAGCTAACTAGACACTAGGAAGTGTCTAGCTGCCAAAAAAGCACTCCTAAAGCAGCATTAAGTGGAGGTTTTAAGCATACAAAGATAGAGTCTAAAGGCTTTAGAGATATAAAAAATCCCTAATCCTCCAAGCAGTATCAATCCCGAAGCAAAAACAAAAAAGCAAGAAAAAAGTAGTCCCAAATAGCTCACTATAAAGATTGTAAAATGCCATTTCATTGCTTTTTGGGGGATAATCTCTCGCATATTAGGAAGCTCTAAAATCCCATTAAAGCTCAAATGAAACCAAGTCAAAAAAGGCACAATCTTAAACATCATCGCAAAAATAATGCTTAAAACAAAGCCTAGTGCAAAAAATGCTACAAGCTTTGATAAAAAGGGTAGAGTAGAATCTAAGCCCCCCAAAAAGCCAAAGCAACACAATGCACAAGCAATGAGATTGCTAAAACCAAAAACCCAAAACCATAAAGATACTTCTGTGATTTTTCTTTTTCGTAAAAATAAGATTCTTAGACTCATCACCCCCAAGCTTAAAAGTAAAACCCCTAGCAAGGCATAGAAAAAGTAAATAATAGGGTTTTGGAGGTTCTCGTCTAAAAAGCCCACAACCACGCCACATAAAAGCAACGCAAACAAAAGGGGGACGATTGTGGCATAAAAGATTTTTGGATAAGCAGGAGCGACATAAAACATTGGCAGCACCTGCAAAATTACTCCAAAAATAAGAAGTGTTACAAAACTTAACGCAAAGATTCTATGGGTAAGTAAAAGCCATATTTGAGATTCTAAGCCCCAAGTGAAGCCAACAAATTTTATCCCTAGAGTTAGCCCAGCAATCCACAGCCCCACAAGCACAACTAAAGCCGCAAACATATAATAAATAGTGGGTGTTTTGTGGGTGATATGCCTTGCTTGATAAAAGACATTACCCAAAAAAATAAGAATCCCTAAGCTTATACACCCTAAAGCCAAGCCAAAAGTAAATTCAAGCAAAGAGTCCTTAAAAATAAGCCCCGAGCCTACTATAAAGAGTAAAATCCCAAGATTCATAAAGATGAGAGTTAAAGCACTCACTATACGCACTTTGGGGAGATAAATCCCTGCTAAGACTGGAAGCATTTGTGTGATAGCCCCAAAAACACTTAAGAGCAAAAATCCTAAAGTTAAACAATGCACAAGAGTAATGGGCGATAGCTCCAAAAAGAAGCTTATCCCTGCAAGTATAAGGTAGTATTGGGCATTAAGAAAAAAGCTTATTACAACGCCAAGTGGCGGGGCTTGTCTTAAGGAAATGCCTTGATACATTATAAATCTTTATGCGAGGTTTCCACTTGATTGCTTTTTTGCACAATATCACCCCAAGATGAAAAGAGCGTATTTGGAGGGAGGAAGTTTGTAAGAAAAGAATGCAATATCTCCTCTTTTGCAATAAGGATAAAAAAGCTCTCGCCCTCTTGTGTTGTGTGATAGCAAAGGTGGCGGGATTGTATAATCTCATAAAGCAAAAAAGGCTCTTTTCTGTGAATCATCAGCAAAATCTCCCCTTCACTTGCTTTTATGAGGGCTTTTGTCATTATTTCTAAGGGTTTTGGGTGTTCTAAAGCTCTCATATCAAAAAGCAAGGGTGGCTTGAATGAAGGTGGATTTGGTGCAGATGAATTGAGCAAATTTAGATGTTGTGATAGTGGCATTTAAACACTCTTAGGGAAGCTTTTGAGCTGCTCTAGTAGTTCATCATTTTGGCTATTTAGCTGCATTTGTATCATATTATAAAGCATTTGCTCTTCTTTTATATTATGCTGTTGGAGGGTAATCATCATCGCATCGCTTAGCCCAAAAAATTCCTCTTGTTGATTATTTTCAAGTGCATTTTGCATTTGTTCTAAAATCCCACGGATTTGGTTATGTTCCATTTTCATTACCTCTATGGGTCCTCCGCTCATTCCTGTGGCTTCACTAAAACGTACAAAAAGTAAATCTTCCTCTTGGGAAAAATGTCTTAGTGTGTGAGCTTTGAAAATCTTAAAAAGACTTAGAGCTTCTTTAAAATCTTTTTTAGAGACGCTTTCCTCAATTTTTGCAAACTCCTCATCACAATCCCTATGGTCTTGCGTCATATAATCCTTGATAAGCATTTTTCTCCTTTGTATAAGTCTATAATGCCACACTTAAACGCACGATAGAATCTTCTAAGCCCCCTAAAGAATGGGGTATATTAGCCTCTAGTGTTACCATATCAAAAGGATTGAGATTATTTCTCTCTCCTTGTGATTCAAACCAAATCTTTCCTTTAAGCACCTGCACGATGATGTGCGAGGAAGCTTTATGTTCTTTGATACTCTCCCCTTTGGGTAAAATAATTTGCATTTCCTTTGAGCTTGCATTTTGATAAAGACAATGTATTGCCACCGCACCAAAAGAGCTACTTTCCCATTGCAATATGTTCATATCCTAAACCTTGTAACATTTAAAGTGCGACATTGTATAAAAAAGTTTTGATAAAAAAAATGATTCGTGTTAAGTTTATAGATTTTACTTTAAATTTTATTGCATACATAAAAATACTTGCACATTTTAGGGCATTTTTTGGGGATTTTTGAAAGTATGCTATAATGCGATAATTTTTTTTAAAGGATTTGCAATGATGCCTAGTTTGCAACAGCTTTTAATAGTTTTGTTAATTATTATTGTGTTATTTGGGGCAAAAAAAATCCCAGAATTAGCAAAAGGTTTGGGTTCAGGAATTAAGAATTTCAAAAAAGCCGTGAAAGAAGATGAAGAAGAGGAAAATAAAAGTATGCAATCCACTTCTATTGAGCAAGACAAAAAAGAAACAACAACAAACGCGACTAATGAGACAACAAAAGCCTAAAATATGCACGAGAGAATTAAATATCGTCTTGATGAAACTTTAGGAATCCAAAGTGTGTTAGAAAAGCCTAAAGAAAAGAAGTTTGGGCATTTTGCCTTGCCCACTTTTGCTTGGGCAAAAGAATGGAAAAAAAATCCTAATCAAATCGCACAGGAATTTGCCTCAAAGCTTAAAGATTTAAGTGAAATCTCCTCTGTAAGTGTGGTTGGTGGTTATGTGAATTTTTCTTTAAGCAATCAATTTTTAGAGCAAATCGCACAGGAATTTGCCTCAAATATTGCTAATCCTAAGCCCCAAAAGCAAGAGAGTATCTTGCTTGAGTATGTGAGTGCTAATCCCACAGGACCTTTGCATATCGGACACGCAAGAGGGGCGATTTTCGGTGATGTACTTGCTCGGATTGGAAGGTATTTGGGTTACCCCATCACAACGGAATATTATATTAATGATGCGGGAGTGCAGATTGAAAATCTAGGGTGTTCTATTTATTTTGCTATAAGGCAATTGCTTTTTAATGAGGCAAATGAGTTTCCAGAGGGCTGTTATAGGGGAGAATATATCTTTGAGCTAGCTAAAGATGCTTTAAAGACTTTGGGTAAGGAATTTTTCAAAAACACTTCCAAAGCCCAGCAAATCTCTACTTTAAGCCTTTTTGGTAAGGATAAAATGCTCCAAGAAATCCAAAGTAATCTTGCTAAAATTGGCATTAATTTTGATAATTATGTGAGCGAAAAAGAGCTTTTTGTGCGTTGGGAGAATGTGCTAGAGGTGCTTAAATCTCATCAAGGTGTTTATGAGAGTGAAGGAAAGATTTGGCTTAAATCTAGTCAGTATGGCGATGAAAAAGACCGCGTAATTGTGCGTGAAAATGGGGAGCCAACCTATTTGGCAGGAGATATTATTTATCATCAAGATAAATTTTTGCGTTCTTTTACAAAATACATTAATATTTGGGGGGCAGACCATCACGGCTATATTGCAAGGGTTAAGGCGGCTATTGAATTTTTAGGTTTTGAATCTCAAAATTTAGAGGTTTTACTCTCCCAAATGGTGTCTTTACTTAAGGGTGGGCAATCCTATAAGATGAGTAAAAGGGCAGGGAATTTTATTTTGATGAAAGATGTGATTGATGAAGTGGGGGCAGATGCCTTGCGTTTAGTTTTTTTAAGCAAAAAAGCAGATACTCATTTGGAATTTGATATTGAAGTGCTTAACAAGCAAGATTCCTCTAATCCCGTCTATTATATTCATTACGCTCACGCAAGAATCCACACGCTTTTTAGCAAATCTTGTTATGATTTTGAGAGTGTTAAAGAAGTGAGCTTAGAGGGATTGAGTGAGATTTTAAGGGATTTGTTGGTTTTGGCTTTAAGCTTACCTAAAGTTTTAGAAGATGCCTTTATCCAAAGAGCACCCCAAAAAGTGGTAGAATATTTGCGTTTGCTTTCAAGTGAATTTCATCATTTCTATAATGAGCAAAAAATCCTCAACACAAAAGAGGAAGCCCAAATATTAAGAGTTTTGCTTATTGTAGCAAAAAGCCTAGAATGTGGTTTGGGCTTACTTGGTGTTCGTGCAAAAACAAGTATGTAATTTAAATTATAAGGATAACAATGAAATTTGGTTTAATTTTCCCCGGTCAAGGAAGTCAAGCAGTAGGTATGGGTAAAGATTTGTATGAAAATTCCAAGGAAGTTAGAGAATTATTTGAGCAAGCTAGCGAGATTCTTAAAGAAGATATGAAGGCTTTGTGCTTTAGTGAGAATACTAAACTTAATCTCACGCAATACACACAACCCGCCATTTTACTTATTAGTTATGCTGCTTATAGTTTAGTGATTCCTAAAATAGCCTCTAAAGTCGCTTTAGGGTTAGGGCATTCTTTGGGTGAATTTAGTGCTTTGTGTGCAAGTGGGGCATTAGATTTTTCTAAAGCAATTGCTTTGGTGCATAAGCGGGGATTGTTAATGGAGGCAGCTTGCAAGGATAAAGAAGCAGGAATGATGGTTGTTTTAGGTTTAGAGGATTCAATCCTTGAGGAATTTTGCAACAAAAAAAGAAATTTGGGTTTAAAGGTTTGGTGTGCAAATTATAATGGTGAAGGACAGATTGTTTTAGCGGGAGTAAAAGCGGATTTAATGGATTTAGAAGTGGAGCTTAAAGGAATGGGAGCAAAACGCGTTTTATTGCTTCCGATGTCTGTTGCTAGCCATTGTCCACTTTTATAGTCGATGTGTGAGGATTTCAAAGCTCTTTTAAAAGAGGATTTAAATGAGCAGTTTATCTTTCCTATCATCTCTAATGTGAATGCCCAAAAATATGATAATAAAGAACAATCTTTAGAATTACTCTCCAAGCAGCTTATCTCTCCTGTGCTTTACAAGCAATCTATCCGCAATTTTGAGGGAGAGGTGGATTACTTCTTAGAATGCGGTGGTAATGTGCTAAAGGGCTTAAATAAGCGATTAAGCCAAAAAGAAACTTTATCTTTGCAAAAATATCAAGAGATAATGGACTTTTTGCAAAAAGATTTTAAGGATTTTTGATGAAAATAGGAATCTTGGGGGCAACTTCAGAAGAGATTGCTCCTTTGCTAGAGTATTATAAAGATTACAAGAGTATTGCCTTTGGGGGGAATACTTATTACGAGGTAAAATTGCCTGATATGACATTAATTATCGCATACAGTCGTATTGGTAAGGTGCATTCTGCTTTGAGTGCGTGCTGTATGATTTTACATTTTGGTTGTGAAAAAATGATTTTTAATGGTGTCGCAGGCGGTGTAAATCCCAACTTAAAAGTAGGAGATTTGCTTTTGGGGTTGAAATTAGCCCAGCACGATGCAGATATTACAGCCTTTGGACACCCTTTTGGATTTTTTTCAGAAGGTAAGATTTTTTACCAAACCGATGAAACCCTTAATGCTTTGGTAAGACAATCCGCAAAAGAGCAAAAAATTCCGCTATTTGAGGGTATTATCGCTACAGGAGACCAATTCATCAACAATAAAGAAAAAAAAGAATGGATTGCTAAAGAGTTCCAAGCTGATGTTATTGAAATGGAGGGAGCAAGTGTCGCGGTGGTTTGTGAAAATCTCCAAATCCCACTTTGTGTGATTCGTGCTATCTCTGATAGTGCTGATGAGGGGGCATTTGCAAGTTATGATGAATTTTTGGATTTTTCTTCGCAGCAGAGTGCTAAACTCATTATCAAAGTGATTGAGAAATTAAGAAAGGAGCAATAATGCGTTTAATTTTAGTGCGACACGCGAAAGCAGAGGATAGGGAGTTTGGTAAAGAGGATTTAGAGAGAGCTTTGACACCTAGAGGGATAAAACAAGCTCAAAAGGTTGGCAAAATCCTTGCCAAAAAATACCCCAAGATTGATGCTATTATCACATCTTTAGCATTTCGTGCTAGGGATACTGCTAAATATATCGCTAAATATCAGCCTAAGGCTACTTTCTTTTTGAGTCCCTCAATTAATCCTGATAGGAGTGCTAAAGACTATGAATCCCAAATCTATAATGAAGAGTGGGAAACAATTGTGATTGTGGGACACGAACCTACAATCGGGGAGCTTGTCTGTAAACTTTGTGGGAGCTGTCCTTTAAAAATTTCAAAAGGTTGCATTATTGAGCTATGCAATCAAGAGGGTGAGTGGGTTATTATAGGATTGCGGAATTTTTAAAAAGGAGCGGTGATGTTTGTGGGTTATCTTCCTGATTTAGCTAAAAAATTTCATAAAAGTAAAATATTAGCAAAAGTATTTGGCTATCTCTATGATGCCTTGGAGGAGGGAAATGAAGTGTATCAAAGGATTACCAATCTCAAAAGTGGTGAGACTTTTGAAGTGCATTTTGGAGAGGGGGTAAAAGCTATCGAGCAAGCCTATCAGACAAAATCTCCAAAAGAGGCTTTTTATGAAAGTCATAAAGAGATGGTGGATTTCCAAATGGTAGTTAGCGGGAGAGAGATTTTTTTTGTCGCCCCGCATAGTCTTTGTAAAGTGAAAGTGCCTTATGATAATCAAAAAGATTTGATTGAATACCGCCCCTCGCCCTATGCCTCTAGCCTTTTACTCTTTAGGGGGAATTTGGCAGTTTTTGAGCCTAATGATGTGCATGCAGGCGGAATTGCCCCTGATAAAATAGAGTTAGTGCAAAAAGTGGTGGTGAAAATCCCTAAGGATTTGGTAAAGCTGAATTTTTAGGTTTTGAATTTTGGTTTGATTAGAGTATAAGGGAGAAATTAAATGCAAACACTTTTATATTCAATAAAAAATTATCTTTATCGTTTAAACCAAGCAAGACGTAGAACTTATTTGGATAAACAAAGGAGAAGAATCAAATATTTTTTAAGAGATAAATAAAAAGAGAAAATTGGTAAAATCAGAGCTTTAATAGTATGGGGGGGTATGGCTTATAGCTCATTCACCCTTTCTTAAGAAAGAAATTAAAATCCTATTTAAAGATTTCAAAGATTATTATGCTTTAAAACAAACTCTTGTTTCAAACCTACATTCAACTTATTTCATAGAAAATCTTAACACCATAAAAGTCTGGCTTTACTCTAAAGAATTTAAAGAAAACTATCAAGATAAAAATCACCCTTATCCAAGCTTACTTAATCCTGAAAAGATTGATTATAATACAATCCCTGCTGAACTTGCTTGGGAGATGAATGTGCCTCTTAAACAATGCGATATGGTAAAATTTACATCACACGGAACAGGGGATACATTTGATTCCTTTATAAGAAAATTAAATATTAATACTTATTCAAGCTATAGGAAAAGAGAAAAAGAAATTTATATTTATTGTTTCAATGCCTCAAGTTTTCAAGATAAGGCACTTTTGACAATCTTGGAGTATTACCCAAGCTCGAAAGATAAAAAACTCTATGCCATAATCCCTACTCCCAAAATAAAAACACTCAATCAAGTCCGAGACCCTATAAGTATGCTTAAACACTATATGTCAGTAAAAAGAGGCAAGACAAAAAATAAAATTATCAATCTAACTTATAACACTAAAGAATATCTTGCAAATTTGATAGGTTATTCAGCAATCGGAGGTTTAAAATCTTATCCTAGTTTGGAAAATATAGAAGATTGGATAAATTTTCGTATTATGTGCTTCCACGATACTCTACTTTATAACGCACTAATTAATATCAATGAAGTGGAATTTATGGATATGTCAGAGATTGTTGGTGAGAGAACTTTTGAAACAATGAAAAGATTTGCTAAAGAATTTAATGTGGCTGAACCTAAAGAAGAGGATAGGGAATATTTTGAACGCAAGAGTAGTGATTTTGCACATTTATTGCCTACTCTTTATATTCATAATGATGATTTAGAAAAGATTAATACTAATGATAATAGTTCTTTTAAAAAGAAAGATGGAATTCATCTCTATTTGCTAAAGAAATTTTTTATAGAGGAAAATATCCATAAAGACATTACTAATGAAATTTTGAGCAAAGAGGATATTTCTCAAATTGATATTATTAGGGTTGCTATTAAATGTGAAGATGAAGAAAAGTATAAAGAATTCAAAGCTAATACAAAACTTTTTAATAGAACCAAAGTATTTGTAAAAGAATTAATAGAAAATATACTAGAGCAAGAAAAAATAGAAAATGCTAAAAAACTTACTGAAAATGATGTTTTAGACTATTTAAGAAAAGATGAAAGATTAAGAAAGAAATTTAAAAAAGTTTTAGATGAGGAGCATTTAGCCCTTATCAAATCCAAACGTCCTGATATTGTTGCTTCTTGGAAATATTATCAAGAGTTTGAGAGAATGTGTGAGGAGTTGGATAGAAAAGGGAAGTTTGAGTAATTTATTATCCTTTATTCTGTCGTTACGAAAAATGATAATTCCGAAGCAATCTATAAAACCCAAAAAGAGATTGCCATAAGGCAAAGCCACCGCAATGACTTTAATTACTTACTCTCCAAAAACCCTTTTGAAAATAGCAGGAATGCTTTTGGTATAGTAACCATAATCAAAACACTCTTCAATCGCTTTTTTTCCGATTAAATCCACGAGTTGCGTATCGCTAAGCAAATATTGCAGATACAAACTCTCGCCCTTTTGATTTAAGGCTGCCTTGCCCTCTTGTAAATCTTTCCAAACCTTCATCGCATTGCGTTGGACAATTTTATAGGCATCTTCACGACTTACGCCTTTTTTAGGAAGTTCTAGCAAGATTCTTTGAGAGAAAACTAAACCACCTGTTAGATTGAGGTTTTTAAGCATATTTTTAGGATAAATAACAAGGTTTTGTATTAATTCACTTAGGCGATTAAGCATAAAATCTGTTGTGATGAAACTATCAGGCAGAATAAAACGCTCCACACTCGAGTGGCTAATGTCTCTCTCGTGCCACAGAGCGACATTTTCCATTGCAGGAATCACAAAAGAGCGTATCATACGACAAAGTCCGGTAATATTTTCACTCAAAACCGGATTGCGTTTATGAGGCATTGCGGAGCTTCCCTTTTGTCCTTGAGAGAAATATTCTTCAGCTTCATACACTTCTGTGCGTTGCAAATGCCGAATTGCCACCGCGATTTTTTCACAACTACTTGCAAGCAGGGCTAAATCGCTAATCAACCTCGCATAGCGGTCTCTTTGAATCACTTGGTTGCTCACAGGTGCAGGTTTTAATCCCAAATCTTTACACACAAGGGCTTCAAGTTCCATTGGTGTATGGGCGAGATTTCCCATAGCACCGCTTAGTTTCCCCACAGCAATAACTTGTAAAGTCGATTTTAAGGCTTTAAGGTGTCTCCCTATCTCATCATACCAAATCGCACACACTAGCCCAAAAGTGATAGGTTCGCCGTGTATCCCGTGGCTTCGTCCTACCATTAAAGTATTTTTATGAGCGTAAGCTTGTTTTTTGATAGCTTGACGCAAAATCTCTATATCTTTAAGAATAATTTTCAAAGAATCCCGCATTTGCAAAGCCACAGCAGTATCAATACAATCGCTTGAAGTGATACCATAATGCACCCAGCGAGACTCCTCGCCTAAAGATTCTGCCACACTTGTAGTAAAGGCAATCAAATCGTGTTTGGTAACAGCTTCAATCTCATCAATCCTAGCGATATTAAATTTCGCCTTTTTGCAGATTTTTTCACAATCGCTATCAGGAATCAGCCCAAGTTTATTCCACCCTCTAACTAGAGCTTTTTCTACCTTGAGCCAAGCAGAATATTTCGCCTCCATATCCCAAAGCTTTTTCATTTTTTCACGAGCGTAACGTTCTACCATTTTTACCCTTTGATAAAATTTATCAAGATTATAGAATAAATTTGCTTTAAAAGTCCTCCTATGAGGTATAATTTTAAAATTCAAAAATTGAGCTTTAAAGAGTGTGTTATGAAAATATTATTTGGTGGAGTCTTTTTAATGATGAGTGTTTTAGCATTTGGCAAACCTAATATTATGATTTTAGCCACAGGCGGGACAATCGCAGGGGAAGCAAAGAGTGAATTAGCTACAACAGGCTATAAAGCCGGTAGTGTTGGCGTGGGGGATTTGGTTCAAGCTGTGCCGGAGTTGCAAAATCTAGCTCACATTAGCACCGAGCAGATTGCTAATATTGACAGCTCCAATATGACTGATGCCATTTGGCTTAAACTTGCTAAACGCATTAATACGCTTTTAGGAGAGTCAAAAATCGATGGGATTGTGATTACTCACGGCACAGACACAATGGAGGAGACAGCGTATTTTTTAAATTTGGTAATAAAAAGTGATAAACCGATAGTTTTAACCGGTGCAATGCGTCCAAGCACAGCAATGAGTGCTGATGGTCCTAAAAATCTCTATAATGCTCTTGCTTTAGCGAGTGATAAACAAGCCAAAGGAAAGGGAGTAATGGTGGTGATGAATGATAAAATCTATGCAGCTAGGGAAGTGGCAAAAACTCACACGCTTAATGTTGATGCTTTTAGCTCTCCAAATAGCGGTGAAATGGGTTATATTATTGATGGTAAGATACATTGGAATACCCTATCTAAGAGGCTTCACGCGAAGCAATCTCCTTTTGATATTACGGGTTTAGAGCAGCTCCCTAAAGTTGATATTGTTTATACTTATGCTAATGATGGCTCCAAAGTTGCCATTAAAGCCTTTTTGGAATCAGGCACAAAAGGCTTGATTGTCGCAGGGAGTGGAGCGGGAAGCATTCATCAAAACCAAAAGGACTATCTCATCGAGCTTTTAGAAAAACACCAAATAATTGTGGTAAAAAGCTCACGAACAGGTGCTGGAATCGTGCCTTTAAGTCAAGAGGAAAAGGCACAAGGTTTTATCAGTGCGGGTAACCTCAATCCCCAAAAAGCAAGGGTGCTTTTAATGCTTGCTTTAACTAAAACGCAAGCAATTGATAAAATTGCTCAATATTTTGAGGAATTTTAGAGGGATTTTAAAATTTCTTAAGTTTTTGGGAGTACAATCAGAAATCTTTGTAAAATTCCTCATTATCAAATCCAAATGACATAAAATTAAATATTGAAAAAAAATAAAATATTTTTGCTATAATTTCTCGCAAATTTAACTCTAAAGGATTTGTATGCAAAAGAAAAATTTTGTTAAATTGTGTTTGATAAGTGTAAGTACAGGATTGATTTTTAGTGCTTGTGGAGGTGGCAACAGCGATGCGAGTAAAGAAATTTTGTTGTTGAAAGATTTTAGAAAAATGTATCCGACTTTAGAGGATTATGAAAAAGCAAAAGATAAATGGGCAAAGTGTCGAGATGTATTAGATAAGATAAATGGGTATTCTAAGCAGAAAACGACACAAGAAGAAAATTTATTTTACTTAAACTGCTCAGAACTTCGTTTTTATCTAGGTGTAGGCGGATTTGGGGACTTAAAAGAAGGAAAAGAATTGCAAATTAAGAAAAACTAAGCAACGCTTGGCTTGTTTTTTGGTTTGACAAGGGCAAACCAAACCCTAAAACATAAATTTTCATAAATTTATGGTAAAATACCAAAATTTTAAACAAAAGGAAAAACGATGCAAACAAAAATAATTACTAAACTCACCATAACGCTAAGTCTTGCTGTATGTGTTAGTGTTACTAGCGTCTTTGCTGCAGGTTACGATTTGCAAGCAGCTGGAAAAGCGGCTAAAAAAAATTTAACCGAATTTAATCCTTCTATACCGATTTCTGATGAAGTAAAAGCAATGTATCCCGATATTGAAGCCTATAAAAAAGATGAAGCTCAATGGCTTGAAAGATGCGAAAAAGCAAGTCGTGAAATTCTTAAAGAAACAGCTAAGGTTGGGGTTGAAAAAATGGGAGAGGAATGGGAAACTAACGAAATTTTTAAAGAATATCACCCTACAATGAGAGATTGTATAGCCTTAGCTAAATGGCTTAGGGAACTAAATGACGGTTATTATAACGAAGCACAAGCACTGCGTGATGTTATTCCAAACTCTATAAAATTCAAATAATTCCTCCCCATTTTTCAAAGCTTTGCTTTGAAAAAGCAATGTCCTTTTAGATAAAAACCGCTTGAAATTGCATTTTTAATCTTTTTTGCTAGGAGCAAATCGATGGAATCATTACTTAAACTGCCTTAAATCTAATATTTAAAGGATTTTATCCATTCAGAATACTCCACGCACTTGCAATAAAAAAGCAAAACTATTCAAATTATAATCTTATCCTTAAAATTTTAAGTTTTAGCCTTAATGCGTGCTTTTCATTAAATCAAGCAAACTTTCTTTGGGCGATTTACCCTCCATTATCAAAGCGACTTCTTTGGCAATGGGTGTGTAGATTTGGTGTTTTTGTGCAAGATAATGAATCTCTTTAGAAGTAGGCACGCCCTCTGCCACTTCTCCTAAGGATTCTAGGCATTCTTGCAGACTCTTACCCTCACTTAAAGCAAGTCCCACACGAAAATTTCTTGAAAGTGTGCAATTACTCGTCAAAAATAAATCTCCCGCTCCTGATAATCCTAAAAAAGTTTCTTGCTTGGCACCAAAAAACATTCCAAAACGCGTCATTTCTACCAAACCTCTCGCAATCAAAGAAGCTTTAGCGTTATTGCCGAGTTTTAATCCCTCACAAATCCCACTTGCAATGGCAATAACATTTTTATAAGCCCCACCAATCTCGCCTCCAATGACATCTAATAGGGCGTAGGGCTTGATAAAATCAGGGAATAAAGCCAACCATTCTTTAGCATCTTGAATTTTGTTAGAATGCACATTTAACGCACACGGAAGCTTTGCTAAAACTTCTTTAGCAAAACTAGGACCCGCTAAAAAGCAAAGGGAGGAGTGAGGATAATATTTTTCAAAAATTTCATTAACAAAAAGCCCTTTTGAGATTCCCTTAGCGGCAACAAGGATTTTTGATTTTGGGGGAAGGGGGTTAGTTTTAAGCCAATCCTCTAAAGCTTGAGAGCTAATGGCAACAATAAAGTATTCGCTTTTTTGGGCTTCTTCTTGTGTGATTTGAGAGGAGATTTGTAAGTTTCTGCGTGAAACAATCCCACAAGAATTTTTTTGACTAAAGGCAAAATGCAATGCCTTTCCCCAAGAGCCACCGCCGAATATACTAATTTGTGCCATTTTTATCCTTAAGAGCAATTTCAAAGAGTATTTTAATAAAAATATATTAAAAGCACACTAAGTTTCCTAAGGAGCAGAGATTGCTAAAAAATACTCTTGTGAGATTCTTTCTTCCAAAGAAGCTTAATTGTCTTTAAACAAGGCTTATTGCCACTATTACCTCAAAAAGGGTTTGACACCCCTTTAGAGTTTTTGAATTAGAAGGCAAAAAGGTTAGGATTCTTTGTGATCAAATCCGATGCGTGAACATAAGATTTTTAGAAAAATCTGTATTTTAGAGCCTAAAAAACAAGAAGCCTTAAAAAAATCCTCTTAGAAATGTTCTCTTATGAGGTGTGAGTGTAGCTTTGATTTTATCAAAAGCTTAGCTTTTTGTAGTTACTTAAACTACGATTTACCCCAACTTGGCACACTAGAGGCTTGTTTCCAATTCGTTACGCTCATAGGGCGAAGCTCCACAAACTTGGCAAACTTCTTTTTACTTAAACCTATACTTTTTAATTCTTGGTTGAATTCTGCATAAAATGGCAAAAATTGATAAACTTAAAGAGGAGCTAGGAATTTTAAAATTTTGGTCAGGCATTGTGTCGTGATGACTTTCTTAGTGTTAGCGGGTTGGTTTTGCTACAAATTATCAAAAAGCCGAATTGATAATTTTATTTGGTGTGTTAGCTTGTATGTTTTTAGCTTTAGTTATTATTTATATGATAAGAAAATTAAAGCTAAAATTAAAGAAATAGGAAAGGTTTATGAAATAATTGCAACAAGTTGCATTCTTTTAGGGATTGTAAGTTTGTTTTGTATGGGATAAAAACGGCTTTAGAATATTGGTAAGTTCTTGCTTTTACCTACCTTGCTCTTTTTTCTCATCTTATAAATAAAGTGGAGCACAATCCTCTATCTCGTCATTAGCTCTTTATCTGTCATTGCGAGGAACTTTAGTTCCAAGCAATCTTAATGGGTGAGATTACCACGAGGCTAAAGTCTCTTGCAATGACGCTAGATTGCCCAAAACCTCTACATTATTGCCTATACTGCAACTACGCTACCACAAACCCTGCTAAAATGATATAAGGAGCAACCCGTTTGCCAAAGAAACTTTCATTTTCAAGTCCGTTATTATAATCTACTCTGTAACAAAAGTTATTTTTTATATCTTTTTGAATTTGCTCTCTTAAGTCTAAAATTCCTATCAACAAGCCTTTGGAGAGATTTTGTCTTTTTGCTTGTGCGTATCTTTGTCCAGTTTGTCCGCAAAATTTCTCTAGCTTTTTTTGGTAGAATTCATCAAAAAATCCTCCAAGTCTCAAGCACAAATTTTTCGATTTTTTTATGCCGTTTTTCAATGGCTTGTTTATCCCAAACGCCATTTGTAGCAAAGTCTTTAATCTCTCTTTGTTGAGCAAGGGGTGAGTTTTCATAATTTGCTAGTTTATTTTTAAAAGGCACATTGTCGATAGGCTCGTAATCGTAGGTTTCATTAGGTATAGGAAGTATGAGATTGCCAATGCAGTTTAAATACTGCTCGCAAAATGCCTTGTTGTATTTGCAATATCCCGCCGCCTTTTTTTCACCTTTTTTTACTTCTGGGGCAATGTGTTCTCGCTCAACATTTCCTAAATAATCTTCGCTAAAAGGAAGTTTTTCTGTGCGGACACTGCCATTTCTCAAGTAGTTTTCATAATGTGCGAGTAAGTAATTGCTTGCATACGAATACCAGTCTAACTTGGTCAAACACTCTGCTATTATTTTATCGTTTAAATGTCTTTTAATAATGCTTTTTAAACCCTTTTCTAAATCTTGTGCTGTTGTGAATTTTTTGAGTAGGTTCGAAAGTGTCTTATTCTCGTCCCATTTAATGCTCCATTTATCGCCTCTCTCATACGAACTATCTCTATAAATCTCATACCTAAGAGTAAATATCTCTAGGAGAGAAAAGACACGCTCTAGTTGCTTGCTATCTGTGCCAAAGAGGCGATAGGCTTTGAGGATAAAAGGATAAATTTCTTCTCTATCAAGCCCGAGCAAGTAGTCTGCATACACGCTTGGTGTCTTTTCTTTATGTAAAAATATCTCAATAGTGCTAAAGGCTTCTTTAAGCTCTTTAAGATACAGCTCAATCCATTCTATTTTATTTTCATTTGGCTGTTTGTCTATGAAGTAACTGAAGTAAAAATCATGGGTTCTTAAACCATTCTTTATATCAAACGATTTGGTCATATCAAAATGGAACAACATGAACCATTCGCTGAGATGATATTTAGCCTCTCTATACCTATCTCCTGTAGGAATACGAAATTCTTTAAAAATATTTGTTAGCTCATCAAGCTTTCGCTCAAAATCCTCCTTAGGACAATGAGTATAGAGTGTATAGGCAATATAGGATTTAAACCTATCCATACAAGCTTCATCACTTTCTATTAGCTTACTTCCGCGAAAATGCAACATTTCAAATATCACTAGAGCTTCAGTTCTATCCTCCACATACACACTTGTAAGCTCTATTTTTTGCAGTGCCTCCACAAGCTCTAAAAGCTCTTTTGTCCCTAATTTGTTTAACCTCACTTCAAGAGATTCCTTTACATCTTCAATGTCGCTTTGGGAATCTGTTTTAGAATCGGGCTTTTCATTATAGATAATTGCCCTTTCAAAAAAATCCTTGTCGCGTTCAGCCATTTCAAGCTTGGCTTGATGATTGCTTATGAGATAAGCTTCTTTAATGGATTCTAAAAAATCCTCATTTTCTACGCGAGAATGAAGTCGCTCTTTTTTTGCTCTTTTTTGCAGTATATTAAGCAATGCACGCACAAAAATCACCAAAGTGGTAAGTCTTTGCAACCCATAGACGATAGTGGTTTTTGCATTTTTGCTTGGCTTGTAAAGCACGATAATGCCTAAAAAATAGGGATTTTTGCTCCCCTTTGCAGCCTTGCACAAATCAGTTACAAATCTATCATAAGCCTCACTCCAAGCCCTCTGATATGCTCTCTCATACATAGGCACAAGTGGTTTAGCCCTCTCAAACAAGGTCTTTATATTTTCTTTTTGTGGTATCATTTGTGTTCCTTTTTCCATACTCTGCGGAGATTCTAAAAGTTTTACTTACTTTAGCAAGGTTCTCATTCGCCTAGAACCTCGCTTTGTTTTTGTGTCAATTTTAATATGTTGCTAACTAGTGCCGCTTATAAGCAAAGTTTATTTAGTCTCTAGGGTTAGTAATAACAAGCCCTGCTAAAATGATATAAGGAGCAACCAGTTTGCCAAAGAAACTCTTATTTTCAAGTCCGTTAGCATAATCTATTCTATAACAAATGTCATTTTTTATATCTTTTTGGATTTGCTCTCTTAAATCCAAAACCCCGAGCAATAAGCCTTTTTGGGCTTCTTTTGTTATTTCATCATTAATTTTTCCATACTCTTCATCAAGCTTTTTGGCTAAAATTTGTGGCACTTTCTCTAAGCTTTTTTGATAAGATTTATCAAAAAAATCCTCTTTATCACAAATCACCTTTGTGTTGAGTAAAACAAGCTTATGGTCTTGGATTCTGTCTTGTTTGTTTATTTTGTGAATTTCAAGAATTTGCTCAAATGCTTTGTGGATAGAATCTGTGTCTAATTCGTCTTTGCTTACATAAAATCGCAAGGCTTTAAGCTCCATCCACACATCAAAATCTTTATCTTTGCTCCTGCACCAAAAATCCACCTTCCTTGTTTTCTTTTCTTTGCCGCTTTCTTTATCAGCAATCCCATAGCCCCTACAATCTATGGTCCATTCGCTGATATGATAAGGAGTTATGTTATTAATCGCAGCAGCAATGCTTGAATAGCTTTTTTCCTCACTATAAAGAAGGGGAAAATCCTCAATACCCTGAAGCATAGTAAGATTTATATCGAAAATATGTTGGCACAATTCATCAAAAAAAGGTTTAAATTTTCTCCCTTTGTCTAGACTATCACTTTTGTAGTGAGAATCTAAAAGATAGTAATGTTTTTGTAGAAATTTGGAATTTTTAAATTCACTCGCCATAACTTCCTCCTCAAAATTTATGCAATATATTATATATTATATGTAATAAATTTATACTTAATCAATAATTTTAAGCTTTAGTTAATCTTTGAATTTTAAATTTATAAAAGTCATTTGGATTCCTCTTTTTGCTCTTTGATTTCATCGACACTATTGACGATTACACCTATGATAATATTAAGCACGATAAAACTAACAATAATAATAAAACTAATAAAATATACCCACGCATAAGGATAAATTTGCATTGTAGGTCTTGCTATAGCTTCGCTCCAACTCTCCCCTGTCATCATTTGAAAGAGGGTAAAAAAACTGCGTCCTAAATCC
This sequence comes from Helicobacter sp., assembly GCA_022511145.1. Classification (GTDB taxonomy): domain Bacteria; phylum Campylobacterota; class Campylobacteria; order Campylobacterales; family Helicobacteraceae; genus Helicobacter_D. Next base: position 58,702 of record JAFLSC010000009.1, read on the forward strand.
CCAAAATATTCTGGCATTGCCACTCCAAACATTCGTGTGCCAAAAACCGCATAAACATAATAAACAAGTAAGAGTAAAGCCCCTATACATAAGACATTAGGAACACTTTTTGAAATAACCATTATGATAAATTTAAGCTGGGGAATAGTAGAAAAAACGCGTAATACCTTAACGATTCTAAATAGCCTAAAAATAACGATATTTTCGCTAAAGAAAAGAGAATTGTTATCAACAAGAAAAGGAATTACTGAAAATGCGACAATAGTAAAATCAAAAAGATTCCAACGAGATTTGAAAAAGTCTTTTTGATAAACTACTATTTTTAGGCACATTTCAAAAATGAAAAAATACAAACAAAGCTCATCAATAAGGATTAAGTGAGCGTGTGGCAAAAAATCATTATTGAGGCTTAAAAGCCCCAAAACAGCAGAATTTAAAATAATCGCTACTAAAATAATATTTTGCACAAGCGTGGATTCTAAAAACTTTTTCAAGGAAATCCTTTATTGACTGATAAACACTAATTTTATCAAATACCTTTTAATGTAATCCCTTGGCAGAGCCTCTAAAAGAACCACTTGAAGCCTTGTATTCTTTAAATTTGCCATTAGCATACCCGATAATAACGCTATCTCCACTAATACTTACAGCAGTAGCGTCATTGTCTCCCAAATTGCGTTTAAAGCTTCCATTTTGTGCTGCGTATTGTTTGGCTCTTCCTCTTTCGATAATCAAAACCCATTCATCACTGCAACAAGCGGCTGTTACGCCACTACCCAAACTTCTTTTAAAACTTTTTCCCTCATAAACCTTGGCTTTACCACCCTCTATTTTTACCGCATAAGACATAAAAACTCCTTTAATTTAATTTCCAAAAATATTAGCTAAACTAAAATAAATTTATACTTAATCAATAATTTTAAAGCTTATAATACTTTCACTAAAAATTTGTATCAAAATTTTAAAGAGATAGGTATGAAAGTTGCACAAAGAATTAACGAGCTTTTAAAAGCTAAAAAGATTTCTAAACGAGAGTTTGCTAAACGTTTGATTGATTTAGATATGAGGACGACAAAAACAGGTGAAACGCCCACAGAATCAAGTGTGTATGCTTACCTTAATGGAAATATTGAGATAAAAGCGGATATGATACCCTTTATCGCAGAGGCTCTTAATGTCTGTGAGCAAGAACTTTTTACGCAAAACACTAAAGATACTTTTAAAATTCTTGCCAAAATTTACCCAGGTAACGCACTTTACACCAGATATAATCATATCGTGCAACTTCTTGATTATATCTCGCCAAAATCTCTTGAAACCTTAGAAAAAACACTTTTGCAACATAAAAATAAAACTTTAGAACTTGATAAAATTATCGAAAAGATATAAATATTTTATATTTTACTTATGCTTTCTAAAAATCTGTTTTTAAAGGATTTTGAC